>CAYZVM010000096.1:0-21705 GCA_964481485.1 uncultured Saprospiraceae bacterium | reverse complement strand
CCGAAAATCAAATTTCACTTCACGTCAGAAGCATAAGAAATCGCACCGCGCAATTCCAGCAACTCCGCCCGTTTCGGATGATTGTTGGCTCGCCGCGCCGCCCACCAACGCGCCCATATATCGCGGTAAAACAGGAAAAACCACGTCAGCACCGGCACCAACAACGCTACTGCAATCATCACCGCCGAACGGCTTATCAAGCCAGCCGCCAGCAGCAGCAAAATATAAACCATCCCGCTGAAATGCCCGATACCCATCAGGACGCTGGTATAAAACTCCTTCTTTTTCACCGACTTGCCCGCCAGATAACGCGCCAGAAGGCGCACCGGCCAACTCAACACCCCACCTATCAAAAACGGCGCGCCGCCCGCCGCCAAAAACACCAGCCACGAGACCGCGCCATATTCCGGGCGCACCAAAGATTCATCGGAAATACCGGCTTTGTCCAACACCTTGAAATAGAGATTTACCCGGTGGCGGAGTTCATCTTTTTCAGCCTCCGGCAAAATATTCAGTCGGTCGAGCACAGATTTTTCAGACGCAAAACGAGTGGTGTCATAATTCAAAATCGGCAGCAACGGAGCCGGGTGGTCGCTCCTGTGCAAAGTGAGCAGCCGCTCGGCCAGCGTGTCGTCGTGCGGGTTTTCGATGTGAAAACAAAGAGATTTCAGCGCTGTCTCGATGTCCTGGCAAAGCAGGTTGATTGCGGCGGCGGCATTGATTTGATAGCCCGCCCAATAGTCGCGGACGAAAATCGGCTGCCCGATATTCAACGTCGCTTCGTCGCGGATGCGGTCGCCGTACAAATAGTTGCAGCCTGCCGGAATGATTTGCAGGTCGTCGAGGAGGTAACGTTCGTAGGTTCCGAAAGCGATGCGGGCCAAGCCTTTTTGCAGCGGTCGGATGCGCCGGTCCAAGTGGTGTTCGCCCTCGACAAAAATATTCACCGTGTGGTGGTCGCGGAGTTTGTTTTGACAAAATTCAAACACCCCGTCGTTGCGGTCGCGGCTCGCGTATCCATCCCGTATCCGGTACACGGGAAACATATTGACGCTTTCCATTAACTTCCGAAAAAAGGGCTTGCGAAAAATATCACCCCGCGTCATGTTGTAGATGGGCGGGTCTAAAAAAACACACAGCAGCAGCGGATCTATGAACGCCGTGGGGTGGTTGGAGGCGAGCAACACGGGTTTGTCGGCGGGGACACCATGAGTATTGTTGAGATAAATTTTTCGAAAAAAAAGGCGGAACGTCCAGTGCAACCCCGGCTCAAAAATGACGTAAGCCGTACCGGTGCTGCGATGACGAAGGCTGAATTTCATGGCGCAAATAAAAGTGATTTAGGGTCATGGAATATCTACCTGAAAATCATTTCGCTCCGATTGGAGAAAACACCACAGATGGCTCATGCCGCGCCTGCCCCTTTTATTTCTTCATAATATCGGAAACACCGCCACCCCGCGAGGCAAAATATCAGCGCCGCCGCCGCCGTCAGTTGCACCCCGGCGGGATTTTCGGTGCTTTTTCCAAACAACAAAAGAGAAGGGAAAATCAGATTGGCGACCGAAATGCCAACTTTCATCGTGAATGCGCTCACGCCAAAAAACATCCCGGCCATTTGCCGCCCACTCGCCTTTTCTTCGCGCTCCACCTCGTCGCCGATGACGGCATTGGGCAAAATACCGAACGTGGCGAGCGGAAAAGCAGCCGCCACCGCCAGCCCGTAGAGCAGCCATTCTTTTGGCAACGGGATTGTTTTTACAAAAATCAAAACACTGAAAATCAACCCGAACAACAAATACGCCGCGAGCATCACCCGTTTTTTCCCCAATTTTTGGGTCAAAAAGTTGACTGGGAAATACAGCACAAAACTGGCGACAAAACTCAGGAGCGAAAACGTGAACGCCATGCTCTTGTCCAAACCCAGCAGCAGCGTGGTGTAAAATCCGATGCCCAATTGCACAAAAGTCAACGCCAGCCAATAGAGCAGAAAGGAAGCCAGAAACCACCTAAAATTCCCGTTGCCAAACACCGCACCCAATGCCTGCCGGATACCGTGCTCGCCCGATACCTGCCGGGCGTACCGTTTTTCACGGAGGAACAACGCGGGCAAGAGCATGAAAACCAATGCGATGCCGTTCAGCAGCGCGACGGAAGTTTGGAATGCCGCGAGGGGCGTTTTTCCCATATTTTCAAAAACACCTTGCAGGGCGTACGCGCTGTTGCCCGCCACAAAACCCAGCGCCCAAGTCACAGAAATGAGGGTGCTGATGCGCAGCCTGTCCGTCGGCGTGTGGCCGAGTTCGGCGAGCAGGGCGTTGTAAGGAATGACGTAAAAGGTGAAAAAGAAGTAGTAGAGCGTCAATATCAGCGCCAGCCAGGCGAAGTTGTCGCCGCTTTCGGCATTTACAACCGGGTAAAAAGCGAGGGTGCTAAACAGCGCAAAAGGCAACGCGCCCCACAACATGAACCACCGCCGTTTGCCGATGCGGGCTTTTTTGTTGTCGCTCCAGTTCGCCACCAGCGGGTCAATCAGGCCATCGAACACCCGACCTGCGGCGCTGATGATGCCGATGAGCGTCAGTACGCCCAGCACCGCGCCTTGGTGCATGAAAGAGGGGAAAATCGGCTGCCCCTGCTCCGGCGGCATATAAAAATAGATGAGCAAATTGCCCACGCTGAAGCTGGCAAGCGACCAGCCGAGTTGTCCCATCGCATACAAAATCAGGACTTTGAGCGGCGGGCGGATGGGGGCGAGGGCTTGGAGGGGTTCGGAATCGGGCGTTTTTCGTTTTGCCATGGGCGCTATCAATGCTCATTTATTCATGGCAAACGTAAGTGATTTTGATGCCCAACTTTCCAAAAGTTGCAACTTCCGAAAAGTTGGGCATCTCCGAGCGCGCAGAATTTTGCGGTTTTAAATTTTACGGTTCTGCGGTTCAAAAACTGGCCTATGAAATCTTACTTCCAACTCGGTATCAGCCCCCGCAACCCCATGTCCACGATTTGCTCCGCCGGGGTGCCACCGTCGCCGTATAGGTCAAGTTGGCCGTTGCTGTTGGTGTCTATCCACTCAAAACTCTTGTTGATAGAAAAGGAAAGCGTCACGGTGATGTCTTCGGTTTCGTCGCCAGTGACGACGAGCGGCTGGGCGAATTTGCCCGTCACCACGCACGAGCCGGACGGGATGGGGCTGCTGGCAAAAAGCGGGTTCACCACCGTCGTGGCACCCGCCGGGGCTTCTCCGAAATAGATGTCGTTGTAGAGGTCGTAAGGCGGCGTGAGATCGGTCTCGAACGCCCAGAAACCCTGCTTTTTGTCGTCGTTGACGGTCAGCGTTTTTGTTTTTGGGGTCACGGCGGTGAGGTAGGTATTGAAGCCAACGAAGGAGGCCACTCGGCCTTTTTGGTTGAGCAAATCGCCCACGAGCGGCACGGCGTTGATGTTGAAAGTCACGTCGTAGCTCTGGTAAGTTACGCTGGCGCGCACCCATTCGTAGGTGCCGGGCGGCACGTTTTTGAGGTTTATTTTAGTAAAAATTTCATTTTCGTCCGCTTTGGCGGCTTTGTCGAAATCAACTGCCGCCTCGCCGCCCTTGTTGGTTTCTTCGGCGTGATAGACTATGGCACCTTTGCCCAATGCCGTCAGCGCACCCGGCGCCAGTTCGATGTAGTGGACGCTCATTTGTTGGAAATCGGGGGTTTGGGCGGCATGGCCGACTGGAACCGTCGCCGGAAGGCCGACGTTGTTCAGGCGTTCCTGAGTCGCGTCGAATTTGAACTGGAACTGGAGATTTGCCGCCGCGCTGGAATCATCTTTTTTGCAATTGAGCATAAGAAAAGACAGGGCAAAAAGGGGAAGGGCGAAGTGTAGTTTCATGTTGAATTTGTTTTTGAAATAAAAAACTGCGAAGCCCAACAAACGGGCTTCGCAGTCTTGAAATTTCGTGCGGGCTGTCAAATGAAAACCTAACGTTAGGTCATGTCACCTATGCGGCGCCTCAATCTGCGTGTGTACCAAAAGGTGATGAAGCAGCATCATCGTAGTCTCGGTAAAAACCAGTTTTACTTTTATTGAAAATTTGATGAGAGTGTGCAGTGCCTTTGAAGCCATCGTTGCAATCTACCCGAAAAGAAATCTGGCTCAATCCACCATTTTCATCGAAAGCGAGGCGGTCGTAATTGAGCGAAATACCTTTTTCTGCCATATCGAGTTTGATTTTCACCAAATCGTTGAATTGAAGTTTTCGGTGAAATGTTACTTCGATGCGGCCTTTTTTGGATTCGGCTTGGCTGAAGGAGAGCATGGCCGAGAGCAGGAAGAGCGAGAGGAAAAGCGTTTTTTTCATTGGTGGGAATTTTTATAGTGAACAATAAAAGTGGTGATTTTGACCTCACCGCCTCCGCTGCCCCTGTCCTTGCCCCGTCGTCACGCCCAGCCCGGGTTGTGTTTCAGGTACGTCGCTCGGCACCTCATCATGTTTTGGCAGGGCTTTTTTCGCCTGCATTGTTGGTTTGCCTGATTGCTTTTTGTGTATCAAATCGGCATTTATCATGCGCTCTTGCACTGCCAAGCGGGCAGTCGCAATGGTGTCATTGAGGTATTTTTCTATCATCAGCCCGGCGATGGGCGCGGCATAGGAGGCGCCCCAACCGGCGTTTTCGACATAGACGGCGATGGCGATTTTCGGGTTTTCTTTTGGCGCGAATGCGTAGAACACAGAGTGGTCTTGCCCGTGGGGGTTTTGGCTGGTGCCGGTTTTTCCACAGACTTGGATGCCCGGCACTTGGGCGATGCGAGCTGTGCCGCGATTGACACATTCGGCCATGCCTTCTTGTACGAGGTCGAACCAGCGCGGCTCGATTTTGACTTCGTGTTTGTCAAAAAATCGAGACGGGATGGGGGTTTTATCTTTGAATTCTTTGGCCAATCGGGGGGAGAACCAATAACCCTTGTTGGCGATACAGGCAGCGAGGTTTGCCATTTGCAGGGTGGTCAGTTGCAATTCGCCCTGCCCGATACCGACCGACATGATGGTGGGCGATTTCCAACTGCCGAGTTTTCGCGGATAGACTTTGTCGTAATATGCTGAAGTAGGGATGTTGCCCGGGCTTTCGTTCGGGTAGTCAATGCCAAGTTTGACGCCGAGGCCCATTTGGCGGGCATATTCGGCAAACATATCAAGTCCTTGGTGGGGGTTGGAGAAGCCGAATTTGTCCACCGTGTTGCGGAATTCGGTGAAATAGTAGGTGTTGCAAGAATACGCCAATGCATCCACCACATTGCCGACGTGGCCGTGGCCGTGGCATTTGTATAAACGCCCGGCATAAAAATATCCCCCATTGCAGCCTTGCCCGCGCGCGGGATTGAGCGTTCCTTCTTGCAAGCCGACGAGGGTGACGACGGTTTTGAAAATAGAGCCGGGCGGGTATTTTGCCATCACCGTGCGGTCGAAAAACGGCTTGAGCGAGTCGGTGAGCAATTGGCTGAAAATAGCGCCGCGCTCTTGGGTCATAGCCAGCAGGTTGGGGTCGTAGAACGGTGCGCTTATCATGCAGAGAATTTGGCCGGTCTTTGGCTCTATAGCCACCACGCTGCCTGTTTTGTTCTGCATCAATTGCTCGCCGTAAGCTTGCAGTTCGATGTCAATGGAGGAAATCAAGTCGTGGCCCGGCACAGCGGCAGTGTCAAAGCCACCGTTCATGTATTTGCCCACGATGCGCCCCAAATTGTCTTTTAGCAGCGAGGTGGTGCCTTTTTCGCCCCGCAGATAAGTCTCATATTCGGATTCGAGGCCAGCAGCGCCGATGTAGTCGCCCGATGTGTATGTGTTTTTACCGCCTTTTGCCTTGCTGCGCTCTATGTCGCGCGGATCCACCTCATTGATGTAGCCAAGCACATGCGCGCCGGCGTTGAAGGGGTAGCCCCGGATGTTGCGCACCTGCACGAAAAAGCCAGGGAATTCGTAAAGGCTTTCTTGCAAGAGGGCGTATTTCTCGATGGATATTTTTTTGTCAAAAACAAATGGGACGGAACGGGAGAACTTGCCACTCCGCCAGTCTTTTTTCATACGACTTTTGAACTCTTCTTTCGTGATGCCTATGAGGCGGCAGAACTTCAAAGTGTCCATGCCCTTGTCCACTTGGTTGTAGATTACCATGAGGTCGTACATGGCCTTGTTGTTCACGATGAGGCGTTCTTTGCGGTCATATACGAGGCCGCGCGGCGGATACAAGGTGAGTTTTTCGATGGTGGTGGCATCGGCGCGGCGGCTGAAGGAGTCGTCCCACAATTGCAAATACGCAGCTCTCAGCGCGAGGGCAATTCCCGCGATGATGAAGACGATTTGTATGGTGCGTTGCCGCTGCGCTGCGATGTTCATTTTTAGTTGCTGGTTGCTGGTTGTTCGTTGGGTTGCTGGTTTCTAGGTTGTTGGTTAGTTTTTAGGTTCAAATAGCACACAAAAAAGGCCTACAAATATCATAGAAAGTACCCAAGCTGCAATGGTCTTTAACAAGATGATATCGAAATAAACGAACGTGAAGGCACTGACTGAAAAATACCAGAACAAATGGAGCGCAAAAAACAACCCCGCTACTTGTGTGAACCAACTCCAGCCAAAATATGTGGGCGCGGGTATCGGCTCTTTGCCAGTATATCCACCTTTGGGCTTGTAAGCGGTAAGCACCATGGAACGTGCAAGCCCAGAAAATGCCCCTGCGCTGGCGTGCACACCGGGTGTGCCATAGAACAAGTCAACCACTATGCCGATAAATGCGCCCATCAACACTGCTGCGGAGGTCGGCATTTGAATCGGCAGGAGCAATATGAAAAGCGGGTACAACAGCACGTTGAAATAAGCGCCTATTTCAGTACCCATGTGCCGCAGCAGGAGCACTTGCACCGCTACCAACCCCAAAAAACGAGATACGCTTGCAAGAAGACTGTAGTTCATTGTTTCACTTTCTGTTTCAGGCTGTCCAGTTCGGTGTGATAAATATTGTCCACTACATACACGTTGTTCACGGCGGACATATCTTGGCTGAGGCGCACATTTAGTATCCAAAAATAGGGATTCTCGGGGTCGTTTTCAATCTTGCCTTCTATATGACCTACCGGGACGCCTTGGGGGAATAGCTCTGAGTAGCCGCTCGTGACTATTTCGTCGCCTACTTTTACTTTGAAATGGCGGGGAATATATTTTAAGGTCATCAAAGAGGGGTCTTTGCCGTCCCACATCAGGGAGCCGAGCGCCCTTTCTTTTTTCAGCGAAACAGAAATTTTGACTTCGCGGTGCAGCACGGACATCGCCATCGAAAAATTGGGGTCAACGTGCCGCACAATGCCGACGATGCCTTTCCCGGTGACCACGCCCATGTCGGGTCGAAGACTGTCATTGCGCCCCCGATTGAGTATCAGCCAGTTGTTCACACTGTTGATAGTGTTGCCGATGACTTTGGCGGCGATAAATTTGTATTGCGGGCGGGATATTTTCCGCAACAACATGGTGTCGCCTTTGTAGAGGGTATCGAACCGGACGGAGAAGAATGTGTCGCGGTAAGGGACTTGCACCATTCGGATAGCAGCCAAATCGGCGAGCAACCTTTCATTTTCCCTCATCAGGCTGTCTTTTTGATGCCGCAAACTGAGATAATCAGTCCAGTCCCTCCGCTTCTCGAGTATGTTGCCCGCAAAAATGCCCGTAGTGTGCGTAAATATCGCGTTTTGAGTCGTGTTGTGTTGTACGACGAGGTAAAAGCAAAGGGCTTCCACCAACAGGAAAGTCATAAAACCGCCGTTGCGGAGGAGCAGTTGCAGGAGTCGGCCCATGGTCAGAAGTGAGAGGATGAGAGGGGTGAGAATGCGAGCGGGATGAGCGGTGAGCAATTTTTTTCTCACTTTCTCACCCCGCTCACATTCTCACACCCTATACACTTTTGCGGTCAATGAGGAAAGAGTATTGGTGCGTATTGCGGAGCGCCATGCCCGTGCCGCGCACCACCGCTCTCAGCGGGTCGTCGGCGATGTGGACGTTGAGTTTGGTTTTTTGTTCCAAACGTTTGTCGAGACCGCGCAACAAAGCGCCGCCACCTGTGAGGTAAAGACCGGTTTTGTAAATATCGGAGGCGAGTTCGGGCGGCGTGGATTCGAGCGCGCGCAGCACCGCGTCTTCTATTTTGCTGATGCTTTTGTCCAACGCGTAAGCAACCTCCTGGTAGTTGATTTTGATTTGCTTTGGTATGCCGGTCATCAAGTCGCGGCCATTCACGGCGTAATCCGGCGGCGGGTTTTCGAGCTCGTGGAGCGCGGAGCCGGCGTTGATTTTGATTTGCTCCGCGGTGCGCTCGCCGATGAGGATATTGTGCTCGCGCTTCATATAGCCCATGATGTCATTGGTCAATTCGTCGCCCGCGATACGGATACTTTCGTCGCACACGATGCCCGATAGGGCGATGACGGCGATTTCCGTGGTGCCGCCGCCGATGTCAATTATCATGTTGCCCACTGGCTCTTCTATGCTCAGGCCGATGCCGAGTGCGGCGGCCATTGGCTCATGGATGAGATAGGTTTCTTTGCTGTCCACGTGGTCGGCGGAGTCAAACACGGCGCGTTTTTCCACTTCGGTGATGCCGCTCGGTATACAAATCACCATTTTGAGGTGGCTGAAAAAGTTGTTTTTCCGGCCCACCATTTTTATCATACTCTGTATCATCGCCTCCGCTGCTTGGAAATCGGCAATCACACCATCTTTCAGTGGGCGCACTGTTTTGATATTTTCGTGGGTTTTTTCGTGCATTTGCATCGCCCGGTGACCTACGGCAATCGTTTCGCCCGTGCGACGGTTTATAGCCACGATGGAAGGTTCGTCCACTACTACTTGGTCGTCCACCATGATGAGCGTGTTTGCGGTGCCCAAGTCAACGGCCAACTCCTGCTTGAAAAATTTAAAGAAGTTCAATGTTTGTTTATTTAAACGTGAGGTACGATTGGTGTTTTTTTTCAAAAAGTGTGCAAAACTACACAGTTTTTTGAGGATTTTTAGACAAAATAAAAACCTTAAAATTTTTTGCCGAGGTCGGTCTCCATGCAAACTTGCCCGCTCGGCATATCGGTCAGCCCACCGTGACAGTCCAAAAATCGGTGGGGCGCAGATAACGTTCGGCCAATGCCTGCAATTGCGCGGGCGTGATGTGGCGTATCGTGCCCACGAGTTCGTCGAAGGCTTCTCGCGAAAGGCCTTCCACGATAAGGCTGCGCACCACATCGGAGGTGTTCATGGGGCCGTCGAGACCGTTGAGCAACATCCCGAGCAGGTAGTTGCGCACCATGGCGAGTTCATCGTCGCCGACGGGTTTCTCGCACAAGTTTTTCATTTCCGAAAAAATTGCTTTCACCGTTTTTTTGGCCGAGGTGGGGTTCACCTCGGTGGCGATGTAGAGGCACCCGTCGTGCAAATAGGCATCCAGCGTGGAGTAAATATTGTAGGTAAATCCCTTTTTCTCCCGGATGTTCGTCATCAGCCGCGAGCCGAAATAGCCCCCCAAAATGGTGTTGAGCACAAACATCCCATTGAAATCCGGGTGGCGGCGGCTGAACGTGCGCCGACCAATTTTGATAGCTGTTTGCAACGAGCCGGGGTGCGGGAGGGAAATGTGAGCGGGTGAGAGGGTGGGCAGGTGAGCGGGTGAGAGAGCGAGCGGGTGAGAGAGTGAGAGGGTGTCCGTTTTTTTGTTTTTCCCTAAATATTCATTCAAAAGTTTCAACACACCGTCGTCAATCCTGCCGCTGGCAAACAACAAGCAGTTGGCGGGCGTGTACCATTGCTCAAAATAGCGGAGGAGGTCGGCGCGTTCGAGCGCAGCATAATCGTCGGGCGTGGAGTTGTAGCCGTACGGGTGATGCTCGCCGAAGATGAGTTCTGTGACTTTTCGATAAGCCAACACCTCCGGTTTTTCCAATTCTACGAGCAATTCCTGCACGCTCGTCCGTTTGAACGTGTCCAATTCCGATTTGGGGAAGGTCGGCGCTTGCAGCAATTCGGCAAAAACCGGGATGAGTTCGGCGGCGTATTTTTTCAGGGAAAAAAGCAGGAAGTTGGCGGTGTCCAAATTGGTGGGCACACTGAGCGAACCTCCATAAAAATCAATGTGTTCGGCGATTTCTGCGCCTGTCCGGCTCGCCGTACCCTCGCGGAGCAGCCGGGAAGTAGCGCGGGCGACGAGGCGTTTCTCTTCTTCCGGCCTTCCGGCGCGAAACACGGCCTCGATTTTCACGATCTCCTGCCCCGGAAAATCCAGCACATACACGGGGATGCCATTGTCCAAAAGCACTACCTGCGGGTTGGGCAGCACGAGGTTGCCGACCTCATGGATGAGCGGCGGGGACTTTCGATTCACGTTATCAGATTTGCGATGCAGGACTGCCAATTTGCGCGGTGCGGTTTGTGAGCGGGCAAAGGTAGATTTTTCCGTTTTTTCCACAGGTTGTTAGTTTTTAGAAACAAAAAGACGGGCAGATGAATATACATTTGCCGCGCATCTCAAGCCTCCAAACCAAAAACCTTTCAAAACTTGCTAATGATGAAATTCAGCGTCTCTTCTTCCGAACTTTTGAAACAACTCTCCATTGCGTCCGGCGCTATCGGCTCCAATCCGGTGCTGCCCATTTTGGAGGATTTTTTGTTCAAAATCGAAAATAAAAAACTCACCATCGCGGCCACTGACCTCGAAACGAGCATCGCCACCACCATCGAGGTGCTGGCCGACGACGATTTCTCTGTGGCTGTGCCGGCCAAAATCCTGCTCGACACGCTGAAGGCGCTCCCCACCCAACCCGTCACTTTCACGGTGAACGAAGAAAACTGGGGCATCGAAATCACCTCTTCCTACGGCAAGTACAAACTCGCTGGCGAAAACGGCGCGGACTTCCCCAACATCCCCGAAGCGGACTCGGTGGAAACGGTGAAAATCAACAGCCAATATCTGCTGGAGGCCATCAATAATACGGTGTTCGCCACCTCCAGCGACGAACTGCGCCCGGCCATGACGGGAGTGTATTTCCAAGTGGAAATGAACAAACTCATCTGTGTGGCGACGGACGCGCACAAATTGGTGAAATACACCACCCACCAATTGGCGGGCGAGGTCAGCACCACTTTTATCGTCCCGAAAAAAGCCCTCAACCTGCTCAAAAACGCCTTGCCCGCCAACGACGGTGTTACGATTTCGTTCAACAAAGCCAACGCATTTTTCTCCTTCGCGGGCATGAACTTGGTATGCCGCCTTATCGACGCCCGCTACCCGGACTACAACGCCGTCATCCCGGTGGACAACCCAAATATGATGACGGTGAGCCGCGCCGATTTTCAAAATTCGCTCAAACGCATCGCCATCTACGCCAACAAAACTACCAACCAAGTGGTGCTCGACGTGACGGACAAAAGCCTGACCGTCAGTGCTCAAGACCTCGACTTTTCCAACGAGGCCACCGAGCAAATGGCCTGCAACTTTGAAGGCAGCCCGATGAAAATCGCCTTCAACGCCAAATTTCTCGTGGAAATGCTCGGCGTGCTTGCCTCCGACGAAGTGAAAATGGAATTCAGCACTCCCAGCCGCGCGGGCATCCTCACGCCCGTAGAAGAAGAAAACACCAACCGCGAAATCTTGATGTTGGTGATGCCGGTGATGCTGAACAATTAGAATTAGACAAACGCCGAAATGGTTCGGAACACTTCCGGCGTTGATCAAACATCAATAGGCAAGATTTTGGTCTATGAGCGCGAGCAGCTGTTCCAAAAACGCCGCGTCGTCGCCAGCGTGTTCGAGCGTACAATCCGCCCGCAAGTAGAAAGGTTCGCGTTCGTGCAGCAGATTTTGGGTAAAAACGAATAGTTCGGATTCGCTCAAGTTTTTCAGCAAGGGTCGCTGGTCGCCTCCTTTTTTCAGTCTTTCCAGCAAAATTTCGGGTGGCATTTTCAGATAAACCGTCAGCCCATTCTGTTTCATCCAATCCATATTGTCAAAAAAGCATGGGGTTCCGCCGCCCGCGGCCACAATGGACGGTGGAAAATCCGCAAAGCTGTACAGGTGTTTTCTTTCTATTTCGCGGAAACCGGCCTCCCCCGCTTCGGCAAAAAGGTCGGGGATTGTTTTTCCCTCCCGCTCTTCTATCAGCGCATCGAGGTCTATGAACGGGCAGCGCGTTTTTTCGGCCACTACCCTACCCCAGTGCGATTTGCCGCTGCCCATAAAACCGAGAAGAAAAATGTGCTGTTTCATTCACTTTTTGTTGTGATGGAGGTGTACGACCTAAAAATGCGAGTGCCGTATTTTTGCCGAAAATATTTGAAATTTGACGTTGAATACTGGCTATTGGCATCGGAAGATTCAAGATTGTTGAGTCCAAATGTCCAATTTCCGAGATCCAAAAAAATAATTTACCATGAAAAAAAATCTCTTTTTGTGCCTGTTGGCAGCCCTCAGTTGGGCATCTTGCAAAAACGACAAACCCGCCGAAGGTGTTCAAGAAATCAAGGCGGACGGCAACTCAGTGGCCGATATGGTGCGCAACCCGGCTAGCGCCAATATGCCCGCCGATTCGAACCAATTGGCCCGCATCACTTTTGAAGAGACGGAGTTTGACTTCGGCCAAGTGAACGAGGGCGATGTGGTGGAACACAAATTCAAGTTCACCAACACCGGTAAAGTGCCTCTGACTATATTAAAGGCGCGTTCGTCGTGCGGCTGCACCGTGCCGGAATATTCGGACGAGCCGATTCCGCCGGGCAGCAGCGGGGAGATAACTGCAAAGTTCAACACCACCAACAAAATTGATTTCCAGAAAAAACTGATTTATGTGACGGCGAACACCTACCCCAGCGAGACGAGCGTGCTGCTCAAAGGCACTGTGAAACCAACGAAGGAATGAACATAAAATGCTGAAAATCAAAAAGGGTGGCGCGATTTGCACCACCCTTTTTTTGAGGGAGGATGAGGGGGCTCGAACCCCCGACCTTCGGAACCACAATCCGACGCTCTAACCGACTGAGCTACAACCTCCATTTCGGGGTGCAAAGATAGATTCCGTTTTTGAAAAATGGCAAGACCTGAACGGGGTAAATTTTAAAAAGTTCATTGTAGCGCAAACCTCGGTGCGGAATCCCGCAAGATGAATCAGATGTAGCGGATAGAAAAGAAGTTTCATCCCGATGGAAGCGCGGTTGTGGGAAAACTTACCTTTGCCCGTCGTCGCATTTGTTGTTCCCCTGTGCCATTTTATTGGTTTTCAATAGATTGCCGATGACAAAGAGCGCATTTCGCCTTTTGAACTACTGAACGCTGTATCTCCATTTCGGCAAACTGACTCGCTCCATCTATGGATTCTCTCACTCAAATCGCGCTCGGCGCAGCCTGCGGCGAAGTCGTGGCGGGCAAAAAAATCGGCAACCGCGCCATGCTTTGGGGCGCGATAGGCGGCACGATTCCCGACTTGGACGTGTTCGCCACTTTTTTCTGCGACGAAATCACGGCCACCTCGTTCCACCGGGGATTCATGCACTCGTTCCTGTTCGCGGTGCTCGCGCCATGGGGGCTGGCGAAATTGACGCAGTGGTTTTACCATAATAATGTGTACCGATTGCGCGGATACAAAGCCTGGGCCATGGGTATCTGGCTGCTATTTTTCTTCGGGGCGGCGGCGGCCATCAATTTTATCCCGGTGCTGATGGGCGAAGGATTGAGTTTTTATGTGATGGTGCCTACCGTTTTGCTCGGCGCATGGTTTGCCTTGAAACTTTGGAACGAGTACTGGCGGCGCGACCTCTCGCTCGTGGAAGCGCCTTACCTGACTTGGGTCGCTTTGTTTTTCCTGAGCATTTTCACCCACCCGATTCTCGATTGCTGCACCAATTTTGGCACACAGATTTGGCAGCCGTTCAGCGACCTGCGCGTGCAATGGAACACCATTTCGGTGGTGGATCCGCTGGCCACGATTCCTTTTTCGATTTTCCTCATCGTGGCGTCGAGGTTTCAAAAAAAGGAGCGACTCCGGGCGGTGTTCACATGGGTTGGTATTGCGTGGTTTGTGGGTTATGTGGGCATTTACGCCAGCTGGCACAAAGTGCAGGCCGACCGTATTTTCAAACAAACTCTGGAAGAACGCGGTGTTCAATATCAGCGATTTATGACCAATCCGACGATTTTCAACAATATCGTGTGGAACGGCTTGGCAGAGGGCGACACGGCGTTTTACTACGGCCTGTATGGGTTCAAAGACAAGACCGAGCATTACGTACCGTTCTCGGTGCTGCCAAAAAACCACCATTTGTTGAAGGATATTCCGCCCGGCGACCGGGCTTACCGTTTTCTCCGCTGGTTTTCCGATGGTTATTACAATGTGATGCCCTACAACGGCGACACCTTGCAGGTGAACGATTTGCGTTTCGGCCTTTTGGGCGACACGATTCGCGGCAACAATTTTGTGTTTCCGTTTTTGCTTTTTAAAAATGAAAAAGGCGAGTGGGATGCCAAACAAAACAACCAGAATCGCAGCAGCGTAAAAGCCAGCGAGGACTCGTTTCAAAAACTGTGGGAGCGAATTGTGGACGGGCGGGAATGACGATTCCACCATTTCACGCTACAATGAAGTTAAAAAAATAAGCAGTCTTTGCCTTCTGGACGTTTACGAAACCTTGAAGGTTTCGTAAACGTATTCCCACTTTAAATCAACAACTTGGATGAAACAACGCATCATCACCGCTATCGTTTTTGTGGCCGCCATGCTGGGGGGGGTGTTTGGGGGACAGTTAATATTGCTTGCTCTTTTCGCCTTAATTACAGCCGGATGTCTGTGGGAATTGGCAGGACTTCTCATTACCGAAGAGGAGTCTAAAATGTTGCGTCGAGTGTTGGGGACATTTTTTGGAACGTTCGTTTATTTGTTTCTAAGCTTGTCTTTAATCGGTATCCTGTATCAGGAAGATCAGGCAATTTTCCAAATGATATTAATTGTCATTGGCTTTTCAATATTTGTCATCGAACTCTACCTGAACCCTAAACAGCCTTTTGCGAATATCGGATATTACTTTCTGGGTGCTATTTATTTAGGATTGCCATTTGCATTGCTTCAAGATATCGCCGCCCCAGAATTTCGCTACTGTCTAAATATAGGGGAATATTATCCCCTCCGCGTCTTCGGCCTCCTCCTCCTCATCTGGACAAACGACACGATGGCCTACTTCGTCGGCTCGCAACTCGGCAGGCGAAAACTCTTCGAGCGCATTTCTCCGAATAAGACCTGGGAAGGAACTATCGGCGGCGGGATTTGCACGGTGCTGATGGCGTGGGGTTTGTCCTTCATTATCAAAGACTTCGCGCAAATACAATGGCTCGCGCTGGGCGTGGTGGCCGCTGTTTTCGGCACCCTCGGCGACTTGGTGGAAAGTATGCTCAAACGCAGCGTCGGCGTGAAAGACTCCGGCAATCTGCTGCCCGGCCACGGCGGCCTGCTCGACCGTTTCGACGCGTTCATCTTCGCGCTGCCGTTTTTCTGGCTGGCACTGATGGTTTTTAGGGGGTAAAATCTTCCGTGTCCAGACATTCCATGTTTTTGAAACATGGAATGTCTCGCAATCAGGTTCGTAATTTCCTCCGCCACTCAATATACCCCAGCACCGCCAACACGAGAAAAACGAGGTATTGAAAACTCGTGAAAACAAAACCTTTGGCGAAGTAAAGCGGGATGGACGCGATGTTCGTCACAATCCACCAAAGCCAGTTTTCCAACTTCTTCCGAGCCATGAGCCACATCCCTGTGTAAGCCGCCGCCGAAGCAAACCCGTCGGCCATCGGCACCGTGCTGTCGGTGAATTTTTTCAAAATAAAAAACAAGGCCGCCCAACACAATCCAAAGAAAGTCAACGCAATAAGCCATTCGCGCTCACTGGAACGGGTGATACGCAACACCTTCTCGCCCTCCCGTTTTTGCGCCCACAGCCACCAGCCGACGATGCTAATCACGGTGTAGTAAAAATTCACCCCCGCCTCGGCGTACAGCCCCGCGACGATGCTCAGGTAGATGTAAATCGTGGTATTGACGATGCCCGTCGGGTACACCCAGATGTTTTCCATGCGGGAAAACACCACGCTGGCGATGCCGAAAAACACGGCGATGAATTCGAGGGGAGTGGTGGCGAGCAGACCTTCATAAAGCCGCTGCCAAATTTCTTGAAGAGCCATGGGGCAAAAGTAAAAGCCTTCTGCTGCTCGCGGCGACAGAAGGCTTCCGAAGTATGGGAGGTGTTTTGATTACAAAGGAATGGTGCTGCCGAGGCTGTCGCGCAGGTCGTTGAGGCTACCGAACGAGTTGTTCGATTTGCCGCCCTCTACTTTGTTCATCTCGTCTTTGTCGAGCACAGTGAGGTCGGATTCGATGTCGTCGAGCGAACGTTTTTTCTTAGCTTGTTCGTCGTCGGTGTCGGTGTCTTTCTTTTTGCCGAATGGAAAAATCATGAGACGATGACTTGTTTAGGATGTGCGAAAGATAATGTCAAAGGTACTTCAATTAGCGAAACCGTCAAGAAAACGGTTGTTTTTTTACAGGGAACGGTCGAATAATCACAGTTGTAATAATTAAAGTCTTCTTTTCCTGTGCAGTAGCCAACCCGGTCGAGTTTGTGTTGGATTTCTCCAAACCTCCACTTTTGCCGAAAAAGCCTCATTGTGCTGAATTTTTTGCTTGCCGGAGTGCCGCTTTTTCAGAACCGGCGTAGTAACGAAGTGTCTGTAATTTTATTCCAGCCGCGATGCGCAAAAGTTGGGTGAAATCCACCGCATATTCCGCCAGCACGTTGTGGGCAATGGCCAATTTGAGAAGGGTTTCCCACAGCAATTGTTGTGCTTTTGCCGTCACCGCTCAAAACTCGCGCAGTTCGGTTCGTGTCATTTCGGGTTGTGGCTTTTTCAGGAAAATAAAGAACAGCAAAGGAGAAAATCAACAAAAACCACGCCGCTTCTTTTTGATTTAACAATCTGACAGTCAATTACCAAAAGTGGTGTAATTAAAATGGAGGCAAGAAAGAAAAGCAGCACAATCCCGGCAAATGCCCATTCCAAAAAAAGAACGGTAAACTGGGAAATCCATGTCGGCGAACTGCTCAGTGCTCGCATTCGGCACGGTGAAAAAACAAGGGGAGATTTGACCTGCTACTGCGGACGACTCCCGTGCGACATGAGAAGCTTTCAGGTTTTTCGCCGCAAAAATCTTCACTGTTCACTTTGTCGCCGACAAAACCCTGTAGTATGTTTTTGCATTTTCACATAATTTTAAAACTGATTATTTGAGGAAGGCAAAGGCGGGGCTCAGAAACAGGAAATTCTTGTAATGTTTTCATTTTCAGGACATCATATTTGTCTTTTCTCTGCCAAAACTGCACCCGACGCCGCAAAAATGTTAAGGAAAAAATTGGCTCAAATACAAAATGCGCTACTTTTGGCGTTCGCAAACGCAAAAAAGAAAACAATCGGTTTCACCAACTAACAGCACCATATTCTATGATACTTAACGCCTTTTTGACCTCATTCTTCTTCCTGCAAGCGTCTCCCCCTGCCACAAAAGGCCCGGCAAAAGCAGCGGCGGAGCCGCAAAGTGTTTTCGACCTCATCACTGGCAGCAGTATGTCCGGCCAAATCGTGATAGGTGTTTTGACCCTGCTTTCCATTTACGCACTCTATATTATCATCGAGCGCCTTCTCACGCTCTCTCGCGCCGCCCAAGTGGATCAAAACTTCATGAACAGCATCCGCGCCAGTGTGGAAAACGGCAACCTCCAAGCTGCCAAAGCCCTCTGCCAAAGTGTGGACGCACCGATGGCTCGCATGGTGGAAAAGGGACTCGACCGCATCGGAAAACCGTTGGACGACATCAACAAATCAATCGAAAACGTGGGCAACCTCGAACTGCTGAAACTCGAAAAAAACCTCTCGACCCTTGCCTCCATTTCTGGCATTGCCCCGATGATTGGTCTTTTGGGTACGGTTATCGGTCTGATTATCGCATTCCAGGGCATGGCAAAAGCAGAAGGTGCAATCACGGCCAAAGACCTTTCCGACGGTATCTACCACGCCCTCACGGCGACTGCCGGTGGTCTGTTCGTGTCCATTATTGCTATGGCTGGCTACAACGTGCTGGTGTCCAAACTCGACCAGGTCATTTTTAAGATGGAAAACACAGCCATGCAGTTCATGGACCTGTTGCAAGAACCCACAAGATAATGGTGAATGGTGAATGATAAATCATGAGCCGGGAAGCCAAAAATCGGCTCGCTGGTTCATGATTGTCTGAAACAAAACCAATTTCATCCATCCATCATCACTCAATCTATCAATAAAGAAAAATGGGACTAAAACGAAGAATGCACGTCAAACCGGAGTTTAGTCTGGCGGCCATGATTGACGTCATATTTCTGTTGCTGATGTTCTTCATGCTGACCTCCAACTTCGTCACCACCAACTCGCTCCAACTCCAACTGCCTTCGAGCAGTTCTTCCGCGCCAGTGGCTTCCACGTCATTGTCCGTCTCTATCAGGAAGCCAGGTCAATACTATCTTGGCACAAAACCAATCGCCAAGCAAAGTTTGGAAGCCTCCCTGCTCGGGCAAGTGAAAGCCGAGAAAAAAGACCCGAAAGAGGTCACTGTGACCATCGCTGCCGAGCAAGGTGTTGCCATTGAAGAAGTTGTGTATGTGCTTGATATCGCCAACCGCCTGAAAGTGAAGACCATTTTGGCCACCAGCCAAATTATAGACGACAAGTAAATAGGAACTTGGTCAATTGATTATCCGTTCTCGGAATTTGAAAAATTGGCCTTGCATTTTTGTGCAATTGAATTTCCAAAATACATCAACCACTCAAAACTAAATTCAATTTGTTATGAAAGCCATTGTTCACCGCGACGAAGACCGCACAAAAGCCGTACTCATCAGCATCATGGCCCACCTCGGGCTGATGGCGCTGCTTATGTTTTACACTTTCGCGGATGCAGAAGAAGAAATCTACGAACCGCCGCCCGTTTTTGTCAATATCGAATGGGGCGGTGGCGGCGACGATGCCGCTGAAGGCCAACCTGACCGGGGCATGAACAGCACATCTGCTCCCGTCGGCGAGCCTGCGTCCGAAGAGGTGGTCGAAGAAACCCCCATCGAGGCACCTGCCGAACCCACTCCTACCCCTCCCGCACCCGCACCACCTGCCAAATCCGAAAAAGTGGAGGCACCCAAACCCGTGCCGACTACCGAAGATCCCTCTATAGCTGCGTTGCGCCGCCAACAAGAAGAGACAAAACGCAAACAGGAACAGGAGCAGGCTCGCATTCGGCAAGAACAAGAAAAAGCCCAAGCAGCCGAGCGCGAACGCCAACGCATCGCCCAAGAAGCCGCTGCCGAAAAAGCCCGGCAAGACAAAGAACGCCGCGACAAGATTAAAAACTCTGGCCTCGGCGGTGGCGGCACGGGTGGCACTGGCCAAGGTACCGGCACAGGCGGCAAACCCGGAAACCAAGGCATTCCCGGCGGCACTGGCGGCAATCCATTTGGTCAAAGCCCCGGTTCAGGTGGTGGCTCAGGCGGCGGTCAAGGTACTGGCACCGGCGGTTCCGTGGGCGGCGGACTGGGTGGCCGAAAAGTCCTCAGCCTTGCTAAAGCAGCATATAACTCTCAAAAACAAGGTACTGTGCGCGTGAAAATATGCGTGGACAGCAATGGCAAAGTCATCAGTGCCGAACCCACTCAGTCTGGATCCACCACCACGGATGGCGGATTGAGAGCAGCAGCCACTACAGCCGCGAAGCAGGGTCGTTTTGCGCCAGAGCCCGGAGCAGACACCCAATGCGGCTGGATTGAGTACAACTTCATTTTGAAATAGATTCTTCGAAATAGAAAAATACACGCGAGCGGCTGCCCCGATATCGGGGCAGCCGCTCGTCTTTTCGGTCAAAAATTCTGTGAATTGCACCAAGTTAGCAAACCCGCAACATCCAGCTTAAAGAACTGTCAAGGCTTGTTTTTCAACAGAATAAGTTTTTTTGCAAAGGCGTTTTACTTTTACGCCACGAGCGACATGCTCGACATTCCAAAACTCAAAATACTGTGTTACACATGAGACGTTTTCTCCCTCTTTTATTTCTGTCCACACTTTTGGCACCCAGCTGCAGCCTGTTCAAAAAAAGCAAGCCTGCCGCGCCCGCCGCCTCGGCCATGATGGGCAGGTCGGGTGGCGACCGCAACCAAAATTATGTCGAACAATTCAAAGCATCCGCTATCCTCGAAATGCAGCGCGGCGGTGTGCCGGCCAGCATCACGCTCGCGCAGGGCATCTTGGAAAGCGGTGCCGGCACCAGCGAACTAGCCCTGAACGCCAACAACCATTTCGGCATCAAATGCGGCACCAACTGGAGGGGCAAAACCTATAAAAAGAAAGACGACGACAAAGACGAAAATGGGAACCTCGTTGAGTCTTGTTTCCGCAAATACGACAAGGTGGTGGAGAGCTATCTTGACCACGCCGAGTTTCTGCGCGACCCCAAAAAGGAATACCGCTACGGATTCTTGTTCAAACTCGACCGCACAGATTACAAAGGTTGGGCAGAGGGCTTGGAGGCTGCGGGCTATTCTACCTCCAATACTTATTCGGAAAAATTGGTTGACATAATAGAAAGGTACAAACTCTACGAATACGACCTCCCCTACAATGAAAACCCCGATGCACTACCCGAACCCGAAAACCCGCAGGCTGGCAACGAAAGCGGCGCCGACATCCCCCTGCCCAACACGCAGAACCGCATCGGGCGTATCAACGACACTAAAGTAATCCTATGCCGCGAGGGCGAAACCGTCGCCGACATCGCCAAAGCCTACCGGCTGAATGTGAACAAAGTTGCAGATTACAACGACAGGGGATACACTCCGGGTCAAAAACTCAGTGCCAAAACGAGGGTGTTTATCCAACCCAAAAAAGACAAATGGAGCGGCCGCGCCAACGAACATTACGTCAAAGACAACCAGACTATGTTCGAGATTTCGCAGCTATATGGCATCAAATTGGACAAACTGCGCCAGCGCAACGGCCTTCGCCCCGGCCAAGAACCCGCCGACGGCGAGCGAGTCCGGCTGAAAGGCAAACGCAAAGCTGGCGACAACATAAAATTGCGCGACGGCCTCCCCACCGATGCCCCCGGTGCCAGCACCCCGGACGAACTCTGGCCCACAGCGCCCACGCCAGAATCCATGACCCCGGACGACGAAGGTTATCTGCCCGAAATCGGCGGCGGCGAACAATCCAACAAGCCCGAACCGCAAAAACCACCTGCCACGACCGAACCGACCCCCACCGTACCCAGCGGCGTGAAACCTCCCGTCGTCACCGGCACCACCTATCCGCCAGATCCCACACCAAATCAGTCGGGCAGTGGTGGCTGGCAATCCAACGAAACCAAGCCCCCCGTCGTGGCTGATGGCTATCACCTCGTGGTAAAAGGCGACACCCTGTTCAGCATATCACGCAAATACAACCTCACCGTGGCGCGGCTGAAATACCTGAACAACATGAAAGACGACACCATTAAAATCGGGCAGACGCTGCGGGTGAGGTAAATTGAATGCTGTTCATTGAAATAAGGTGAAAAGGTACATTTGGGTCAAAAAGATGCTGGTAC
>CAYZVM010000095.1:0-22044 GCA_964481485.1 uncultured Saprospiraceae bacterium | reverse complement strand
TTTCCACAGTAAAAACAGGCGCATTCGCCACGGGGAATTGACCAATCGGAGGAAGGTTGCTTTTGTCATAGTTCGGAACTTCATCTGCAAATGTATTGTTTACCAAATCGTTAATTTTGACTTGGGTAAAAACAAATTTGCAGAAAAACCCCATTTTTGACCCGACATTCTGCCAAATCCAATTTCGGCCAAATCAGATTCATTCACATCGTTTCACTAAAACAGCAAACACCATGGAGTGGAGAAGGCTCAACGGCCAACGAATCGAACAGCCTCTGCTCGCAGCAGTGGAGGAAACTATCCGGCGCGAAAAGGCTGCTGGCTACAAACTCAAAGTGTGCATCGGAACGGATTCGCAGGTCATCGGCGAAGAGGTGCATTTTGCCACGGTCATTGTCTTCCTGCGCGAAAAACGCGGCGGTTTCATGTTCATTTCCAACGACAAAAACGCGCGCAAAATGACCCTCCGCGAGCGCATGATTCTCGAAGTAGCCCGCTCGGTCGAGGTTGCTTACGCGCTTTGCCACCTGCTCGACGAACACGACGTGGCGCTGGAGGTACACGCCGACATCAACACCGACCCTGCATTCGAGAGCAACACTGCGCTCAAAGAAGCAATGGGCTACATCCTCAGCATGGGGTTTGTGTTCAAAGCCAAGCCCGATGCGTTCGCCTCTTCTTCTTGCGCCGACAAGGTCATTTGACGGCACTCGGAAAACGGTGCACTATGAAGGGTTTAGTTAGGAAAATCTCTTATGCACAAATAAGGGGCCGCCATGAGTCGCCTCATTTTTTACAGAAGCCCGGCCATTTCAACCGGGCTTCTGTGTTTTTTGCCGAACGGCGACAGAACTTCATCTAAACCTGCTGCCATTCACCCATACTTGCCCCAACTTCGCGGCGATTTTTCATTTTCACATACAAGAACAAACCATGAAGAGATATATCTCGCTCTTTTCCCTCTGCATTTTCCTGCTCAATGCCGCGCTCGGCCAAAACATCAAGTTCGTTGAATACGACTTGCCAAACGGGCTGAAAGTGCTGCTCCATGAAGACCACTCCACCCCCATCGTGGCGGTGTCGGTCATGTACCACGTCGGCTCCAAAAACGAGAAACCCGACCGCACGGGTTTTGCCCACTTCTTCGAACACCTGCTTTTCGAGGGCTCCGAAAACATCAAGCGCGGCGAATTCGACGACCACATCAACAACGCGGGCGGCACCAACAACGCCAATACCTCGTTTGACCGCACCTACTATCACGAGGTGTTGCCCAGCAACCAACTCGCCCTCGGGCTTTGGCTCGAAAGCGAACGAATGCTCCACGCCAAAGTCGAAAACGTCGGCATCGAGACCCAGCGACAAGTGGTGAAAGAAGAACGCCGCCTGCGGGTGGACAACCAGCCTTATGGCCGGATTTTGGAAGAAATCGTGAAACGGACGTTCAAAGTCCACCCGTACAAGAGTACCCCAATCGGCTCCATGGAACATTTGGACGCCGCCCAAGAGATTGATTACAAGCAGTTTTACAAAGATTTTTACCGCCCTGACAACGCCATCCTCGCCATCGCGGGCGACATTGACATCGAGCAAACCAAAAAATTGGTGGATGTTTATTTCAAAGGTATCCCGCGCGGCAAAGGCGAGATTCAGCGCAAATTCCCACAAGAGCCGCCCATGACCCGCGAAATGCGCGACACGGTTTATGACAATGTGCAGCTCCCGGCCATTGTACTCAGTTATCACATCCCGGCGCAAGGCACGAAGGATTTTTACGCCGTAGAAATGCTCAGCACACTGCTCAGCCAAGGCAAAAGCAGCCGGATGCAAAAAGTCATCGTGGACGAACAGCAAAAGGCCGTGTTCGCCGGTGCATTTCCCCTCGCGCTCGAAGACCCCGGCGCCACCATCATGTTTGCCGTTGCGAACATGGGCGTGGAGCCTTCCGATTTGGAAAAATCAATGAACGATGTCATCGCTGACGTGCAGGCCAATCTGGTGCCGGAGGTCGAGTTCCAAAAATTGCAAAACCAAATCGAGAGCAATTTTATTACCGCCAACACCACCGTGGCCGGTATCGCGGAGAGCCTCGCCAACTACGAAATGTACTACGGCGATGCCAACCTCATCAATACCGAACTTGACCGCTACCGCAAAGTGACCCGCGAAGACCTCCGCGCTGCGGCCAACAAGTATTTCAACAAAAACGCCCGCGTGGTGCTGTATTGGTTGCCAAAAACGAAACAGCCGTAAATGGCACGCCACTCCCAAAACCGTTCAACCGACTCATTTTCAAATTGATAAAATAAAAAATGAAGCATTTTTCAAAAATAAAAGTTGCGCTCGCCATCGTATTTGCTGCGGCGTTTTCTTCCGCAATATTTGCCCAAACACCAAGCGGCGCACCCGCCATTCCGATTCCTTCGGGGAATGTCCGCACGGGCGCTCCCCAAGCCGGCACCGCGCCAAAAATCCAAATTGGCAAGGCAGAGAAATTCCAACTCGACAACGGCCTCACCGTCATTGTGGTCGAAAACCACAAACTG
Source organism: uncultured Saprospiraceae bacterium (assembly GCA_964481485.1). Classification (GTDB taxonomy): domain Bacteria; phylum Bacteroidota; class Bacteroidia; order Chitinophagales; family Saprospiraceae; genus M3007. The sequence goes on along the minus strand of CAYZVM010000095.1, from coordinate 19,498 downwards.
CCGAGGGTCTCTTTTCAGATTTTTGTGGACAATGACCCCGTTTTGGAAAAGGATGCGGCAGGTTATACCCAACTCATGGGCGAACTCCTTACCAAAGGCACAAAAAACCGCACAAAGGTGCAGATTGACGAAGAAGTAGATTTTATCGGCGCTTCTTTTTCGTCCAGCGCCAGCGGCATTTCTGGTGCCTGCCTTTCCAAACACTCGGAAAAACTGCTCGACGTCATGGCCGATGTGCTGCTCCACCCCACTTTTCCAGCGGAAGAACTTGACAAGGCAAAACGCCGCATGGAAAGTGCCCTCGCCCAATCCAAAGACGACCCCGATGCCATCGCCGACAATGTTGGCTCCATTTTACGCAATGGAAAAGACCACCCGTATGGCGAGGCGATGACCGAAGCAACGCTCGCAAAAATCAATCTTGAGCAAATCCGCAAACACTACGATACCTATTTCCGGCCCAACATTTCCTACTTCGTAGTGGTGGGCGACATCTCGCGGGCCCAAGCCGAGCAGTACGCCAAAAAATATTTTGGGAGTTGGCAAGGCGCGGATTTGTCGGGGCATAAATACGCCGTGCCACAGGCACCTGATAAAACAAAAGTCAGTTTTGTCCATAAGCCGGGCGCCGTGCAATCGGTCGTCACCATCACCTACCCGGTAGCGTTGAAGCCCGGTGCGCCCGATGCCATTCCTGCTCGTTTGCTGAACAATATTTTGGGCGGCAGCTCCACTTCCAGCCGACTGAACGCCAACCTGCGGGAGACCAAAGGCTGGACTTATGGCGCTTACAGTTCCCTGAATTCGGATAAATTGGTGGGTTCGTTCACCGCCCAAGCAAGCGTCCGCAATGCCGTTACCGATAGTTCCGTCATCGAATTTTTGTCAGAACTCAATCGGCTCCGCACCGAAAAAATCCCGGCCACCGAACTGCAAACTTGGAAAAATATCATCACTGGCCAGTTTTCGCAGAGCCTCGAACAGCCCGGCACGGTCGCCAGTTTCGCGCTGGCCACCGCGCGCTACCGCCTTCCGGCTGATTATTACGAAAAATACTTGCAAGCACTCCAAAACGTGAGTGCCGACGATGTGCTGGCTGTAGCCAAAAAATACATCCATCCCGACCGCGCCCACATCCTCGTGGTAGGCAACAAAGATGAAGTGGCCGACCGCCTGAAACAATTTTCCACAGACGGGAAAGTCCATTTCTACGATGTGTATGGCAACCCCATCTCTACTGACAACATGGCCGTGCCGGCGGGCATGACCGCCGAAAAAGTCATTGAGGATTACGTCAACGCCATTGGTGGAAAAGCCAAAATCGCTGCCCTCAAAGATTTGCAAATGACAAGCACGATGAACATGGGCGGCTCGCAATTGGGCATCAATACATGGCAAAAAGATGGTAAAATCGCCACAAAAGTGACCATGAACGGCCAAGTGGTCAATGCCCGCATTTATGACGGCACCAAAGGCAACGAATCCGGCATGGGCGGCTCGCGCGAGTTGACGGGCGAAGATTTGAACGACCTGAAAGAGCAAGCCGCCTTCTGCAAAGAATTGGGCTACCTGTCCAGCGGCTACAAAATGACCCTCAAAGGAGTGGAAAACGTGGACGGCGGCAAAGCCTATGTCGTAGAGGTGCTTCGTGCCGACGGCAAAAAATCTACCGAATACTACGATATGAAAACCAGCTTCAAAGTCCGCGAAATCAGCGTCGTGCCCGGCCAAGACGGCAACCCGGTCACCATGACCACCGACTTTTCGGACTACAAAGAAACGAACGGCGTCTTGTTCCCAAACACGGTCACCCTGGGCGGGATTTTTCCCATACCCGTGAAAGCAGTTGTCAGCGAAATCAAGATAAACGCGGGCGTTGACGACGCCATGTTCAAACAGTAATCTGTAATCTGAAACAACATTACGGAAAAATACCCGGGACGGCGTTTCGGGATACTTACTACTTTTGCGCACCCTGCACTTAAAACCGCAGGGTGTTTTTCTTTCACAACTAACTGACAACCATGTTGCAATTCATTTTTTTACAAGCGGCACAACCGGGCGGCGGCAGCGCATTCCTCAGCATGCTATTCCCGTTTTTGATTCTTATCGTTTTTTACTTTTTCCTGATTCGCCCGCAAATGAAGCGGCAGAAAGAAACCCAGAAATTCCAAGAGAGCCTGCGCGAAGGGATGGAAGTCGTCACCAATGCCGGCATCATTGGTAAAGTCACTAAAATTGACGGCAACGTTGTGCGGCTCATGATTGACGAAAAAACCTTCATGCGCGTGGTGCGCCAGTCTATCACGGGCGAGTACAAACCTGCATAAATTTGATGCCTATGTTGCGCTTTTTGATTTCCACCTTTCTATTTTTTTCATTGCTGGCACACGCGTCAGCACAGAGCCCGTGGGCGCGCAGCAAGGCAGGTTTTTACGCACAGGCGGCATGGCAGTCTATCCCATCTTATTCCACGTTGTTTGGCAATAACAGTGACGAAGACCACATTTTGGCGCGGTCTGTTTCAGAAAACAGTGTTCAACTTTACGGCGAATACGGCGTCACCAGACGCACGACCGTGACCGTGGCGCTGCCAATTGTGTTCAACCGGCGCGACTGTTTGAATCCCGAATCTCCCCTCGTTTTTGAGCAGATAGATTCTGGCTCGGTGGCTGGACTGGGGAATGTCAACCTCGCCTTGCGCCACCAATTTCTCAACGGGAAAATTGCCCTTGCAGGCACCTTGCGCGTCGGATTGCCGACCTCTAAGTATCAGGAAAACACGGGGTTGCGCACCGGATACGACGCGCTCACCGTGTTGCCGACACTGAGCATGGGCATGGGTTTGGGCAAAGCATATTGGTTTGCCTACGGCGGCTATGGCTACCGCACCAATGATTACAGCCATTTTGTGAATGCCGGTGTGGAAGGCGGCTATCGTGTATGGAAAATCTGGCTGATTGGCTTTTCCGAGTTAGTCGCCCCGTTGGAAAACGGCTCGCACCCCCTTCCGCCGACAGACCTGCTCACGGGCTTGTATGTGAATGACCAAGGCTGGCTGTCGGTTGGCGTAAAAAGCATTTTTGAAATCAACCGTTTTTGGGGTCTGAACCTCTCTGCAGCCGGTGCCGCATGGGGCCAAAACGTGCCGAAACGCTCTGCGTTCAGTTTGGGAGCCTATTTCAAATGGGATTAAAAAGGCAGCAGGTTTTTCTTTAAGCGAAAATCCAGCCCATCTCGTCGGGAAAAGCCATTTTCAAAAATCAACACGCCCCCATTTTTGCCCGCGTTATTCAACACATAAACATAACAGCAAATCAACAAGAAAATGAGAAGCAACCACGAAATTGACTACAAAATCTACGGTGAGGAAATGCAATGCGTCGAGATAGAACTCGACCCGCAAGAAACTGTCATCGCCGAATCGGGCAGTTTCATGTTCATGGACGAAGGTATCGAAATGACTACTGTGTTTGGCGACGGCAGCGGACGCGAGCAGGGCTTTTTGGGCAAATTAGTGACCGCGGGCAAACGACTGCTCACTGGCGAGAGCCTGTTCATGACCACCTTCACCAACACCACCTCGGGTCAAAAACAACGCGCCACTTTCGCAGCTCCCTACGCCGGGAAAATCGTCGCGATGGACTTGCGGGAACTCAACGGTAAAATCGTCTGCCAAAAAGATGCTTTCCTCTGTGCCGCAAAAGGGGTGCAGGTAGGCATCGAATTCCAGCGCAAGCTCGGCACAGGTCTCTTCGGCGGCGAGGGCTTCATCATGCAAAAACTCGAAGGCGACGGCATGGCATTCGTGCACGCGGGCGGCTATATCCTCGAACGCGAACTCCAAGTAGGCGAAACCTTGCGTGTGGACACTGGCTGCATCGTGGCTTTCACCAGCCGCGTGGACTATGACATTCAGTTTGTGAAAGGCATCAAAAACATGGTGTTCGGCGGCGAAGGTTTGTTTTTCGCCGTGCTGCGCGGCCCCGGCAAAGTATGGCTCCAATCGCTCCCGGTAAGCCGTTTGGCTGCCCGCATTTTGCAATATGGCACCGCGCCCGGCAAAGACGAAGGCAGCATACTCGGCGGTTTGGGCCGGGTGCTGGATGGGAATTAATCCGCCCTTACGCCCCGCCACCGTCCATTCTCCCATCGGCCATCTTGTTCTTTTTCAATGTTTTGTGACATGAAAGTTTTATTGCCTTCCGTCCTTTTTGCTCTTGTCGCAATGTTCGTCGGCGCGTTCACCTACCTGAAACAATCGGGCGCACCTGAGCTGACAACCGATAATTTCAGTTTCCGCGACCTGAACAAAAACGGCAAACTCGACCCTTACGAGGACAGCCGCCAGCCAGTGGAAAAACGGATAGATGACTTGCTGTCGCAAATGAATCTGGAAGAAAAGGCAGGCATGATGTTCATCAACGGCGTCCACATCAACGATGATGGCACCCTTGAGCGCAAACCCGATGCCCAAGGTTTTGCCGCCCAACTGCCCACAGCAATGGACTACATCAACGGCAGCAAGATGAACCACTTCAACTATTGGCAAGTGCCGGGCACAAAGGCATTGGCCGATGGCTACAACGCCATGCAAAAAGTGGCCGAAAGCACCCGGCTTGGCATCCCGGTTACCATCGCTTCCGACCCGCGCCATTATTTCAGCAACAGCATTTTTGCCATGGCTGCGGGCGGGTTTTCGCAGTGGCCAGAGCAACTCGGTTTCGCAGCCATCGGCGACGAAAAACTGTTGGGCGAGTTTGCCGACATCGCCCGGCAGGAGTATGTGGCAGTCGGCATTCGCGAGGCATTGCACCCCATGGCCGACCTTGCCACCGAGCCGCGTTGGGCGCGGGTGAGCGGCACTTTTGGAGAAGATGCCAAACTTTCTGCCAAACTCATCAAAGCATACGTGCTTGGTTTTCAAGGAGAAAAGTTGGGCGAAAACAGCGTGGCCTGCATGACCAAACATTTTTCTGGCGGCGGCCCGCAGAAGGAAGGTTTGGACCCGCACTTTGAATTCCACAAAGGCCAAGTATATCCGGGCAATATGTTCAACTACCACCTAATTCCTTTCGAGGCGGCTTTTGAGGCTAACACTGCGGCCATCATGCCCTACTACGGCGTGCCAACCGACCAGACGAGCGAAAATGTGGGATTTTCGTACAACAAAGACATTATCACAAAACTGCTGCGCGAAAAGTACAAATACGATGGCGTGGTCTGCACCGATTGGGGGCTTGTGACAGATGCGCCCATGGGGCCTGGCGTGATATGGCCTGCCCGTGCTTGGGGGGTGGAAAACCTGAGCCGCGAAGAGCGCGTGAAAAAAATTATCGAGGCCGGCTGCGACCAGTTTGGCGGCGAAAATTGCCCCGAATTGGTGGTCAGCTTGGTAAAATCCGGGAAGTTGAGCGAAAAAAGAATTGACGAGTCCATCCGGCGTTTGCTTCGGCAAAAATTCGTGCTTGGCTTGTTCGACAATCCTTTTGTGGACGCGGAAAAAGCATTGCAAACGGTAGGCCGCGCCGACTTTAGGGCAGCGGGCGAGGCCGCGCAGCGCAGGTCTTTTACTTTATTGAAAAATGAGGGAAAAACGCTGCCGCTCCAAACGGGCAAGTTGAAAATTTATGTCAAAAACGTAGATGCCAAAGTAGCGGCGCAATACGGCCAAGTCGTTGACAATCCGAAAGATGCGGACATCGCGGTGTTACGCCTGAACACGCCGTGGTACCCGGTGGAGACCCAAAATCCGTTCGCCAAAGGATTCCACCACGGTGACCTCGACTTCAAAGGAAAGGAGCTGGAAGAAACCATCGCCTTGCTCCAAACCGTGCCGACCGTCGTGGATATTTACCTTGACCGCCCGGCGGTGATTCCCGAAATCAGCGCAAAAGCCAAAGCTCTGCTGGCAAACTATGGCGCGAGCGACGCGGCCCTGCTTGACGTGATTTTTGGCAAAGCAAAACCCGAAGGCAAGCTCCCCTTCGAGTTGCCCTCCTCCATGGAAGCCGTGCGCAATCAAAAAGAAGATGTGCCGTATGATTCGGAGAATCCGCTGTATAAGTTTGGGTTTGGTCTGTCGCTCTAATACCGGCGCGCCATGTATTTGCTGTCATTACCTTCGCGCTGTTCAAACTTGAAACTAAAACAGCATGAAAGCAATATGGGTCTTGCTCATTTGTAGCCTCGCATGGAGCGCTGCCGCACAAAAAACGCCGAATTTCACCCCCGACGACACCCTTCGCGGCAGCATCACGCCCGAACGCGCGTGGTGGGATTTGACTTTTTATGAATTGAGCGTCCATGTCAATCCCGGCGAAAAATCCATAAACGGGCAGAACATCATCCACTACAAAGTGCTGAATACCGACAACGTGTTGCAAGTAGATTTGCAGCCGCCGCTCGTGCTGGAGAAAGCTATGCAAGACGGGCAGGAGCTTGTTATTGAAAAAAAAGGGCGCAACGCCTATTTCATCCAATTGACTGCACCGCAAAAACCGGGCGAGCAAAAATCCCTGACCGTGCATTACAGCGGCCTGCCAAGAGCGGCGAAAAACGCTCCGTGGGACGGTGGTTTCAGTTGGAAAAAAGACCAATCGGGCAAACCTTTCGTAGCAACTTCTTGCCAGGGATTGGGTGCCAGCGTGTGGTGGCCCAACAAAGACCACGCCTACGACGAGCCTGATTCGATGTCTATCGCCGTCACCGTCCCAGATACTTTGATGGACGTTTCCAATGGGCGATTGCGCAAGGTGACGGCCAATGGCGACGGCACAAAAACCTTCCACTGGTTTGTCCAAAATCCTATCAATAACTATGGGGCCAATGTGAACATCGCTGATTATGTTCATTTTAGCGACACTTTCTCGGGAGAAAAGGGCAGATTGACTTTGGATTATTATGTATTGCCCGCCAACTTGGAGCAAGCCAAAAAACAGTTTGCGCAAGTGAAGCCGATGCTGACCGCCTTTGAGCATTGGTTTGGCCCCTACCCATTTTACGAAGACGGATACAAACTTGTGGAGGCGCCTTACCTCGGCATGGAGCACCAAAGTTCAGTAACGTATGGAAATGGGTACAGAAACGGTTATTTAGGCGCGGATTTGTCCATGACCGGTTGGGGCATGAAATGGGATTTTATCATCATCCACGAATCGGGCCACGAGTGGTTTGCCAACAATATCACCTACAAAGACATCGCCGATATGTGGGTGCACGAGGGATTCACGGCATACAGCGAAAATCTCTACACAGAATACCATTTTGGGAAAGAGGCTGGAGCCGCCTACGTCATCGGCACGCGCAAGAATATTCGCAACGACCGACCCATCATCGGCCAATACGACGTGAACCAAGAAGGCTCCGGCGATATGTACTATAAAGGTGCGAATATGCTCCACACCATCCGGCACATTGTGGACGACGACAAAAAATGGCGGCAAATCTTGCGTGGTCTCAACCGCGACTTTTATCATCAAACGGTTGATTCTAAGCAAATTGAAACTTACATTGTTGAAAAATCAGGCAAAAACCTCGGCAAGGTGTTCGACCAATATCTGCGCACCGCGCAAATCCCTACATTGGAATATCAATTGAAAAAGGGCCAACTGCACTACCGTTGGAGCAACTGCGTGGAAGGGTTCGATATGCCTGTGAAAATCACCTTGCGCCCCGGTCAATTTGAGTTTATTTTCCCAGCAACGGACTGGAAAAAAACACCTTGCGCAATAAAAAAATTAGAAAACATTCAAGTGGACGAGCATTTTTATGTCCACCTCAAAGCAGAAAAATAGGTTGTACAGCAGCAAGTAGCAAAAAATCCTATTTCCACAATCCATTTTTGTTTTTCTCTACATCAAAGCGATAGAGGTAGGGCGCTTTGTGCGCCTTGCCCGAAAACTTTTTGTCCACCCTTTCCAATATGCCGAGGCTGAGCATCTTGCGCTGAAAATTGGCGCGGAGCAGTTTTTCCCCCATAATCGTCTCGTACAGCGTTTGCAGTTCCTGCATCGTAAAAGTTTCCGGCAAAAGATTGGAGCCAATGAGGTTGATATTCAGGCGAAACCGCAAAGTCTCCAATGCCTTTTGCACAATCAGGGTGTGGTCGAACACCAAGTCGGGCATTTCTTCGAGGCTGCACCAAATGCAAACATCCGAGGTGCCGTCCGGGGTCGGCGTTACCTGCGTATAATCTACCAAGGCGTAATAGCCGACCGAGACAAACCGCCGCGTAATCCAATGGTCGGGCGAGATGTTTTTGCCAATCGCCTCCACCACTTTTTGTTGCACCGATTTTTCTACCCGGTTGCATTGGCCGAAAGCGTAGAACTGCTCAAGATAAACACCCTGCATCGCCGTTCGCTCCTCCAATATCCTGCTGGCCGCAGCCTCAATATCCTCTTCCAAATAAACGTAGCCACCGGGCAAAGCCCACAGGTCAGTGTTTTTGAACCGTATCAAAAGCACCTTCAACTGGTGATCGTGAAATCCGAAGATTACGCAGTCAACGGAGATGCTTGGCAGGAATTTTTGCCGCTCGTCCAGATGGTCCAGATGGGCTTCTCTTTGCTCCATTGAAAATTTTTTTTGCAAAAATATCTAAAAGTATTTGCGTGTTCAGGGAGTTGCCGTACCATTGTACCAAAATGATACATTAGTGTCAAAAACCGAACAAAAAGCATACGTTTGCACCACTCCAAAAATGATATTTTGAAGATTTGAAGTGCAAATACTTTTTATCGCTGCGAATCCTGCTGAAGCACGGGAGTTTCGCAAGCCTGCCCACCACACCAAATTGGTATATAGCCCCTCAAACTTCCTTTATAACAAGATTGTGTCGAAGTTCTTTGGCAATACTTTTTTCGCAATGGAAAGAGGCTGTTCCCCGACAGGCTCTGATGTTGTGCGCCTTACTATTTTACCCTCGAAACCGAACGAGAGACCACGGCTTACTATGTGAAACAGCCTGACCAGATTTTTAATCAAATTGTCAAAACTTTCTTTCTTAACCTAAACTCATTTCTATTATGAATCTACAATTACGAAGGCCCAACTGGGGGATGCTCACTATGTTCATCCTACTGATGTTAGGCTCAGTTTCCCTTTCTGCGCAAGGTACAGTCAGGGGCAAAGTAACTGATTCCAACAGCGAGCCTATTCCTGGCGCGACTGTTGTGCTGAAAGGCACTACAACAGGCACGGTCACGGATGTGGACGGCAATTTTTCCATCGCAGTAAGCGGCGACAACCCTGTATTGGTCATATCCTCCACTGGCTATGAAAAGCAGGAAATCACTGTTGGTTCGCAAACTACCATCAATGTTCAGTTGAATGACTCCGACGCACTCTTATCCGAACTTGTCGTGACAGGTTATACGGTGGACACTCGGAAACAAACAACCAGTGCCGTATCCACCGTGAAAACTCGCGACCTCGCCGCGGTGCCATCTGGCAACGTGGAGCAACAGCTGCAAGGTCGGGTCGCTGGCCTGACGGTCATCACCAACGGCCAGCCCGGCACGGCAAGTCTTGTGCGTATCCGGGGATTTGGCTCTTTCGGCGGCAACCAGCCACTCTATGTCGTGGACGGTGTGCCGACGCAAAACATCAACTTCCTCGCACCGGACGACATCGAAAATACTACTGTGATGAAAGATGCGTCTTCAGCATCCATTTACGGTGCTCGGGCAGCGGGCGGTGTGATTGTAATCACTACAAAAAGAGGCTCGAAAAAGCCTCAAAAACTCCAAGTCAGTTATGACGCGCTCGTTGGCTTCACCGACCCGGGCGAGGGGATTGAAATGCTCAATCCGCAAGAAATGGCCGACTGGACTTGGCAGGCTATCCGCAACAGCACCCACCCGGACTCTGTGCCAAAATTTAACCACCCGCAGTACGGCACAGGGAACAGCCCAGTGTTGCCCGACTATATCAATGTCGGCGGAGAAGGTGGGCTCAGTGAAAGCCAAGTTGACTTGCAAGATGCATTGTCGAAGTACAATGTGAACCCAGACAATGGTGCCATCTATCAAGTAGTGCGTGCCAATAAAGCCGGCACAGACTGGTATGGCGCTATCACGCGCACAGCGCCGTTCACACGGCATGGACTTGGGTTTACTGGCTCATCCGAAACTGCTCGGTTTTATGTCGGGCTTAGCGTACAGGAGCAGGCAGGTATCCTGAAATACAACGATTTTAAACGGTATGCGGCTCGTATCAATACAGAGTTCGATTTGGGCAAGCGCGTGCGCATCGGCGAAAACATTCAGGTCACATACCGTTCAGTGCTTGGTCAGCAAGGCGGTGGCGACGGTGCCAACGTTTCGCAAGATGAAAATGACATTCTTTTCGCATTCCGTATGCCAACCATCATACCTATTTACGACGAGAGAGGTGGGTATGCCGGCACAGCAGCAAAAGGCTTCAACAACCCTGCTAACCCAGTCGCACGGCGCGACGGATCGCGAGACAACAGTGGATTCGGCGCAGGTGGATTCGGCAACCTCTACGGAGAAGTGGACATCCTTGAAAACTTGACGTTCAGAACAAGTATTGGCGGCAATTTTAGCCAATTCTACGGCTATAGCTTCACCCGTAGAAGCTACGAAAATTCTGAAAACAACGCTGCATTTGGCTATTCAGAGTTTGCTGGCAACAATTTCTCGTGGGTGTTCACCAACACTTTCCGGTACAAAAAGCAGTTTGGCATCCACAGTTTTGACATATTGGCTGGTCAAGAAGCATTGAAAGACGGTATTTTCCGCAACATCAATGGCTCAGGCCTCAATCCTTTCTCGACAACACCGGATTACATCACACTAAGCACAGTTGGAAACCGTCAGGTCAACAGCTTCAACAACACACCTTGGACTTACAGCTCATACTTTGGGCGCGTCCACTATTCTTTGTCGGACAAATATTATGTGACAGGTGTGATACGCCGCGACGGCTCCTCGCGTTTTGGCGTGAACAATCGCTATGGGGTGTTCCCAGGCTTTTCGGCTGCATGGCGCGTGAGTGGTGAGGACTTCATGCGCGGCATCACTTGGATTGACGACCTTAAAGTTCGCGGCGGCTGGGGACAAATGGGCAATGACAACCTTGTCAGCCCAGTCAACCAATACAGCCTCTTTGCTGCCAGCTTGGGCGCTTCTGCTTATGACATCGGCGGTACCAACACTGGTGCGGCAGAAGGTTTTTATCAGAGCCGGGTGGGCAACCCGAACGCCAAGTGGGAAGTCAGCACGACCAGCAACGTCGGTTTCGAAGCGCTCTTGTTTGGCGGAAGAATTGACTTCATCGTGGATTTGTGGAAAAAAGAAACAGACGACCTGCTCTATGCCGTACCGCAATCTCAAGTGCTGGGTGGTTTTGCCGCTGCTCCTTCTCGCAACGTGGCATCTATGGTCAACAAAGGCATTGATTTGCAATTAGTCAACAAGGGCAAAGTTGCCGGCAAAGTAGGCTACGAAGTAACGCTCATCGGCTCATTCTTGAAAAACGAGATCACTAAAGTAGCAGATAATTTGGATTATTTCGACGCGTTCCCCGCCAGCAATCGCTTGGGCTCAACAATGGTGCGCAACGAAGTCGGACAGACCATTTCCGCATTTTTCGGCTACCAAGTACTTGGTTATTTTGAAAACCAAGCCGAAGTAGATGCAGCACCCGACCAAGATGGCGCAGGCCCCGGACGTTTCCGCTTTGCTGACCTGAATGGTCGCGACGATGCTGGCAATCTGACTGGCGTACCCGACGGAAAAATTGACGACGCTGACCGTACCTTCATCGGCAGCCCGGTGCCAAAATTCACTGGCGGTGTCAACCTGAAAGTCACTGTTGGCTCTTTCGATGTGGAAACTTACCTCTACACCTCGCTCGGCAACGACATTTTCAATCTCTCCAAATGGTTCTCAGATTTTTATCCTTCGTTCACCGGCGCAGCCAAAGGTGCAAGGGTGAAAAACTCTTGGTCACCCACCAATTTGGATGCTGAGGCGCCCATCTTCGAAGAGGCTTCCAACTTCAGCACCAACACTCAGCCCAACTCTTGGTACGTGGAAGACGGTTCTTTCCTGCGTATGCAAAACCTCACCATTGGGTTCAACCTGCCCAACCGTTTGATTGACAGGCTGAAACTGCGCCGTGCTCGGCTGTATGTCGGCACAAACAACGTCTTCACCATCACTGGATACAAAGGTTTGGATCCGGCAGTAGGCGGAGCAGCTGACACCAACTTTGGTATTGATGTGGGCAACTATCCAGTGACCCGCAGCTTTATGTTTGGAGCAGGCGTAACTTTCTGATAAACAAACATTTGAAGTTCAATTTGCAAACAAGTCGGCAACAGTTTTAAAAAAGATTGTCCGGCTATTTTTGCCAACACTTTTTTCAAAAATTAAATAACATGAAAAATCTGACAAATAAATTAGCGGTTGTCGCCTCTATTGCATTGGCGGCCAACCTCTTGTTCAGTGCGTGCAAAGAAAGCTTCCTCGAAGTGGAGCCAACCGGAGCACTTACTGACCAAGTGCTGAGCTCCCGAAAAGGCTTGGATGGCCTGCTCATAGGTGCTTACAGCGTCCTGACAGGCCGCGATGCCTGGTACGGCGGTTTTGGCAACTGGGTACATGGCAGCATTCGCGGTGGCGATGCCAACAAAGGCTCTGACGCTGGTGACCAAGCAGTGGCAAACCCCATCCAGCGCTTCGAGACACTCCCTAACAATGGCGTTGTTGCTGATAAATGGCGCCTCACCTACGAAGGCGTGGCGCGTTGCAACACCCTGCTCCGGCTTGTTGCCTCGACACAGGATCCTACGGTGACCGATGCCGACAAAACGCGCATCTCGGCAGAAGCCCGTTTCCTGCGTGGCCTTTACTACTTTGAGTTGGTGCGTATTTGGAAAAATGTGCCTTATGTGGACGAAACCATGACGGCAGATGAAGCTATTGCGGTGCCAAACAATGTGGACATCTATCCAAAAATCGAAGCTGACCTTGAGTACGCTTGGAACAACCTGCCCGAGATACAAACAGCAGCAGGCCGTGCCAACAAATGGGCCGCAGGTGCTTACCTTGGCAAAGTGTATTTGTACCAGAACAAGCACGCAGCCGCCTTGCCTATTTTTACTGATGTCATCATGCTTGGCTCGACTGCAACGGGCGAGAAGTACGGTCTGATGGACAACTACAGCGATGTTTTCAACGCCTCTTTTGACAACAACAAAGAGACCGTATTTGCGGCGCAACACGCTGTCAACACGGGCAGCACCAACAATGCCAGCCACGAATTTGTGTTGAACTATCCGTATGCCAGTGGCTCGGACGTGCCTGCCGGTTGCTGCGGGTTCTTCCAACCGAGCTTCGAATTGGTCAACTCATTCCGCACTGATGCCAATGGCTTGCCATTGCTCGATGGCAGCTATAACAGCGGTGCCAACGCTGTAGTGAATGACCAAGGCTTGACTTCTGCCCAACCGTTCACACCCGATGCAGGCCCACTTGACCCGCGTCTCGACCACTCCGTAGGCCGCCGTGGCATCCCGTATCTTGACTGGATTGACCACCCCGGTGCTTCTTGGATTCGCGACCAGAACTTTGCAGGGCCGTACTCGCCTAAGAAGTACGTCTTCCGCAGAGCAACACAGGACAACCTCACAGATGGTTCTTCTTGGACACGTGGCTGGACTTCGCAAAACACCATCTTGATGCGTTTTGCCGATGTGCTGCTCATGGCCGCCGAGTGCGAAATAGAAGCAGGTACTATTGACAAAGCCCGCGAATACACCAACATGGTACGCGCACGCGCCGCCAACCCAGCAACTTGGGTGAAACGCGGAGACGGCTCCAATGCTGCCAACTATGTCATCGGCCTTTACAACACACCATGGTCTGATAGAGATGCAGCTCGTGCCGCTGTCCGCTTTGAGCGTAAAATCGAGCTCTCCGGCGAAGGCCACCGCTTTTTCGACCTCGTTCGTTGGGGCATTGCTTCCACCGCCATCAATGCCTATTTGCAGCACGATGGTGCCAAATTGACCACCGCATTGGGAGGCGCCACCTTCGGGGCCAAAGATTTGCTCTACCCGATCCCGCAAGGTCAGATTGACATTCATGGCGCGGATGTGCTCAAGCAAAACGACGGATATTGATGCTGTCTGAAAAAGCCAATTCCGCAAATAATTTTTGACCCACAACGGGGTGACTCACATCACCCCGTTGTTTTTACCCCCTGCAACACCTCTCTATCCAGACGTGCATCCATGAGACAAATCCTACCCTTCCTGACTTTTTGCCTCGCGCTTACTAATTGCCAGAAAGAGCAGAAACTCTTTGTATCGCTCGACAGCAAACACACGGGCATTGAGTTCAACAATACCATCACCGAATATGATTCGCTCAACATCCTCAACACCGAATTCATCTACAACGGCGGGGGCGTGGGCATCGGCGATTTGAATGGCGACGGCCTGCAAGACATCTTTTTCACAGGAAATCAGGTTGAAAACAAACTCTATTTAAACAAAGGAAACCTCCGTTTTGAAGACGTCACCCAACAAGCCAGTGCGCTGAAAAAACATCCCCACCAATGGTCGTCGGGCATCAATATCCTCGACATCAATCTGGACGGAAAAGCTGACATCTATGTGTGCAACACCATGCACCGCGACCCTGAAATGCGGCGCAACCTGCTGTATATCAATCAAGGAAACGACGCGGCGGGCATCCCGCGTTTTGCGGAAATGGCGCAAGCTTACAACTTGGCCGACGACACCCACTCTTCCAACGCACAATTTTTTGACTACGACAACGACGGCGACCTCGACCTGTTTATCTCCGTCAATTTTATGGACAGGCGCAACCCCAACGCCTACGTCAAAAAAACTACCGACGGCTCCTCCCCCAATCGCGACGTACTCCTCCGCAATGACTGGAATGCCGAAAAAGGCCATCCCGTATTTACCGATATTTCCATGCAGGCCGGCATCCTGCTCGAAGGATACAGCCACAGCGCGCTCGTCACCGATTTCAATAGCGACGGATGGCTCGACATCTACGTTGCCAATGACTATGTGACCAACGACCTCATCTACATAAATCAGCGCGATGGCACATTCAAAAACCAAATCGCCGGAATGTTCAAACACCAAGCAGGCTCCGCCATGGGCAGCGATGTAGCCGACGTGAACAACGACGGCCTGCTCGATTGCTTCACCACCGAAATGCTGCCTTATTACAACAAACGGAAAAAAGTATTCCTCGGCCCCAACAACTACGCTACCTATGTCAACAACGAAACCTACGGCTACGAACACCAATACGCCCGCAACACCCTCCAACTCAATCGCGGCAACAACCCCGAAACCGGCCTGCCCATCTTCAGCGACGTGGCTTTCCTGACCGGCACTCAGGAAACCGAATGGAGTTGGACGCCCCTCATCGCGGACTTTGACAACGATGGCCACCGCGATATTTTCGTCACCAACGGGTTTCCTCGCGACGTCACCGACCACGACTTTGGCTCTTACCTCAGCGCATACAGCAGTTTGGTGCCACCGATGGAATTGCAAGACATGATTCCAAAAATCAAAGTCCCCAAATTTCTCTTCAGAAACGAAGGAGATTTACAATTCAAAGATTATTCAAAAAAATGGGGCGTGGACATACCCGCATTTTCCAACGGCGCGGCCTACGGCGACCTCGACAACGACGGCGACCTCGATTTGGTGGTCAACAACATCAACGACCCAGCTTTCGTCTTCCAAAACACCACCAACGACTTCGAGCCGAAAAACAATTTTGTCCGCCTGAAAATTGAAGGCAGCCAACCCCACGCCGATGCTTTTGGCGCCACCGCCACCATTTTTTTTGATGGAAAAAAACAAACTGCGCAACTGCTTTCCGCCCGCGGCTACATTTCCACCTCCGAAAATGTGCTGCATTTCGGCCTCGGCAGTGCCGCGAAAGTAGATTCCGTCGTCGTGCGTTGGAATGGCAACACGACCGCGAATTTGACCGAAATTCTTCTAAACCAAACAACTATCGTCAAATACAACCCCGCAAAAACATCCCTCGCCACATCAAATGCCGCCGGGATGCTCGAGCCCGTCCTCCCTGCCTCATTGGACCTGGAATGGACGCACCCCGAAAAAGATTTTGTGGATTTTGACATCCAACGCACCTTGCCGCACAAGTTTTCGCAATACGGCCCCTACATCACGGTCGGCGATGTGAACAGCGACAAATTGGACGACATCTTTCTCGGCGGCAGCGCGGAATTCGACGGCACTTGGCTCATTCAGACCCCAGAAGGAAAGTTTATTCAAAAAAATGCCGCGCTGAAAACCGACTCCGGCAAAAAAGAAGAAGACCTCGGCACCCTGCTTTTCGATGCCGACGGCGACCTCGACCTCGACCTTTACATCGTGCGCGGCGGAGCGCAATATTCGGCGGGCTGGGAACTCTACCAAGACGTGCTGTGCGTCAACGACGGGCAGGGCAATTTCAGCGTCGCCACCGGTGCTTTGCCTACCGAATCTGCTTGCGGCCAAGCCGTGACCGCCGCCGATTTCGATGGCGACGGCGATTTGGATTTGTTCGTCGGTGGGCGAGTGTTGCCGCGTTCTTACCCCAAAACCGACCGGAGCTTTTTGCTGCGCAACGACACCAAAGAAAAAGACAAACCCATTTTCACCGATGTCGCAAAAGAGATTTGCCCCGAATTAGAGTACGTTGGCTTAGTCACCGATGCCCTCTGGACGGATTTCAATGGCGACAAAAAACCGGACTTGCTGCTCGCAGGCGAATGGATGCCCCTGACTTTTTTCCAGAATGACAATGGAAAATTGAAAAATGTGACGGCGCAAACCGGGCTCGCCGACAAACCGGGCTGGTGGACGGGCCTCGCCGCCGCCGACTTCGATGGCGACGGCGACATGGACTATATCGCTGGCAATTTCGGCCAAAACACCTACTTCCAATGCGACGCGACCGAACCGCTGCGCATCTACGCCAAAGACTTCGACGCCAACGGCTTTTACGACCCGTTCATCTCCTGCTATTGGCTCGATTCGCTGGGCAACCGCAAGGAATATTTCTACCACACCCGCGACGATATGTTGCGGCAGTTGATTTCGCTGCGCAAAAAGTTTTACAACTACGGCGCGTTCGGCGAGGCGACGGTGCAGGATGTTTTTTCAAAACAAGAACTGGAAGGCGCACAGATTTTGGAAACCAATTGGCTCTCTACGAGTTACGTCGAAAACCTCGGCAGCGGAAAGTTCAAAATGACCGCCCTACCCTGGCAAACACAGCTGGCGCCCGTGTTTGGCATCCTGCCATTCGACGTGGACAACGACGGCCTGCTCGATGTGCTGATGGTGGGCAACGATTTTGGCACGGAGCTCCTGCAGGGCCGCGCCGATGCCTTCAACGGGTTGGTTTTGAAGAATTTAGGAAAGAATCAATTTAGGGCAGTTGAATTGAATGAGAGCCGTTTTTTTGTCCCAGGCGATGCGCGGGGTTTGGCAAAAATAAAACTGGCTGACGGGCGGGAAATCATCGTGGCGACACAAAACGCGGGGCCGTTGAAAGTTTTTGCGCCAAATGCCCGGCGAGAAAAAGCCACGTCGCATCCGCAGTAAAACCTATATTTCAGCCACATCTTTATTTTTCACCAAATGCCGAAAAAATGAAAAATGAGACCGCCGATTCCCAACCTGCACCGGAAACTTGTGCCAACTGTGGGGCGAAGTTGAAAGGCGAATATTGCAGAAAATGTGGCGAAAAAAAGATTGTGCCGGAGCGCGACTTTAGTGCGATCAAATTTCTGACACAGACGGTAGGCCACATCGTGCATTTCGACTCTAAATTGCTGCGAACCTGCTGGCTTTTGTTTTCAAAGCCCGGCTTTTTGACCTCCGAGTGGATTGCTGGCAGGCGCGTCAGGTATATGAAGCCGTGGCAGCTTTTTGTCGTGGCCGGTTTGCTTTTTTATTTTTTTCTGCCAAATGTGCCGGCGCATTTCAGCAATAGTCGGGATTTCATCATAGGGTTTGAAAAGCGAAATTTGGTGATGAACACTTTTCAATACGATTTGGGTACTGTCTTGACCGAAAAAATGGCAGCGCTCCATGTTGACGCAAGTGTTTTAGAGAATGAAATAGACAATGCGGCAGCCCAAAAATCGAAAACTTGGCTCTTCCTAATCATCCCATTTTGGGGAGCGTATATTTACCTACTGTGCCGAAGAAAAATCCCGTGGCTCGTGCCGCACCTCGTTTTTGCCATGCACGGGTTGACATTTTACATCCTTAGTGACTTGCTGATACACATCTTTACAAATGTTTTGGGTGTCGTCTTTCATGGACAATATATACTCCTGACATTGTTGCTTACCCTTTTTCCGTATCTGATATTGGCGGTGTGCCAAGTTTATGGAGGTTCGTGGAGGAAAATAATTTTATCAGCCGTTGGCATCGAAGTTGGGTTCATCATTTTCCTGATGATGTACCGGCAAGCGATGACGATATGGACAATAAGCAGTTTGTAAATAGCCAGACAAAATGGTTCTATCTCGCCAAAAAGATCGCTAAATTTTTAAAAATCAATCTTTTGCGCTCTTAGCGGGCTTGGTGGTTAATTCTGTTCGAGCACTTAAACTTTGACAAATTCACCTTCTCAAATCATGAAAAAATTTCTCACCCTCATTCTCACCCTGATCGCCCTGTCCACGTTTGCTCAGCAAGGCATTTTGAAAGAAAGTCTGAAAATGAAAAGCACCATTTTGGGCCAAGACGTGGAATACAGCATTTACCTGCCTTCCGACTACGAAACTTCGAGCCGCCGCTACCCGGTGCTGTACCTTTTGCACGGCTACACCGACGACGAAACCGGCTGGACACAGTTCGGAGAAGCCAACCTCATCGCCGATAAAATGCTGCAAAACAACGAGATACCTCCTATGCTCATCGTGATGCCCGACGCGGGCGTGAGTTGGTACGTCAACAGCGCGGACGGCAAAGTGCTGTACGAAGATTTTTTCATCAAAGAACTCATCCCCTACATAGACGCCAATTGGCGCACCCGCGACAAAAAGGAGTTCAGAGCCATCGCCGGGCTTTCGATGGGCGGGCACGGCAGCCTCATCATGGCCATGAAACACCCCGAAATGTTCGTGGCAGCCGCGCCGCTGAGTTCGGGCATTATCACTGAAGAAGAAATCGTCAATATGCCCGACGAAAATTGGAACCGTGTTTTTGGCCCACCTTATGGCAAAGACTTGAAAAGCAAAGAGCGACTCACCGCGCATTTGTCGGAAAACTGGATTTTGAAAATCGTGGAAAACGCGCAGGCGGACGACCTCAAAAAAGTGGCCTATTACATTGACTGTGGCGACAAGGATTTTTTGATAAAAGGCAACATGGCGCTCCATGCCGCACTGATTGACAAAAAAGTGCCGCACGAATTCCGGGTACGCGAGGGCGAGCACAACT
>CAYZVM010000094.1:0-22179 GCA_964481485.1 uncultured Saprospiraceae bacterium | reverse complement strand
AAACATGAAAACGACGATCTATCACCGGGTACGTTCATGCGTTTGCCCTGGGGGGCAGGGAATGGCAAATTTCTCAAACCCAAATAGAATGCAAATAACCGTTTCTAATTATGATAAATTTATCTCAAGCCTTCCGCATTCGTTTCAAAATGGCAGAAAGCGATGTGATATTGTTGTAACCTGCGATAGTAATAGATATTTTGTTCTTGGAGAGTTAAAAGATAGAAATGTAAGCAATAGCAGATCAAGAAAAAGCGTAAGGAAAGATGCCAAAAAACAACTACTTCAATCTTTAGAGGCACTAATTAATGTTCGGAATGTGCTTAATTATATTTACACTAAAGCAGTTAAAAGATGCTGTTATTTCAATAGACAATCAGTATCACCAGTAATAATAAACGCTGTAACAGCATTTAACCGATTAGCAAATATTTTTCCTGACGGTTTTAAAATGACCCATTCAGAGATCGAGGCATTAAATTTTGAGTTTTGGGAATACACTGGAGAACAAACGTTGACAATGACAGGATAAAAGTACGGGTTCTGCTCGTGAGTGGCTTCGAAAAATCATAATATTGCTCGGGTGAGGTTTTGTATGCTGGCGCGGCGGCTGAAAGTTAACAGTCATCATAACGGACACCCATCCCCGAAAAATTAATTCTAAAATACAAGCCATGAACACCTCCGACACACACAACCAGCGTATTGCAAAAATGGCCTTTGCCTCGATCTATCCGATGTATCTCGCAAAGGTGGAGAAGAAAGGCCGGACAAAAGAAGAATTGCATCAGGTCATAGAGTGGTTGACAGGTTATGACTATAAAAAACTACAAGAACTGATTGAAGAAAAAGCAACTTTTGAAACATTCTTCCAAAATGCTTCGCTCCATCCCAACGCCCACCTCATAACCGGCGTAATCTGTGGGTATCGTATAGAGGAAATCGAAAATCCTTTGACGCGGCAGGCCCGGTATTTGGATAAGTTGGTGGATGAGTTGGCGAAGGGCAGGAAGATGGAGAAGATATTGCGCAGTTGATCCCCTCTTGGGCTTCCCCGCCGCGCCGTTGTCTTTTGACCCGGCGCAAATCAACGTGAGTCGCCAAATGAATTCGAGTTTCATACTGGTCATCTGTCCACACTTGCGCGGGGTGACAACACCCTCGTGTGGCGAGCACATACCAGCACTACCACGTCCGCTCCCGCACACCATACCGTCCGAAACCGAACAACCCGCTGTATCTTTTCTTTCCTAAAAATTTGAAAATCAACCCTGAAACATTTCGGCACGAGGTGTGGGGAATTATAGTGCCGACAGACTTGTCGGCGTTGCGGCTATGCTGTCCAACTATCGCCGGCTAACCAGTTTCCTTCACACAACTTAATCCACGAGTATGGTCAAAGACTACCTTATTAGTTCACTGCGATTTTTAAATAGAAACAAAAGATTTGCTTTCATAAATATCTTTGGATTGACGATTGGCTTCACGAGCTTATTGCTGATTCTTTTTTTTGTCAATCACGAGCTTTCTTTTGACCAATTTCATGCAAACAAGGAGCAAGTCTTTCGGGTTAATTTCTCTTATCGTGACAACGCTGGCAATGTTACTACGCTGGTAAATTCTCCGCCCGCATTTGCTACGGGTATTATTGGGAAATTTCCTGAGCTGGAAAGAATTTCAAGGATGCGGTACGCCATGAACTGTCTTTTTTCGAATGGACAGATTGGTTTTTATGAAGAACATGGCTATTATGCCGATTCGCTTTTTCTGGAAATACTTCAATTTGAGTTGTTATCGGGAGATGCAGATAAGGCCTTGGATCAGCCAAATTCAATAGTGATTACCCAAGAACTGGCACTTAAATATTTTAATGACCCAGAGCCTTTGGGTGCTACTTTATTATTTAATAATACCATCCCCTTAAAGGTCACAGGTGTACTTTCCGCTATTCCAACAAACTCACACCTGAATTTCGATTTTTTAATTTCATTTTCAACCTACACTGTCCCGGAAGGATATCGTTCTGATTTAACAAGCATGAGCTGGTTGGGTTTTCTTACTTATGTAGAATTGACTCCTGAGGCCAGTCCAAAATTATTTGAAGAAAAGTTAACCCAATATTTTAAGGATCTGAACCCAGAGGATCCAAACCAAATGGTGCCGGTCGTTCAGAACTTAACGGATATTTATTTGGGATCAAGTGGGATGCCGGATGACTTAGCAAGTCACATCAGATCAGGAAACTGGTTCAGCGTAAACGCTCTTATGATAGTCGCCGTGTTGATTCTGATTATTGCCGGATTCAACTTCTCCAATCTTAACAACGCACTAAGCATCACAAGGGGCAAATCTACCGGGATAAGAAAAGTATTGGGTGCCAACAGGAAAGGTATCCTAATCCAATTACTTACAGAATCATTGACGATAACTTTCTTTTGCTTACTACTTTCTTTCTTCATTTTTCGTTTACTCTTTCCGCTCACAATAGATTTTATGGGCTGGGAATTTAGCATCGGGTATAAGGAAATATTGAAGATGACCCCTGTACTGATATTAACAGGAACGCTTATCGGGATTGTTGCTGGACTTTACCCTGCATTACTGTTAGCCAAATCTGATATCATCAAATCTCTTAAGGGAAAATTTAAGGTAACAACATCGAACCCATTTCAAGTTAATAATGCACTGGTCTTGTTACAATTTGCTATTTCTATCGGACTGATTTCCGCCTCCATCGTGATGGCACGGCAAATCAAATATTTACAAAATAAAAGTACCGGCTATAACACAGAGAACGTCATTTTGATAAAAATGCTCCCTGATGATATGTCTCGCTACTTTGAGGTTTACAAGGAGCAGTTGGTTCAGCATTCATCAGTCATAAATGTAAGCCGAAGTGAAAGAGTCGTAGGCGAACCCTGGCCTTGGAGTATTATCCGAAGGGTTGATGAAGGTTCTGAGATGAGCAAAAGAGTATTCTTTAACCAGATAGACTATGACTACTTCAAAACAATGGGAATTCGACTGCACCGTGGGCGCACGTTTTCGAGGGAGAATGTGGATGACCCAACTCGCTCAATTATTATTAACCAACAAGCTGCAAAATATCTCGGTTTGGAGGGCGACCCAATAGGCCAGCAGGTTCATTGCTTCGAATTGGATGGGCCCCGTACCATTGTTGGCGTTGTGGAGGATTTTAACTACACCTCTCTGCATCATGTGATTGGGCCAACGGTATTCATGCTCCCTTTTGTCAACCTGGAATATATGTATGTTCGATTTGCTTCGGGTGATCTTCGAACACAAATCGGAATTTTGGAAAATTCATGGAAACAGGTGTCTCAAGGTACTCCGTTGGAGTGGAGATTTTTGAATGACGATCTTGATAAGTTATATCAATCAGAAGAAAAACTATTACACCTGATTCAGGCTTTTTCTTTATTGGCAATTTTGCTTGCCTGTTTGGGCTTATATGGAATTGTCACATTCATGATCAACAATCGAATTAAGGAAGTTGGCATTAGGAAAGTCTTGGGCGCCTCTGCCAATTCCTTGTATAAGCTATTTGTAAGAAAATACGTTTACATAACATTACTTGCCATGGTAATCATATTGCCGCTTATCAGTTATCTCCTAAATGATTGGGTAAATAATTTTGCTTACCATATCAAAATAAATTGGTGGGTATATCCATTAGCTACGCTCCTTTTGATTACGGTGGTTTTATTCACTATAACATTCCAAGTTTTGAAAACGATCCGTATTAACCCAACAGTCTTGTTGCGAAATGAATAAAACCTGAACTTTGAGATGCCCGACGGAATGGGTTTGCGAAAAAATGCCGTTTTAAACCTTTTAAAATCAATTTTATCAATCAAGACAATCTCGCAAATCATTTTCATCTGGGTATAATCTCATCCAGCGCCCTAATCCCGCACCCGACCCAGCCCCAGCGCTTTCAACATCCATGTAGGCAGCGGTTTTTCTGGTTGGCTGCGTTTGCGCAAGTCGAGGTACCAGCCGACTTTTTTCAAGATGGGTATTTTGTGTGTTTCCACAAATTCGATGAGCGTGCCATCGGGGTCTTCGATGTAGGAAAAGTAGCCCGCCGCCTCGCCCATGTCGAATGAGCCGCTCGAATCCACCGTGAACGGATGGCCTTTTTCGACACAAAATGCCTTCATCTCGGCCATGCCCATGATGTCAAAACACAGGTGAATGTAGCCGAGGTCGCCCCAGAGCCGGTTTTCAAAAATCTTGCGCGGGACGTGCCCGCCCTCGGCAGATTGGAACAATTCGATTTCTGTGTCGCCGAGCAATCGGCTGAATGGGCCTTTGCGTTTTTCGGCATGGCGCAGCAGCACCCGCCGGTAGCGCCCAAAACCACCGTCTATGCCGTGCAAGTCGGGGAATTCGCCGGAGATGTCGTACACCACAGTATCGTAGCCAAGTATTTCGGAGTAGAATTGCAGGGATTTTTCCATGTCCGACACGCCGATGACGGCGCCGTACACGCCCCCCGTGAGACCGGGGCGGCTATTGGAAAACCAGTCTTTGGCACCCACCACCTCAAAATTGTTGCCCCACGGGTCTTTCAAAAAAAAGTGTTCGCTGCCATCGGGGCGCAGGGTGACGCCACTTTGCATATTCACCCGGCGTTTGCGCAGGTCGTGGAAGCAAGCCTGCACATTTTTGCATTTTACTTTGGCGACAAAAATGCCGAGGTCGCCGAGTTGGGGCTGGAAAGCCGGGGGCATGGGCACGCGGCTGGTATATTGCCAGATTTCCATGCCGCCGCCTCCTTGCAGATTCAGCGCCAATATGGCGTGACGGGCGCGCGGCTCGCCGCCGGTATAGGGCAGCATCAGCCCTGCCGTAGCCGCTTCTTCAAAAATCGGCACGTCCATGCCAAAGTGCTGCCGATACCATTTGAAGGCATCATGGACGTTGGCGACGCCGATGCCGATTTGTTGGATTCCAGAGATAAACATTCGAGAAAGAATGAGAGGTCTAAAGAGTAAGAGGTCGTGAGCGTGAAACGCCGCCTTCACCAAGGCTTCGGCGGATAAAGGCCGCAAAAGTAGGTGTTACTTTTCAAAACGCCGGGCGCAAGCGTCAAGGTTTTCATTTTCAACTTTCCCTGCCTTCAAAGTGTTTTAAGCGGTATTTTTGCCCAAAACAGCGACAAAAAATATGACCGCTCAACGCAACGAACAAGAAATTATACAACAGGTGCTCAACCTGTTTTCTGCCCAGTTGGAAAAAAACGGCTTCCGCAAAACCCCGGAGCGATTCGCCATTCTCGAAGAAATCTACAAACGCAGCGACCACTTCGACGCCGAGCAACTGTATATTCACATGAAAAACCGCAACTACCGCGTCAGCCGGGCGACGGTGTACAACACGTTGGAACTTTTGGTGTCGTGCGATTTGATAAAAAAACACCAATTCGGGAAAAACCTCGCCCAATACGAAAAGTCTTATGGCTACAAACAACACGATCACGTCATCTGTGCCAACTGCAGCAAAGTGGTGGAGTTTTGCGACCCGCGCGTGCAGCAAATCAAAGACATGGTGGGCGAGTTGCTGAATTTCAAAATCACGCACCACTCGCTCAACCTCTACGGCATTTGCGGCTCCTGCCAGAAAGAAATGGAATATGGCATTGTGCGCAAACAACCCAAAGTGGTGGAGGATGAGCCGGGCTGGGGAGATTGAGGTGCTCTAATATTCAGGGGAATTTCCAAAATTTATTCACTGGTATCGGGAAGGCTCACATTGAGGCATCAAACTCTGCCCAGAACTCGCTCCCTTTTCCCACTTCGCTGGTGAACCCAACCCGCCCATTCATCATCTCGGCGTAGCGCTGCACGATGTAAAGCCCTAGCCCCGTACCCTGAATATTCATGGCATTGGTAGCCCGGAAAAAACGGTCAAAAAGATGTTTTTGCTCCGTTTTCGGGATGCCAATGCCTTGGTCGCAGACGCTGACAAGGATTGTTTTTTCGTTTATGGCACTCCGAACGGTGATGACGGTGTTTTCCGGCGAGTATTTTATGGCGTTTGAAATCAGGTTGATAAGGATATTTTTCAATAAGCCGCCATCCAAACAAACCTTTGATTCGCCGGAATGGGTGTACGAAAAAGACTGCCCGGTTTTGAACAAACTTGTCAATTCCTGATGAACATCCTCCACGCAGGCGGGCAGGTCAATCGCCTCCATTTTTAATTGTACCCGACCCTCTTCCAAACGCCCCAGCGACAAAAATTCGGTGAGTATCGTGTTCAGGCTGTTCACCGCGTTTTTGATGCGTTCAGCGTGTTTTTTGACGTTGGCAAAATCTTGGCGCTCGGCGTATTGGCTCACCAAACTGGCAGACGACAGCACGGATGTCAACGGTGTGCGGAACTCGTGCGAGGCCATGCTCACAAAACGGCTTTTGAGTTCCCCCAATTCGCGCTCCGTATCGAGCGCGGCAGCCAGTTCGTTTTTGGCCTGTTCCAGTTCGTGGGTGCGTTCGGTCACTTTGTT
The DNA here is from genome assembly GCA_964481485.1 of uncultured Saprospiraceae bacterium. Taxonomy (GTDB): domain Bacteria; phylum Bacteroidota; class Bacteroidia; order Chitinophagales; family Saprospiraceae; genus M3007. The sequence continues at coordinate 15,647 of CAYZVM010000094.1, read as the reverse complement.
TTCCAGCCCATCGTTCAGTTCCCGCAGCGCCTCGCTCAGGTTCGCGAGTTCTTGTTTTTGTTTCAAAATAGAATGCTCGTAGTTTTTCCGGTAGGTGTTGTCCACCACAAAAGCCACCACGAACTCACCTTCGCTGGTGCGGAAAGGGCTGAGGCTCACCTCCACCGGGAATTCTGAGCCGTCTTTTCTCAAGCCCTGCAGATCCAACCCAATGCCCATGCTGCGCGGTTTGGGGTTTTGGTGAAAATGCTCGCGGTGTTGCTCGTGCCGCTGCTTCAAGGGGTGGGGGATGAGGGCTTCTACATTTTTGCCCAGCATATCGCCCGGCGCATAGCCAAAAAGCGTCTCAATGGCTGGGTTCGCCATGATGACCACGCCCTTGCGATTGGTCAGGATAATGCCGCTCGTCGCGTGTTCAAACAGCGCCTTGAACCGACCTTCCTGCCGTTGTTCTTCGTCTCGCAGGGCGATAAACCGGACGACAAAAAACGCCGCCGCCCAAAAACTCACCACCGGCGGCATCCGCTCCAGAAACATCTGCTCGAAAGGTGCGTCGTGCGGCTTAAACACCGCTGCAATTATCGTCAGGGAGGTAGTAACCACCGCCAACAGCAGCACATCGCTTTTTTCTTTGAACGAAATAGCGAGAAAATGCGCCAACAGGTAAGCAAACACAATGTCGAACTGCCGGGGCAACAACAGGTCGGCCACAAAAACAGCAGCCACAAGAAGCCAGATAAGACGCGACCAACGCGAGTCGCTGCCGAGTGTACGCATGGGGGTAAAGGTAGCATATATGGAAAATTATTGGACGAGAAGTTATTGAGGCGTACACCGAAAGCCGCTAGACCGCACAACAGTATCCGATTTTTTTGTTTTTCTGACAGGCAGCAAAAAATGCGCTTGCCGAATCTGTGAAACCGCGTACCTTCGGGTGAAGACCGCAAAAGCCAACCCTTACTCACACTGACAATTGCTAATCCCTCTCTTGAGCGAAACAGACATTATCCGGGGTTGTCTGCGCGGGTCGGCGCAGTGTCAGCGCACCTTGTACGAGCGTTTTGCCGGCAAGATGTATGCGGTGTGCCTTCGTTATGCCCGCACACCCGCCGATGCCCCCGATATTCTTCAGGAAGGTTTTTTGAAAGTTTTTTCCAAACTGGAGCAGTTCCAGTTTCAAGGCTCGTTCGAGGGGTGGATACGCCGCATCATGGTCAATACGGCGTTGCGCACGTACCAAAAACAGCGATTTGACAACGAAACATCTGGATATGAGCGGCTGCCTGAGATGCCTGTGGATCCGGATGCGATTTCGACACTTTCGGAAGCAGAACTCATTGGGCTTATCGCAAAACTGCCCGATGGCTATCGTGTCGTGTTCAACCTCGTCGCCATCGAAGGTTATTCGCACGCCGAAGTCGCCGAAACGCTGGGCATTCAGGAAAGCACCTCGCGTTCCCAATTGACCAAGGCCCGGCGTTGGCTTTGCGAACAAGTAGAAACTTTGCATAAGATAAACATCTGAGAACCAAAATATTCAGAAGAAATGAAACTTGAACCGAACCATATAGACGATATTTTTCGCCAACGCCTGCACGACGCCGAGCTGGCTCCGCCCGCCGTCGTGTGGGCCAATGTGGAGCGCGAACTGCGCCAACGACGGCGGCGACGCGCCTTCCTCTGGCTGTTTGCCTTCGGGATGGCCGGGGCAGGGCTGTGGGCGGTGTGGTCTCCGCGCGATGCCACCCCGACCGCCTCTTCGACGCAGGTGATTTTTTCGGAAAACAAAAAAGAAGATGTTGCAAGCGCAGGAGCAAACAAACATCTGCCAGCAACTTCTAAACCCGAGTCGGCAAATAATGATGCTTCGGCTGTCTCGCGCAACGCGGCCATTCCGGCTGGCTCGAAAATCGCACCCAGAAAATTGTCGGCAAAAGGAGGAAACGCCGCACCCACAGAGTCCGTGCCCGTTTTGGAATATGCGGACGAGCCATCCAACAATGAACGAACGGGCAGCGAGATTGGATCCGACGAGTTGTCACCTGCTCAGTTCCAATCGTCACTCGCCGCCATTATGCCGTTGGAAAGCCAATCGTCAGCGCCGTTGGCCTTTTCCCGAAAAAACAATTTGCCGCAGGCCAAGCCATTTATCCGCAAACGGAAAGACCCAAAGTACTGCTACGATTTTGCTCAAAACCCCAATGTGCTGATGCTCGACGGATATATCGGGCCGTCATTTGCCAAACGAACACTCGACGCAAGCACCCCAGCCTTCGAGCCGTACCGCCAAATGCGCCTCGCCACCGAGCAGCGCGATTGGGCTTTCAACGCGGGGCTGCGCGGCTCTTTGCTCTTGGGTCGCCACTTTTTGCTGCGTACCGGTGTGCATTACGAACAAATGACGGAGGTGTTTGAATACGCCGACCCGGCCTATGTGAAATACATCGTAGAAATCGTCCACGTCCCCGGCGAGCCAGCGAAAATAGATACCGTCGGCGTGGATTATGGAGAAAATTACACAAAAACGTACAACCGCTACGGATTGCTCGATATCCCGCTAGAAGTCGGCGGCGAAATCCGCCGGGGACGTTTCGGTCTGAGCGTCAATGCAGGCGTTTCGCTCAATATGCTGTTTTGGAAACGCGGCGCTGTGCTTTCTCCTGCGGGCAAACCCGCACCTTTCACGCCCGGTGAGCAGGGCGCGACGGAGGTATTCCGTCCACGCACGGGACTGAGCGCAGGCGGCAGCGCACAGATTTTTTTCCACCTACAGCCGCGTCTGCGCGTGTTTGTCGAGCCATATTTCCGGCAAGTACTCAAACCCGTCACGCTCACCGGGCAGCCGGTGGAGCAACGTTACCGCATGGGCGGGGTGAAATTTGGCTTGACAAAAATTTTGAATTAAATTACTTAAATTTCAAAGAAGTCAGGCAGCGAAAATCCGCGCCAATAGCATCTCGTGTGTACCTATCGTATATCAAAGCCACCATCAAACAAACCGAGAACCGGCACCTCAACAAATCAGTAATAGAAAAGGCCATGTTTTGCACTCGACTCAGACATCGTTTTATATATGCATTACTAAGCACCATTGCCCTGGCAGGTATGTGGGGCTGCAGGAAAGACGTGGAGACGTTTCGCCCCTACCCCCCTACTTTGGAAGCTATCCAACAAATGCTACAACAAGTGCCGTCCGCTTCGACGCAAACGACGTTTACACTCGGCGGGGTCGTGCAGGATATCGAGCTCAGCACACCGAGCGGTGTGCGGCTTTTCCTCACAGACACCGAGCACCTGTTTGTTGACACAGACGACAATCCGGTACCCTGCAGCACCTGCCAAACTTTTGTGGTGAAAGTAACCGAAGCCATTGACAAAAGCGACATCATTGCTTACGGCATACCTACCGTGACGATTGATGGCGAATTGCTCGAAAGCGGCGGGATGGTGCGCGTTGATGTCACTTGTGATGGGAAAAAACTCAACCTGCACCCCGACCGCAAGTTAAAAATTCAAATCCCCGCGCAAAACCCTGAAAGCGATATGCTTGTGTTCAGTAGCGTGATGCAAAATGACACCTTCTTGGGCTGGCAAAATACCGGGCAAGAAGTGTTTCAAGCTATCTGGCAGGTGGCGGGCAATGACCAGTCGGGCTATGAACTTTTTTCGCCACATCTTGGCTGGATCAACAGCGACCGTTTTGTGAATGAACCAACTACCTCGTTCTGCGTTGATTTACCTCCGAATTTCAACTCGGAAAACACGGTGGCATACGTTGTCTTCAAAAATATCCGGTCAGTCGCTGCACTTGAAATTGATTTGGCCGACCAAAAATTTTGTTACGACAATGCCCCTGTCGGCTTCCAAGTCAGGTTGGTCACCATGAGCAAAACAGCGGACGGCCAATATTGGCTGGGCAACCACGAAACAGAAATTGGCACAAATGCTACCGTGGTGATGGATCCGCAACAAGTCGGTGAACAACAAATGCTCGATTTTTTGAAAAGCCTCTGATTGGATTTAGCTAAGTTTAGGCTAAACCATCTAAATAAAAACATTACCCGTGTTTAGTAATTTCGTACTGAGCCGAGCCGGAAAAGTCCGGCTCGGCTTTTTTCAGGAGCGCCCAACACCCATGCTATTGCAGCAAACACAGCAATTTTTTCGGATGTTTGGTTGAATGGAAAAAAACAGTGTAACTTTGCAGCAGAATTTTGGCTGCCATCACACGAAGGGGAACCACTGGTTCCCCTTCGTGTTTGTATAACCGAAACATGGAAATCACCGAACGCATCTCCAGCCTGCTTGAAGAAAAATACGCCACCGACGAGGCCTTCGCCGATTGCTTCACGGTTGATGTCGAGTTGAAGCCCGGCCAAAAACTCTATGTTTTTGCCGATAGCGACTCCGGGTTGACGTTTGAAAAATGCCAAAAACTCAGCCGCTACCTCGAAAGCCATCTTGATACCAACGCCTGGCTTGGCGACAAATACCTGCTCGAAGTAAGCAGTCCCGGTATAGGGAGGCCGTTCAAATTCCTGCGCCAATACCTGAACAACGCAGGCCGCAACGTGGAGGTGACCTTAAAAGACAAAACCCGTCAAACGGGGCTTTTAAAAACCGCCGATGAGAGCCAAGTTGTTCTTCTTCAAAAAGTTATTGAAAAAGAAGGCAACAAGAAAAAAGAAGTGGAAGTAGAAACAGCGATTCCTTTTGAGCAAATCGAAAAGACCATCGTGAAACTCGCTTTTTAACCAATAAATAATAACCAGCAACCAGAATCAACAATGGTTAATTTAGTAGATGTATTTGCCGATTTTAAAACCGGGAAAAACATAGACCGCCCCACTATGGTGCGCGTGTTGGAAGACGTGTTCCGCACCCTCATCAAGAAAAAATACGGCACCGACGACAACTTCGACGTCATCGTGAACACGAACAAAGGCGACCTTGAAATCTGGCGCGTCCGCGAAGTCGTGCCCGACGGCGAAGTCACCAACGAACTTGCCCAGGTCAGCGTCACAGAAGCCCATGCGATAGACGAAAGTGTGGACGTGGGCGACGAGTGCTACGAGCAACTTTCTATCGAGGACTTTGGCCGCCGCGCTATCATGGCCGCCCGTCAGACCCTCGTGTCGCGTATCATGGAGCTCGAAAAAGACGAGATATACCGCAAATATTCAGAAATGGTCGGCACCGTCGTCATTGGCGAAGTCAACCAAATCATGAAAAAAGAGATCCTCGTGCTCGACGATGCCACCGGCAACGAAATCGTGTTGCCCCGCATCGAAATGATAAAAGGCGATTACTACCGCAAGGGCGACGTGGTAAAAGGCATCATCAAAAAAGTGGAGATGCACAACAACGCCCCCTTCATCATGCTCAGCCGCACAGACCCGGCCTTTTTGGAAAAACTCCTTGAAGCCGAAGTGCCAGAAATAGAAGATGGCGTAATAGAAGTCAAAAACATCGTGCGCCTCCCCGGCGAACGCGCCAAAGTCGCGGTGGAAAGCCACGACGAGCGCGTTGACCCTGTGGGTGCTTGCGTAGGAATGAAAGGCAGCCGTATCCACGGCATTGTGCGCGAACTGCGCAACGAAAATATTGACATCATCAACTACACCACCAATATCCCGCTTTTCATCCAGCGCAGCCTTACCCCCGCGAAAATCAGCAACATCGAACTTGACCACGAGCGCAAACGCGCCGCTGTCTATCTCGATGCCGATCAAGTGAGCCTCGCCATCGGCAAGGCTGGGAGCAACATCAAACTGGCGACCAAACTCACCGGATACGAAATTGACGTGTACCGCAATCAGGCCGAATACGAAATTGACGACGTGGATTTGGAGGAATTCAGCGACGTGATGGAGCCTTGGGTCATCGAAGCGCTCAAAAATATTGGCTGCGACACCGCCCGCCAAGTACTCGAACTCAGTGCCGACGAACTCGTGCGCCGCACCGACCTCGAAGAAGAGACCGTGCGCGATGTACTGCGCATTCTGGCCGAGGAATTTGAGGAAGAAAAATGACCATTCAGTTTATGTTCACACTCGGTGGGGAAAACCATATAGTTTTCCCCACCGTTTTTTATTGTACCTTTGCGCGGTTTTCATCTTCGGGCGAGTTTGAGTATTTTTCAAAATAGCCAACTTCACTCGGAGATTTCATTTCACTAAACTTTCAAGGCCTTCTAAACGGTAGTTAACTGCGGTGTTTTTTGCGTTTCCCCGCAAACGCGCACAAAATCAACTTTTTCAATTAGCAGGCAAAATCACTGCATGGCGCAAAAATTAATAAAGGTAGCAAAGGAATTCAACGTCGGTCTGCACACCATCGTCGAGACGCTGCACAGCAAAGGCTTCTCTGGGTTGGAAGAAAAGCCCACGGCGGATATTACCGACGAAATGCTTTCCGTACTCCAACAAGAGTTCCAGAAAGACCTTGCTATCAAAAAGGAGGCGGACAAACTCGCCCGTCCCATTCTCAAAAAAGAACCAGCCAGTAGCGGCATCACCACCACTACCGCCCCACCACCCCCTGTCGCACCCGCTGCGCCACGCCCTAACCTTTTGCCTCCGCGCGAAGAAGGCACAAAAGCAACACCCCAGCCCGAGCAACAGCCCGCCCCCAAAAAAGAAGAGCCGGAAGTCATTCAGCGCCAGCGCCCCATGTTGCGCGTCATTGGCAAAATAGACCTCGACCCGCCCAAGCCAGCACCCGTTCCGGAAGAAAAGCCCAAACAGGAAGCGCCAAAGCCCGAGGAAACGCCACCGGCAGAGAAACAACCTGAACCGCCTCAACCGCCCCGGGAAAGCAAATCCCCGAAACCCGCCGAAGAGCCGCCGGTAGAACCACCGCCCACTGCCAGCGAAACGCCCCCGGAAGATGATTTCTACCGAGCCGATTCGCCCACCCTGCGCGGTCTCAAAATATTGGGGCGAATTAGTTTGGACAAACCCAAACCGCCACAAACAACCGATGGCAACCGCGAGCGCGGCGGTCGCGACAACCGTGGTGGCGGCGCAGGCCGAAACGAACGCACCGGACAAGGCAATCGCGACAATCGCGGCGGCGCAGGCCGAAACGAACGCGGCGGACAAGGTGGCAATCGAGACAACCGCAATCCACAACAGCAAGGTCAAGGCCAGCAAAACCGCCCGGCCAATACCAATAGCCCAAGCGGCGGCGGACAACAACAGTCCGGCGGCGGCAACCCCAACGACCCCAATCGCCACAAGCGCAAGCGCAAAAAAGTGCAACAGCCGGTGACGGCTGCTTCGCTTCAGGCGTCCATGTCTGGCGCTCCCCAAGGGGGGGGCAGCGACCGGCCAGCACGGGGGCCTGCCGGCGGACGCCCCGATGCCCCGAAAGAAGTCTCGCAAAAACAGATCGAAGACCAAATCCGCCAGACAATGGCGCGTATGGGAGCCGGTGCCAGCCGCAGGCGGCAGAAAATACGCCGCGACAAGCGCGACGTGCGCCGTGAGCGAGCCGAATTGGCCGAAATAGCCCGGACCGAAGGCGATAAAACATTGCAAGTCACGGAGTTTATCTCCGTCTCCGACTTGGCTTCACTCATGGACGTGAAGCCCGCCGATGTCATTAAAGCTTGTATGAGCCTCGGCATTTTTGTCTCCATCAACCAACGCCTCGATGCTGAAATCATCGAAGTGGTGGCGAGCGAATTCGGTTTTGAAGTCAAATTCATCTCTGCCGAAGAGCAGGTGGAAGTGGAGGAAGAAGAAGTGGACGACCCCAGCGACCTCAAACCGCGTCAGCCTATTGTGACCGTCATGGGTCACGTTGACCACGGTAAAACCTCCTTGCTCGACTTTATCCGCAATGCCAATGTGGCCGAAGGCGAAGCCGGCGGCATCACCCAGCACATCGGCGCCTACGAAGTAAAAGTGGACGGCGACCGCGAAATCACCTTCCTCGATACGCCCGGTCACGAAGCCTTTACGGCCATGCGTGCGCGCGGTGCCAAAGTAACCGACATCGCCATCATCGTCATCGCCGCTGACGACAGCATCATGCCGCAAACGCGCGAGGCCATCAGCCACGCCCAAGCTGCCGGTGTGCCTATCGTGTTTGCTATCAACAAAATAGACAAACCCGGAGCCGACCCAGAACGCATCAAAAACGAGTTGGCGCAGATGAACTTCCTCGTCGAATCGTGGGGCGGCAAATACCAAAGCCAAGACATTTCGGCGAAAAAGGGCGAAAACGTGGACAAACTCCTCGAAAAAGTCCTGCTCGAAGCCGAACTGCTCGAACTCAAAGCCAACCCAGACCGCCGCGCGGTCGGCACTGTGCTTGAAGCATCGTTGGACAAAGGCCGGGGGTATGTCACCAAAATGCTCGTAGAAAATGGAACCTTGCGCGACGGCGACCCCGTCATTGCAGGTGAATTTGCGGGCAAGGTGAAAGCCATGTTCAACGAACGCGGCAAAAAAATCAAGGAAGCAGGCCCAGCCACCCCGGTATTGGTACTCGGTCTGCCTGGTGCGCCACAAGCAGGTGAAAAAATCAAAGTCGCCCGCTCCGACAGCGAAGCCAAAGAAATTGCTTCCAAGCGCGCCCAAATCATTCGCGAACAGGCCAACCGCTCTTCCAAACGTATCAGCCTCGAAGAAATCGGGCGCCGCCTTGCTTTGGGCAACTTCAAAGAGCTCAACCTCATCGTCAAAGGCGACGTGGACGGCTCCATCGAAGCACTCAGCGACTCGCTCATCAAACTGTCCATGGAGAAAATCCAGGTCAACGTCATCCACAAAGCCGTTGGTCAAATCGTGGACAGCGACGTCATGCTCGCCTCGGCATCCGATGCCATCATCATCGGCTTCCAAGTGCGTCCATCACTCACTGCGCGCAAACTTGCTGAAAAAGAAGGTGTTGAGATAAAACTCTACTCTATCATCTACGAAGCCATCGAGGAAATTCGGGCGGCTATGGAGGGTATGTTGGAGCCGACGAAAGAAGAGGAAATCATGGGCCAAACTGAAATTCGCGAGGTCTATAAAATTTCCAAAGTTGGCACGGTGGCAGGTTGCGTTGTGTTGGAAGGCAAAATCAGCCGCAACCACCACGTCCGCATCATCCGCGACGGCATCGTGGCCTACCCATCCAACCCGAACCAACACGCCGAACTTGCTTCGCTCAAACGATTCAAAGAAGATGCGAAAGAAGTCAAGGCAGGTCTCGAATGTGGCTTGACCATCAAAAACTTCAACGACATCAAAGCCGGCGACATCATCGAGTCGTATGTGATTAATGAGGTGAAGGCGACGTTATAACAATTTATTTTCAATTAAAAATGCCTTCGTTCCAAAACCACGAAGGCATTTTTTTTGCCAAAAACTACGACAACCAATAATTGATAACCACCACACATGAAAGGCATCATTCTCGCCGGCGGCCTCGGCACCCGGCTCTATCCTTTGACCCTCGCCGTGAGCAAACAGCTCATGCCCGTGTATGACAAACCCATGATTTATTACCCGCTCAGCACCCTCATGCTGGCGGGCATCCGCGACGTGCTTATCATCTCCACACCGTATGATTTGCCCAAATTCCGCCAACTTTTCGGCGACGGCAGCGAACTGGGCATGCACTTCTCCTACATCGAGCAGCACACACCCAACGGCCTCGCCCAAGCATTTGTGCTCGGCGAGCAGTTCATCGGGCGCGACCCCGCCTCCCTTATTTTGGGCGACAATATCTTCTACGGCGCGGGCCTCGGCGAAATGGTGCGCTCCTGCGCCACCCCCGACGGCGGCATCATATTCGCCTACCAAGTCGCCGACCCCGAGCGATATGGCGTGGTGGAATTCGATAAAAATTTCAAAGCCGTGAGTATCGAAGAAAAACCCAAGCAGCCCAAAAGCCAATACGCCGTGCCGGGGCTGTATTTCTACGACAACAGCGTGGTGGATGTGGCTAAAAACCTGAAACCCAGCCCGCGCGGCGAGTACGAAATCACCGACGTCAACAAATTTTATTTAGGAAAAGGCGAACTCGAAGTCCGCGTCATGGGGCGCGGCTATGCGTGGCTCGACACCGGCACGCACGAATCGCTCATGCAGGCAGGCCAATTCGTGCAGGCCATCGAAGACCGGCAAGGGCTGAAAATCGGTTGTATAGAAGAAATCGCTTGGGAAATGGGCTTTATAGACGATGCCGGGCTGGAGCAGTTGGGGCAGAAATATCTAAAGAGCGGATACGGCGAGTATTTGCTGAATTTGTTAAAATAAGCAATGAACCACTGGCTCGACGGAAACGGCGAGTTTATGAAATCACAGCCAACGCAAAATGGTTTTGGACAAAGGTTGTTCAATTGAAAATCAAGTCTCAAACCATTCTAAACCGCCCATGGTACCAATTAATACGACCCAAAATACCGCCTCAAAAACCACTCTGCCGCCAACAATCCTGCCAAGAGGGCGAAAATCCATTTCAGATTGATGAGCGGATTCGTCTTCGTGGTTTGATAAATCACGGGCTTTACCGTTTGATTGGTTTTGATTTTTTCGGCGATGCTCACGAGTTGCGCGGGAAACACCGTCTCGCCGCCGTATTTGGCGCTCAACTGCCGCAGCACCGAGTGGTTGGCCGTCGTTTCAAACAACTCTAACTGAATGGGTTGCACGTTGAAACGACCTTCATAGACCAGGTTTTGGCCGTTGAAATTCGTGGTGGCTTTGAACGTGTAGCCGCCCACCGGCAGGATGCCCGCATTGAGCGAATAGGCTTTGCCCAACTTGTTGAACGTGAAGGTATACTCTTTGCCGCCGCCGGTGCGGATGCTCATCGCCACGTCGGGAGCGTTCACGAGTTCGTAGTTGTCGTTGTAGAGTTCAGCACCGAACGTCACCGGCTCGTTTTCATTGAAAATATTTTTGTCGAGATTGACGCGGAACTTGCGTTTGTCTTCTTTTTGGGAAATATACTGCACGGTTTTGCCCATCAACTCGTCAAAAATCTCGTGGTTTTGGTGTTGCAGAAAGTCGAACAAACGCCAGCGCCAAAGTCCTTCACCGAGAAAAATCCCGGTTTTCACGCCGTTCGTTTCGCCAAAAGCCAGCAGTGGCTGTTCCGTGTCAATGCGCCCAATACGCTTCCTCAACAGCACCTGTGCCTGCGGTGTGGCGGCAAAATTGCCGAAGGCCGAAGTCACGGGATTGAACCTTGGCAATTCTTCCAACACCTTGGCATCCAACGTAAAAGCCGCGAATTGGGGCGACACTTTTCCCTGCGCGTCGTCGCTTTGCCGCCCGTCGCTTTGCATGCTCACGAGTCCCTGCGACCTCGCCAACGCCGCATAGCCCGTCTGCATACCAGCGATGAAAAGGCGCGGGATGCGCTTGTCGTTCATCGTGTTCAGCAAACCCGAGATGTCGTTGTTGGTAGAAGGCAGGTTGTGCAGCACCACGAAATCGTATTTCGCCACATCCAGCCCCGGCTCGCCCGCCAGAGCGACCGTGATTTGGTAATTTTTGTTGATTTCCAATGTCTGCCGGATGGCCGAAATATCGGGGTGCGGGCTGTTGGCCAGCAGCAGGATTTGTTGCCGTGCATCCAGCACGTCAATGAAAATGTCTTTGCGGTTGTTGGCCGTGCTGGCCTCGCCGGGCAGCGCGGCAACGGAGATTCGGTATTGCGCCACGCCGGGTTGGTCGGCTTCGATCTGCACCTCTTTCGTGATAAAAAAGTCGTTGCCCGCCACCGTAATCGGGATGCTTTGGAGCGGGCGCACTTGGTCGCCGTCTATTTTTCCGACATTCAAAACAGTTTGCTGACCGGCGCAATTGGTGGCCGCTACATCAATTTGAATGGTGAAATTGTCTCCCAAATAGGCGATTTTGTTGTGAAAAACCCTTTTTACGAGCAAATCCTTTTTGGGCGTGGTGTCGCCGAGCGCGACCGTATAAATTGGTACTGCCAATTGCGCGTCCGAATACGCGGGGTTGCTGCCTTCGTTGTAAATGCCGTCCGAGGCGACAACCACTGCTCCCAAATTTTGCCCGCCGTAGAGGTCATAAACGCCGCGCAAAAGTTCGGAGAGGTTGGTGACTTTGTCCGAAAACTCAAAATTCACACCTTCGCGCACTTGGTCGCCAAAGGCCAGTTCATGCACCTCGTAATTCGCTGAAAGTTCGTCGCGGAGAGCCTGCCAATTTTGTTTGTACTGCTCCATGGCCTCTCCCTGCATTTCAGCAGCGGCACTTTCCGACTGGTCTTGCGCCAGCACGACGACAGGCTTTTTTGTCTCCGTCAAAAGACTTTTCAACAAAGGAGAAAGCAGCAGCGCGCTCAGGATAGTGACTGTGAGCCAGCGCATTACGCCGAGCCAGCGGTGGAGCCTGGGGGCTTGTTCGCGAAATGTGGTGTCGCGGTAATACAGCAGCAAAGCGTAGCCCAGTCCCAACAACGCACAAAAAATCAGGAACCAGGCGGGGTATTGAAATGAAAGGTCAATCATGGAGAAATCGTTGTTCGTTCACCGTTGTTCGTTGTTCGTTCACCTCTTTTTGTCATCCTCCTTTAGCGGATCTGTCCACTCTGCGAACGAATAACTTTCAACCAACAGCGAACAACGACTACGGGGACGCAAAATTGGGGAAAATGTTGCGAAATGACGGCGTAGGTTTCGACTGAAAACAAACTGGGGTTGCTGGAAAACCGAGAGAACCGGGATTTTTGCATTTTCACGACTTTCGGAAAAGGTAGCCCGGCATCTGTTATTGGGGTATTTTACCGCTTTGTTCAATCACCAGCAGGCTCCATTTTTGAAATCAGCACTTTGTCAATCTTGCTCTTATCCATATCTACCACCTCAAACCGATAACCTTCCACGTCCAGCCAATCCCCCGCCTGAGGGATTTCGTTCAGTTGGAAAAGGATGAAACCAGCCAAAGTGGAATAGTCTGCATCTTCGGCACCGAATGCTTCGAGATTGACAGTTTCGCGCAGCTCGTCAATCAGAATCGTCCCGTCCACCAACAGACTGCCGTCTTCGCGAGTGACTACTGCGGGTTCTTCCGTATCGTCCAAATCGGGCAATGCGCCAAAAATATTTTCAGTCAGGTCATGCAGCGTGATGATGCCCTCGGTGGAGCCGTATTCATCCACCACCACCGCGAAGTAGTTGCGTTCCTTGCGAAAGCGCTCGAGTATTTTCAGCGCATTCATTGATTCCGGCACATAAAGTGGCTGCGTCAGGATATTGCGCAGGTCAAAGTCCGGCTTGTTGCGGTTGCCCACATAATCGCGCAGCTTCACCACGCCTAAGATATTTTCCACCGTGTCGTCGCATACGAGGAATTTGGTATAGCCGCTTTCGTACACGATTTTGTCGTTCTCCTCCGCCGGAGCATTGATGTCGAGCCATTCCACATTATTACGGTGCGTCATAATAGTATAGGCGTCGCGGTCGGCGAATCGGAGGATATTCTGAATGAACTCACTCTCCTTTTCTCCCAAAACGCCCTGTTTGTTCGCCATTTTCAACATCGATTTGATTTCATCTTCCGCTTCACCCGCCTGCTCGATAGGTTTGATGAAAAGCAGCCGCATGAACAATTTGGCAGACCATTTCAAAAAAGCCGAAATCGGCTCCATGATGCGCGTGATAAAACCCATCGTCGGCGCAAACGCAATCGCCAAACGTTCTGCATGCTGAATGGCGATATATTTCGGGGCAATTTGGCCGATGGCGAGCGACAAATAAGTAATCGCTGTGATGACCAATGCTATCGAAATCTGCGCGGCGAAGGGTGCCAATGCGGGAACAAGTGTTACCACAGGCTCCAGCTGGTGGCCGACGGCAACACCTGCGTAAGCGCCTGCGATAATACTAATGAGAGCGGTGCAGATTTGCATCGCAGAGAGGTAACTGTCAATGCTGTCGAGAAGCCGGATGGCGATGGCAGCATTGATGTTTCCTTTCATTTTTTCACTTTCCAGCCGCGAACGCTTCGCCGTGAGGAGAGCAATCTCGCCCAGCACCAATAGGCCGTGCAGGCTGACGAGGATAAGGACTATGGCAATTTCCATGTAAAAATTGCAGTTGCCGCCAAGTAGTTGGTTGTGTCGAAGTGCGGTTGAGGCGGCACCGCTGTCTTAATTTTCATTGAAATTGGGAAAAATATCGCACAACATTGTTTGGTAAACTCTGCAAAAGTACCGCAATCGCCAAATTTTTTGTAAGATGCACGACAAAAAACCATGCTCGGGCGTAAAATTCTGTTAAAAACAAAAAAAATCTTTTGCTCGGAAACAATATCTCTCTACTTTTGACCGCACGAAAAAACCACACGCACTTTTCTCTCTTCTTTCCATTCAAACTTGCTTGCTTATAGGTTATAACTTGTACACCGCTTAAATTCTGCTAATTTAACTGGTAAAACAGCAAAATCCGTTTGCTTATGCAAGTTATGCCAATGCTCAACGATCAGGAACTGATCGCCCGTTATGTAGATGGAGACGAACACTCCTTCGAAGTGCTTCTCAACCGCTACAAAGCGAAGATTTACACCACCATTTATCTTTTTGTGAAAGATCAGGCACTCGCCGAGGATATCTTCCAAGAAGTTTTCATCAAAATCATTGACACACTCCGCAGGGGCAAATACAACCACGAAGGCAAATTCGTGCAATGGGCCATGCGTATCTCGTACAACATGTGCGTGGACTACCACCGTCGGCACAAGCGCCGGGCACATATCAACCCGTCCGAGGACTTCGACATCTTCGATGTGCTCCGTTTGAGCGACGACGGCCCCGACACCATGATAATGCGCAGTGAAACTCACAACCGCATTCGCCACCTCGTGGAAGCGCTGCCTGCCGAACAACGCGAAGTGGTTATCCTTCGCCACTATGCCGACATGAGCTTCAAAGAAATCGCTTCCCTTACTCGGGTTAGTATCAATACAGCACTGGGGCGCATGCGATATGCCCTCATCAATATTCGCAAGATGATGGCCGAACGCGAAGTGGTGCTGCAATAACTATCTTTGTTAATGAAATAACAAAACCCTCTGGGCGACACAGTCAGTCGTCCCAGAGGGTTTTGTTATTCTGCCGAAATGTGGCTTGTTGCTTCCAGCAGCAGGCATAGGGGCAAAAAAAAATGCGGCGCTCGTTTGCGCCGCACGGTTTCCCGTATATAATCTCATGAAAAGTTTCGAATCTGTGTCAATGTTTACCGCTTCTTCGCGTTTCGCCGCCGTTGTTTTTCATTGATGGTACAAAAGTGCAGGAGGTTGTCTCACGTTCAAAGGACAAAAAAAAGGGTTTGTTGAGTGAGAAAGTTGGGCATTTAAATTTGATTTAGGCCGTATTTTTTCTAAAATTGAACAAAAAATGGCTTTTTTGATTAAAAATGACAAGATTGTATCCTGCCTGCATTTGTTATTTGTTGAAAAAAATACTTTATTGAGGTAAACTTTTCTCTAAAAAATCTTCTGTATCAGTGAAGTTGGCTTCAGAAGGTGGATATAAATAGGCGCTTTGGTGAAGCCTGAAAAAAATTAGCGGAACCGCTTCGAAAGCAACTCCATGATACGTGTAGGCACAAAAAAAACGCGGCGCTCGTTTGCGCCGCGTCGGATTTCCCGTATATAATCTCATGAAAAGTTTCG
>CAYZVM010000093.1:0-22348 GCA_964481485.1 uncultured Saprospiraceae bacterium | reverse complement strand
CTTGAACCACTCAAAACTCTCTTATTCACTGTCCGGCAAAACCGCACCACCTCAGAGAAGGTTGATATTTTTGGTAGTAGAGCATCAGGGTGTCAGATTGGTAACAAAGAATAAATCTTGGATAATGAGCGCAACTGACGGTACAAATATAAGTAACGACTGTAACCCGCGCAATCTCATGGTAGGAAATGCTATGTCTTCAAAAACGCCTTCGCTATCGCTTCCGCCACCGAGTGGACGTGGAGTTTTTCGTAAATCCGCTTGATGTGGGTGCGCACCGTTTCGATGCTGATGCCGAGTTCGTCGGCCACCATTTTGTAGCTGTTGCCTTTGGAGAGGCTTTGCAAAACTTGCTGCTCGCGGGGTGAGAGTTTGTCCAATTCGGTGTTGGCGGCGGGGGTGCGGGGGAAGAGTTCGAGCACCTTGCGGGCGATGGAGGGAGTCATAGGCGCGCCGCCGTTGTAGATATCCTCGATGGCTTCCAGGATTTTGGAGGGAGGCGTTTTTTTCAAAAGATAACCGCTCGCCCCGGCGCAGACAGCCTGAAACACCTTGTTGTTGTCGTCGAACACGGTGAGCATCAGCACTTCAGTCGCCGGATTGACTTTTTTAGCCAAATGCGCCCCCTCGATGCCGCTGCGCCCGGGCATATCAATATCCATCAGAATCACATCGGGGTCGAGCTGCTTCACCTCTGCTTCGATGTTGAGGCAATCGCCGAAAGCGCCGACAAGGTCGAATTGTTCGATGCCCGACAGCAAAACGCCCAGGGAATCGCGCAGGGCGGCATTGTCTTCGTATATGGCGACTCGTATCGGCATCCGGACGTTTTTGAGCCATAAATGTCGGAGAAAATCTGCGTTGTGCACTATCCCATGATAAGGGGACACGGTTGGCCTGTCAAAATTTGACTTGCACCGTCGTCCCCTCTCCCACCCCGCTCTCCAATTCAAACTTTCCCCCCATCCTTTCCGCCCGCCGCTCCATATTCCACAATCCGTTGCCTCGCTTCACCTGCGCGGGGTCGAAACCTTTGCCGTTGTCGCGCACCTCGAGTGAAAGGCCGCCGCCGTCGGTTTGCACCGTCACCCAGAGGTCGGAGGCGTCGCTGTACTTGGCCGCGTTGTTCACCGCTTCTTTGAAGAGCAGATAAAAATCCTTGCGCTGCTCCATCGGCAAGTTCAGGTTTTTTACTGTCTCATTCGCCTCGAAGTGCAGAGCGATTTCTTGTGGTTCGAGGATCTCCACGGCAAATTCTTTCATGCGTTGCAGCACGTTTTCCATGCTATCGTTTTGCGGGTTGACGCTCCACACAATGTCGCTCATGGTCTCCATCATTTGTCGCGCCCGGTTGCCAATCGTGCTGAACCGCGCCCGGTCGATGTCGGCCTGCAAGCCGCGCAAAGCCGCCTCGCTGAGGATGCTGATGCTGCTGAGCGTACTGCCCATTTCGTCGTGCAAGTCGCGGGCGATGCGCAGGCGGTGGCGTTCCTGTTCCAGCACGGCTTCGCGTTTCTCGATTTCCAATACTTTGGTTTTGTAGCCGAGGCCGAGCGCGAAACACAAACTTTCCAGCAAAGCAAAAATGCACATCGGGGCTTTTGGGTCGAAGGGAAAATTAATTTCGTGCAAGGGTTTTTGCTCGAAACCCCATTCTATCGTAGTCGAAATCACGCCGCCGAAAAGGAGCAGCAAACTACCAATCGCAATAAACCAGCCCAGCGCACCTTTCACCCGTGTCACCAAAATAAAGATGGGGATTCCCAAAATCAGCACCGAAAGGTTCATGGCGCGAAACCAGCCGATGAAGGTTTCCGACAGTTCCGGCCATCGAAAATTGACCAACCCGACAACGGTCGTAATGAACAACACCGCGCCGAAGAACGTCACCAACCTGCCGAACCACCTGCCCACAAAGTCTCTTTTTGTTTGAAAATCAAGAAAATACCAAGCAAATTTCAGGTAGAAAAAAGTGATGGCAGCGGGCGCGACCATGAAGTAGGCTTTGAAAACGGGAATCAACGCAGAAAGAAAATCTGCATCCGCCGACATCTCCAAGGCCCGGACGGCATTGAGGCAGTTGGCAAAAGAAAACAGCGCGTACCAAATGTAGGCCGGCGCCCGCGTCAGCAAAAACTGCATCACCCCAAACACGCCGAGCACCACCAGACCGCCGATGGTGAACACGAGCAAGAACAAATAAGGCATTTGCCGCTCTTTGTAGGCTTGGCAGTACGAACGGTAAGCATCTTCTGAAAACAAATCCGCCCGCACATGGTCGTACATTTTGTAGTAATTGCGGACACCAACGAGATAGTCGGCACTGTCGCCCGGCGGTATTTTCAGAGGCAGACAGTGTGCGTTGATTTGCCCGTGCACGGCAGCCATTCGGGGGTAAAGTCCACCTTCGGCCAGTTTTACAGCCGCTCCGTCTTGTATTTCAAACAGTTGCGTCCGCCCGTGCATTCCGGGAAAAAACAGCAGCCGCAAGGTGTCACTTCTGCCGCGATTTTCAATTTGAAACCGCAGCCAAACACGGGAAAGGGCATTGGCATGGCTTTCTTTCATCCAGTTTTTCGAGGGCATTTTGTCAAATTCCCGCTTCAACACCGTGTCCAAAGGAAGCTGCCGCGTCGAGTCTTGAAAAAAGCCGATTTGGTGATAAACGCCATACCGCTCAGCGTTTATCGGCCACGAAATGTTTTTTTGCGCCAATAAAACATTGAGCAGCAAGGCAAATATCCAACAACTGAAAAAGCGTTTTTTCATCAAAATGGCTGGGCTTTCGAGAGCAAACATAAGTTTTGCAGCTGAAAAATCACAAGCCGACACCTGTTTCGAAGTGTCGGTTCGCTGATTGTCTTATCAGAAACAAACGCAAATCATTCAACTTACTTCAACGCCACCATCTTCCGCGCCAAAGTCCCAAACGGTGCTACCAATTCATAGTGCAAAACGCTGGCGTGCCTTCCAGTTCAAGCGTTTCCTCGTGCCAGCCCGCCGAATATAACGCCATTTTTTCTGCCAAAACCCAACCCGCCACATCGTAAATTCGCAACTGCGCCTCGCAACTTTCCGGCAAAACAAAACCTATCGCCGTCGTGCCGTTGAAGGGGTTGGGCTGGTTTTGGAGCAGTTGTAAACCTGCTGCCGCTGCCGGCGCGTTCGTTGTCGTCGTTTCGCTGAATTTCAACTCCACTTTCGACTCCGCCAACGCGCTGGTGTAGGCCAGCGCGGGCAGTTCCGATTCGCCCAATTGCAATGCCTCGCTTCGTTTGCCGCCGCCTTGCAGGCGTTGAATTAGAGCCGGAACACTGGGGCGCTTTGCTGACCGCGATGCCCACTGCCTGATACCAACTGCGCGGATTTCGCCTGTTGTAATGCTTTATTTTGGCACCGGGATTAAAAGTGGGCAAAAGTGAATATTGTCAAAATCTCTTTAGACCGGAGCAAATCGGCATAGCGATTTTTTCCAAAAAAAATGAAAAAAGGGGCGGCATTGCTGCTGCCCCTTTCCAATTAGCCCGTTGGAGCATAAACTTAGTTCTTCGCTTCTACCGCCAACTTCAAGGTTCGCACTTCTTCTCCCTCTGGCTGCAACTGAACAAAATACAGCCCAGCCGACAATCCGCTCAAATCCAACCGCAAGGGCGCGTCGCTCACTTCTGCCACATTGATTTCTTTTATCAAAACCCCGCGCATGTCGAGCAAACGAACGATGAACGCGCTGCCGTCAAAGGCTGACAGGTCGAGCCAAGCTTCGCTCGATGCGGGATTTGGATACAGCGCAACTTCTTGTGTTTCTGCTGCTTCAAAAGGTTCTTGAACAGCTTGGCGTTCTCCTGCACCACGCCCTTCTCCGCAACTGGCGTTGTCGCACGGGCCAAGGTAAGCACCCTGACAGATGTAGGTATTGATTTGATTTTTGTTGACGCACAGTGTGCTGCCGTTGTGGCAGACGTATGCCTTGTTCGAGCCACATTTCCATGCCGCGATGATTTGGCTGTAAGACGGCGGGTATTTGCAGTCGGCTTTGTCATCGTTGTTGTTGTCAATGGAGTCGTCGCCGCCAGCGCAGAGGTCACAAGAATTGCCCACGCCGTCGCAGTCGTCGTCGCAGTCGGCATTATTGCAGGGACCGAGGTAGTCGCCGTGAGCGATGTGGGAGGCGAGGTTGTTCTTGTTGATGCACAGCGTGTTGCCGTTGTGGCAAACATAAACTTTGTTGGCCCCACACTTCCAAGCGGCGATGATTTGAGCGAAAGGCGGTGGGTATTTGCAATCGGGCAAGCCGTCGTTGTTGTTGTCCACGGAGTCGTCGCCGCTGGGGCACACGTCGCAGGCATTGCCCACGCCGTCACAGTCACTGTCCTCTTGGCCGGGGTTGGGGTCGTCGGGGCAGTTATCGTCGGCGTTGCAGATGCCGTCGCCGTCAGCGTCGCCGCCGGGGTCGTTGGGGCAGGGGTCGCAGGCATCGCCCACACCGTCATTGTCCACATCCTCCTGAGCGGGATTGGGCGTGTCAGGGCAGTTGTCGTCGTCGTCACAGATGCCGTCGCTATCGGCATCGTCGCAAGCGCAGGCGGTTTCCACTTCTGCCCTCGAATTGCACCCGGGCGCGTTGTCGTGGATGCTGGCCAGGTTGGCAGGATTGGCCAAATAATCGCAGATACTTTGCGCATCGCAGACGGACAGCAAAGGATTGAGAAAGATAGCAAGAGCATCGCCAACGGTAGTCAGAGAGCTTATCCCGTCCAGATTGGTCAGCAGCGGGTTGTCATAGATATCGAAATCGCCGCCGACTGATGTGAGGCTGCTCAAGCCGTCGAAGTTTGTCATGGCATCGTTGCTGTGTAATTGGCAAACGCCGCCGACGCTCAGCAGGTTTTCCAAACCAGTAAGGTTGACCAAGGCATCGCTCGCGTGGATATCCATCCTTCCGCCGACGCTGGTCAGGTTGTCCAAGCCGTTCAAACTTAGCAGGCCATCGCAATCATAAATATCAAGCCGTCCGCCGATGGTCGTCAGGTTGTTCAGGCCATTGAGGCTTATCAAACCGTCACAGCCGGAGAATACCGCCAGGTTGCCGCCAATGGAGGTGAGATTTGACAAACCATCGAGGTTCGTGATGAAGGCGTTGTTGTCGCCATCGTTGATGGTCACGTTGCCCGACATCATTGTACAGTTGGGATAATTCACGGCAAAAGCATCCACTTCTGCCTGCGTGGTAAGCACCACATTGACCGGGCAGTCGGGGTTGGCGCAGGTTGTTTCCACCTCGACGCGAGAATCGCAGCCGGGCGCGTTGTCGTGGATGCTGGCGGGGTTGGCCGGGTTGGCTAAATAACCGCAGATGCC
Source organism: uncultured Saprospiraceae bacterium (assembly GCA_964481485.1). Taxonomy (GTDB): domain Bacteria; phylum Bacteroidota; class Bacteroidia; order Chitinophagales; family Saprospiraceae; genus M3007. Next base: position 16,990 of record CAYZVM010000093.1, on the reverse strand, counting down.
TTGTGCGTTGCAAAGAGCCAATAAAGGGTTATTAAAGATAAAAAGGCCATCGCCAATGGTGGTCAGGGACGTTATCCCGTCCAGATTTGTCAGTAGCCCGTTTTCGTACACATCGAAAGCGCCGCCGACCGAAGTGAGGCTGCCCAGACCGTCCATGCTTGTCTGGGCATCATTGCTGTGCACTTGGCAAACGCCGCCAACGCTGAGCAGATTGTCCAGGCCGCTCAAGTTTATCAGGGCGTCGCTTGCGTGGATATCCATCCTTCCGCCGATGCTTGTCAGGCTGTTTAAGCCGTTCAAATTTATCAGGCCATCGCAGTCAAAAATTTCAAGCCGCCCTCCGATTGTCGTCAGGTCGTTCAGGCCATTAAGATTTGTCAAACCGTCGCAGCCGAGGAACGCGCTCAGGTCGCCGCCAATGGACGTGATATTGGACAAACCGTTGAGGTTCGTGATGTTGGCGCTGTTATCCCCGTCGTTGATAGTCACATTTCCTTCGATATGTGTGCAGCCCGGGTAATTGGCCGGGAATGCGTCTACTTCCGCCTGGGTGCTGAAAGTGATGCCGCCGGGTAGGCAATTTTGTGCGTCAAGCACAGATATTCCTGCCAAAAGTGCCAACAAAAAGGCAAAGGAGTGGCCTGCGATTGAAAGTCGCTTTTTCATTTCCGAAAGTTTTTAATGATGAAAAAAAGGGAAGAGTCGGGGGCGGCAGTGGTTTCCGGAACGGGCAGGCAAACTCCCTGCCCGCCCGGAAACACGTCTGCGTATCCTTATGAGAGGTTCGGCTGTGGAGTGTAGCGCAGATAGGGCTTCACAATGTTCAACCCTTTCGGAAATTTCTTGATAGCATCTTCGGTGGAAACGGCCGGTACCACGATCACGTCTTCGCCATGCTGCCAGTCGGCGGGCGTAGCCACGCTGTACTGAGCGGTGAGTTGCAGCGATTCGAGCACGCGCAACACTTCGGCGAAGTTGCGGCCTGTGGAAGCCGGGTAGGTAATGGTCAGTTTCACCTTTTTGTCCGGCCCGATGATGAACAGCGAGCGCACGGTGAAATTCTCCGAAGCATTGGGGTGTATCATGCCGTACAGTTCCGCCACTTGACGCTCAGGGTCGGCGATGATGGGAAAGCCTACCGTGACCTGTTGGGTTTCGTTGATGTCGTTGACCCAGCCGCGATGTTTGTCGAGCGGATCCACGCTGACGGCCAGCACTTTGGTGTTGCGGCGGGCAAATTCTTCCTGCAACATGGCCGTGCGACCCAATTCGGTGGTGCAGACGGGCGTGTAATCAGCCGGGTGAGAGAAAAGGATACCCCAGCCGTCGCCGAGATATTCGTAGAAATCAACGGTTCCGGCGGTGGTTTGGGCTTGGAAGTTGGGAGCGATGTCCCCGAGACGCAGACTCATGGTTTGAAAATTTTTATGGTGAAAAAATGTGGCTCTAAGCCGTGCTTTCTTTTCCGAAACGGACGGGCCTGAGGACTTTCAAACCTTGCGCCCACCCTTTCCAGAAAATGAATTTTTGCGTTGGCAGAACAAAGGTGAAGGCAAGAGCAGTAAAGCACCTTTCACCATTCCGGCAAAGGCTTGGACTATTCCGACAGACGCGAAAAAAGTGTTGGACTAAATCGGCGTGAGGCTTGGACTATATCGGCAAGCGGCAAGAAAAATACTGAAAAACAATCAGTTGCGAAAACTGCTCGGTGCTTTGCCGAACTCTGCAGAAAAGGTGCGGGAAAAATATGCCGGGTCGGTGAACCCCACGGCGTAGGCGATTTCGGAGACCGTCAGGTTGGTGTTTGCCAGCAGTTTCCGGCCTTCGCGCAGACGCACGCTGCGAATGAAGAGGGAGAGCGTTTGGCCGGTAAGGGCTTTTATTTTGCGGTTCAGTTGCGATTCGCTCATGGCCATTTCCCGCCCCAGTTCGTCGTTGCCGAAATCGGCATCTGCGAGGCGGGCGAGAATAAAACGAGTGGCTTGTTCCAGAAAAGCATTTTGCAGGTCGGCGACACCTGCCCCCGGCTCGGTTACATCCGCGACGCTGAAATCCTGCCCGGCGTATTTTTCCTGCAAACGCCGTTGCCAGTCGAGCAGGTTGCGCAACAAAAGTTGCAGTTCTTTCGGGTGAAAAGGTTTGGGCAAATAGGCATCGGCACCGCGTTCGAGACCTTCCAATTTGGAAGCAATGTCGGCTTTGGCTGTGAGCAGGACGATGGGGATGTGGTTGGTGCGGGCGTCCTGCTTGAGGGTCTGCACCAGCTCGAAGCCGTCTTTTACTGGCATCATCACGTCGCTCACGATGAGGTCAGGGATTTCAGCCAGCCCCTTTTCGATGCCCTTGTCGCCATTGGCAGCATGGATGATTCGGAATTGCCCTTCGAGGCAGGAGCGAATGTATTCCGCTACGTCGGCGTTGTCTTCCACCGTCAGCAAGAGAGGCAGGTCGGGACCGTTCGTTTCTTCGGCGAACTTCGGTGGGGTTTGAAGCAGGACATGACCCCGCAACGGCGACACGCCCGGCTGGTCATCTGCCAACGGCGCGGCGCGCGTCACCGGCAGCGACACGATGAACTCTGTGCCTTTGCCCGGTTGGCTTTGCACGCTGATGTCGCCGCTCATCAAATGCACCAACTCATGCACCAGTGTCAGGCCGATGCCAGAGCCTTCACCTTGGCGTGTGCGGGAGTCGTCCACTTGGTAAAAACGGTCGAAGATGTGAGGCAGCTTGTCTGCCGGAATACCGCTCCCAGTGTCTTTTACTTTGATTAAAAAACGCTCGCCTTCGCGGGCAGTTTGCAGGTAAATATGGCCTCCCATGCCGGTGAATTTTACGGCGTTGGAGAGCAGGTTGGACAAAATGTGCAGTATCCGGTCTTTATCAAAATCCATCTGAAACTGCTCCGCATGGGGCAGAAAATGCAGTTCGATGTCCTTGCTTGCAGCAAAAGAATGAAAAGAACCCGCCACATAGCGCAGGTATTGCACCATGTCGGCTTGCACGAGATGCAGGGAAAGTTTACCCGATTCGAGTTTAGCTAGGTCGAGCAATTGATTGACGAGATGGAGCAGGTTTTCCCCATTCCGCTGAATGATGTCTAATTTGCCGCGAACGGCATCGGCTTTTTGTTCTCCGGCCAATTGTTCGGTCATGCCAAGTATGACGGTGAGCGGTGTGCGAAACTCGTGGGTGATATTGGTGTAAAGTTTCGTTTTCACCTCGTCGAGTTCTTGCAAGCGCAGGGCTTCCTGATGTTCGAGGTGCTGCCGGAGCCGAATGCGGTAGAGCAAAATGCCAGCGCCCAGTGCAACCAGCATGTAGCCAAGCCAGGCCCACCAGCGCATATACCATACATTAGGCATCACGACAGGCAAGGCGATTTCGTTGGCCGCCGCGTTGCCGAAAGGCCCGGCGGCTTTTACCCGCAGGACGTAACGACCCGGCGGGATGTAGGAGTAAACGGCTCGCCCGGCATTGGTTTCGTTGCTCCAGGGTATTTCCAAACCGTCGAGGTAATAGAGATATTTGTTCTGCGAGGGGTTGAAATAACTGTTGATGGAAAACTCGAACACGAAGGAGCGGTCGGAGGCGTTCAGATGAATTTCATCGCCGGCATCGGCCAAAAAGTAAATGGAAGAGAGCAGGGTATCGTGCCGTCCGTCCAATTTTGTGAAACGGGTCAGATACAGATTGGGCTGGAGGCGGGACGTCGCCCGTTCGATGTCGGCCGGGTAAAACGCATTGACGCCGTTGAGGCCGCCGAAATAGAATTTCCCGTCGCGGGTCTTGAGGGCGGAGCGACGGTTGAATTCGTTGTGCGTGAGGCCGTCTTCCACATAAAAGGTTTTCACTTCGCCGCCACGCGTCTCGAAACGGCAAAGCCCGTGGTGCGTACCCAGCCAAAGCCTTTCACCATCGGGCAACATGGTGTAGATAATATTGTGCGGCAGCCCTTCTTTGGTAGTGAAACGTTGGCATTGTCCGTCGGCGGGGTTAAGACGGTAGAGTCCGTTGTCTGTGCCAATCCACAGGTGGTTATTCAGGGGCAAAAAACACCAGACAGAAATAGGGGAGTTGGAAATTTCGAAGGACTGCCAGCTTTGGTTTTGAGTATTCATGCGATGAACACGCTGCGACAGTTGCGAGCAAACCCAGAATATTTCCTTCCCCTTGTCGTGAAACCACGTCGTCTTTTCCAAAAGTTTGCTTTTGTCTAATCCCGCTTTTTCAACGGATTGCAAGAGCAGCGCTTCGTTGGCTGGTGTTACGACAACCGGGGCATCCGGGGCGTGTTCCGGCGTCGTTGAGCCGGGCCGCAAGCGCACAAAGCCTTCCATGTCCGCCTCGATATAAACCGCGCCGTCGTCTTTTTCACCCATAAAATAAACACTTTTGCCGCCCGGCGAAGCGCCGAGTTCGTTGACCGGCTGATTGAGGTAGTTTTCAAAAAGCCGGCGTTCGCGCACCAATTTGGTCACGCCGTAAAAATGCGGAATCCAGATATTGCCCTCCCGGTCTTCAAAGGGGCTATCAAGCGTGTATTCCCAAAAATCGGCTATCCCGATGAATTCCAGCGTTTCGGTGGCTGCTTCATAGCGGTACATTCGTTTGTCCTGTGTCCAAAACCAGAAATTGCCCTTATTGTCGAGGTGGAACTTTTGCCATTGCCCAACGGACACGGAACGCGGCAAACTTAAAGAGCGAAAAGCGCCGTCGGCGCCCGGAAACCAAAAACGGCTCTGCCCGTCGATGGGCAATTGCGGGTGCACAATCGCCTCCCCCGGAATGGCGGTAAACGGGTGCCACTTTTGCGAACCCGCCTCAGGGTCAAGCAGGAAATAGGCATTTTCGCTGCGTCCCCAAAAACGCTTGCCGCCCGGCAAAGGAATCAGGTGTTTACCAATGACTGTGTGGTCGTCAAGCAAAAAAAGCGTGTCGAACCGTTCCGGCGACAGCACCCGTCCCAGCCTTTCCTGCCCGGTTTCCGTTTGCAATAAAGCCCAGTTGTGCGCACCGTTTACCGTGAAGAGCAGCCGGGCGTTGACCGGCGTATCGCTGTTGTTCGTCGGCCCTTTCACAGGCCGGAGCCTGCCTGTTTCGAGGTCGAATTGTATCAGGCTGCCGCTTTCCGAGCAAATCAGGATTTTTTTGCCGGGCAAACAATCCACTTGCTTCAAACGGTTCAGAACGAACCCCGGTCTGCTTTCTCCTTCGGGAATGTAGGTAGTGAAACGATGCCCGTCGTAGCGGTTCAGCCCGTCGAACGTGGCAACCCAGATGTAACCCAAACTGTCCTGCGCGACATCCAGCGCCCAGCGGTACGACAGGCCGTCCTTCGGCGTGAGATGCTCCATTTTGAAAACCGCTTGGGCGGATACCTCATTAGGATAGACCGCCACCCCAAACAGGATGGCGGTCATCTGAAATAAAAGAGCGGTTCTGCGTTTGGTCATCAGCTTCGGGCAACACGAACAAACTCGGATTGCCCTTGGCGCAAAACTAACTTGAATTAAACAAGAAGCCAAAAGCCTTGCTACCACAATAGGCTCTGTCACTTTTGAGCCGCCACCATCTTCTTCGTCAAAATCCCGAATGGTGTCACCAGTTCGTACCACAACACGCCCGTCGCAGCGCCCAAATCAAGCGTTTCCTCGTTTCTACCCGCCGGATATTGTGCCTTCTTTTCTGCCAACATCCGCCCCGAAGCATCAAATATCCGCAACTGCGCCTCACAACTTTCCGGCAACCGGAAACTAATCGTCGTCGTGCGATGGAACGGATTGGGTTGGTTTTGGTACAAAGCAAACACGGCTGCTTCGACTCCCGTAGTCGGCTGCACGAACTCAAAATCAACCTTCATCGTGTTGCCGTCGCGATCGTAAGCCTCGGCGCGGGTGATGTCCGAACCCGGGTATAGCAACTCAGCCAACGAAGCCCCCTTGCGCAATGCTTTGAATTTCAACGTGAAAAACACTTCGCCGTCAGCCAAGGTCAAAGGAACGGGCGAGACCCAAAGGGTAGTCAGCAGACCGTTGCCGGAATACACTTCACCGAAGTTGGCAAGGCTCATATCGGGCAATGCGCCCGGTTGCACCGCCACCAGTTCGAGCACATTCGGGTCGAATTGCAACGTCATTTGGAAACCAGAACGGTCGGTGAAATCGCTGGCTTTGAACGGTACGGTTATCACCTCGCCCGCTTGGAAACTGCGCTCGTCCACGCGGATGCGGAACGTTTCGGAACGGTCATAAATATCGTCGTTGGTGAAAGTCGGCACGATGCTACCGTTCACGTCGCCCATACGCACCGCCACAAAATCATCGTCGAGGAAACTCATCGTCGCGGGCAAATGGCTGATGCTGTCGGGGAATGGCACGCTCAACGGAGGTGTGGGGAAGACGTATGATTTTGGCACAAACTTCCAGTCCGGCGAGTTGGGGATGTGCTCCAACAAACCGAGTGCCACCGGCTGAATCCGCGAAACGTCCAAGACAGAAATATTGCCCTCGCCGCTTACGTCAGCCGCCACATATTGGTACGGCGAAGTCAGCAATTGAAGCCCCAAAACGTGGCGTTTGATGAGCAAAATGTCGGCACCCGTGATACCGGCCAACCCGGCAGTTTCTTTGTAACACCGCACCGTTGTGTTCGAGTTGTTCGGTATTCCAAACAAATAGGTACCCGGAGGCCCCGTAGTTTGGGTTGCCGAAACAGTACCTGCGAGCGTTACTTCCACACCCGGCACCGGCTGCGGGTTGTTCCAAGTTTGGATGTCGCCGCCGATTTCGATGAGGTCGCTCAATTCGCAGGTGATTCTTATCGTGTCGTTTCCAATAATGAGCATACTGGTCACGACGTTGACCCCGCTGCTGTCTTGCGTAAACAAAATCACCACCGGGGTATCAACAATGACCACCGGGCTGGCGGAGCCGACAATGGCCATACCGAGTTGCACATCAATGCTGAACAGCACCGTGCCGCTCGGCAACGTCACCGAAGTATCCGCCCACTCAATGCCCAAGTTGTTGCCAGTCAATAAAATAGCATCCAATTCATCGGCAATGGATGGATGAACGCTGCCGTTCGTGACACCGAGTATAGTGCCTACCGAATCTTCATTGACATGAACCGTGAACGTAAAACCGGTCACATCGAAGAAGTTGTCCACCGTCACGGGAATTGAAATGATTTGCCCCTGACAACCAACCCCAGCCCCCACCGAAAGCACGATTTTTGCACCCGCGTCCACAATGGCCGTATCCACACGGGTACAGCCGCCGAGAGAATCCACTACCGTCACAGTATAGATGCCTGCCGAAAGGCCTGAGATATTCGGGCCAGTGGCACCGTTGCTCCAAGTAAAAGTGAACTGGCCAGAACCGCCCGCAGCAACCGCCGAAGCAGAACCGTCGTCCGCGCCAAAATAGGATTCCGGCGAGCCGGTGACATCGAGCGAGAAGCCCGTGCCGCCCACACCCGGCAGCACCTCTACATTCACGGTACAGAAATTGGAATTGCCGCTCGCATCCACCACCGTCAGCGTCACGGAATTGAAACCCAAATTGCCGCAATCGAACGTGCTGTCCGAAAGGAACATCGTATCAATGCCACAATTGTCCGTGCTGCCGAGGTCAATGGTGCTGGGCGAAATAGTGGCCTGCCCGTTGGTGCCGAGCGACACGACCACCTCGTCGTTGCAAACTACGGTCGGGATGCTGTTGTCAACAATTTGAACAACTATCGAATCCACGCCTACATTCCCGCAAGGGTCAGTGGCACTGAAAATAACGGTATAAGTTCCGGCTGTATAATCGCCGCTGATATCCAATTCGCCATCGCCGTGCGGGGCATTATTGGACAAAGTCATCAACGTATCCGGCGCACAATCGGTTAAGAACGAGTCCGCGGCAAATGCCAGCGGCACGAGGCAAGTCAGGTTGGGCGGGAAATCAGCCGTGAACAACGTGATGGTGTCCGGCAAGCCCACGAATTGCGGTGCCACCGTATCTGCCACCGTTATTTGTTGGGAAAAAACACTCGAATTGCCGCAGTCGTCCACAGCAGTCCAAGTGCGTTGAATCGTATAACTGAACAACCCGCAATTGCCAGCGCCAATGTTGAGCGTGTCCACCACCAACGTCACGGCCACGCTGTCGGTGCAATTGTCCGTCGCAGTCACTACCGGTGCTATCGCCAGTGTGTCGCCGCAATTCAGCGTGTCATTTGCCGAAGGCAATGAGGCAAAAACGGGCTTGATAGTATCCTGCACACTCAGCACTTGCACACAAGTGACGGCATTGCCCGCTTGGTCAGACACACTCCAAGTGCGGAAAATCACTGTGCATATACTGCCCGTGCCAATCGCCGTCGAATCCACAAATTCGGCGGTGACCAAGTTGCAATTGTCGGCACCCGTCGCTGTGCCCTGCACATCCGGTGAAAGGTCGTCGTCGCATTGCACAGTGTCGTTGGGCGGGCAAGAAGTAATGGTCGGGAACACGTTGTCCTGCACGATAATGTACGTTTCGCAAGCAGCCTCGTTGCCCGCTTCGTCTTCCACGATGAGCCGAACAGGGTGTTGCGTCACGCCGTCAGCTTCAGGGCAACCAAAAGTGATGCTATTTGTAATCGGCCCGAGCGTGTCGAGGCGTTGGATGCTCAGCCCCAAATCTATTTGAGCCGTACAGTTGTCGCTGCTGCTGCTATTGATGTTCAACGGTGTCACCGTCACGGTGCCGGATGCTTGCAGCGACACGCTCACACCGTTGATACACGCCGCTATCGGGTCAGTATCGTCGCGCACTATCAACACGACCGCATGGGTAGCCGAAAGACCACTGTTATCCGTCGCGGTGAAAACAACTGTGTATGTTCCCACCGTCAACATTTCGCTGTAATCCGCGCCTTGCCCCGTCACATTGTTGGTGATGACCAAATTTGAATCGCAGTCTGTCACAAAAGGCGTGATATCAAAACCGACCAAGACCATACAATCCGGGTCGTCGTCGCCCGTGAAAAAGAAAAGCGTATCGGGCGTAGTTACCACAAATACAGGTGCCAATGAGTCTTGAACAACAATGAATTGCGTCCCAGTGGAAGCATTGCCGGAGTCGTCCGAGGCCGTCCAAGTGCGGCGAATGGTGTAGTTGAAATTATTGACAAAAGAAATCGTGTCCTCTACAAACACAATCTCCACCTCAAGGTCGCAAGCATCCGTGGCAGTGATGTTGGCAGGTGTCGGAATATCGCTGCAAGCCTCCAGCGTGTCGTTGGCAGGAATCGGCGAAAGCTCAGGCGCTGTCACGTCCAACACGGTAATTGCCGTCGTGCAAACAGCGACATTGCCCGCTTGGTCGGCCACTTTGAGCGCGACCAGCGCAGGGATCGCCAAATCGTCACAATCAAGCACAGTCGGTTCGGTGCTCAGCGTGAGCGGCCCGCAATCGTTGGGGTCAAGACTGCCCAGATCCAAATCAGCGGGGTCAATCAGCACATCACCTGCCGCAGACAATTCGAGCGTCAGGTTGGGCTGACAGATGGCCGTCGGCGGGAACGTGTCGTTGAGCACCGAGATATTTTGCGGCTGGGTGCTGATGTTGCCATTGCCGTCATTGTAAATCCAGGTAATCACAAAATTGCCCGGGTTCAATTGGTACGAGGGCGGATTTGTATTTAAGAAAATACCGACCGGCGTGGAGGGTGTGCCGTAAAGCGTGTCAACATCCGGGTTGCAAGGGTCGAGCGCAGCAGGTGCCACCACGATGATAGACCCGCAGGAATCTATCAAGTCGGGCAGCACCGCCAGCACCGGAATAGGCGCGTCGCCGTCGGCCAAAGTCACCGTGAACGAGCAAGTATCGGCATTGAACAATTCCGTCCCGATGATGGTCACCGTGAAAACATCGCCCGCTACCGGTGGGGCGCCGAACAGGCTGTCCAACATGGTGCCGCCAATGGGCATTTGCACCAAGTCCACGATGCTGGGGCAGTTGTCCGATACCTGCACCAAGTTGGTGTAGTCCGGTATTTGCGCTTCTTCGCAAGTGGAAGGCAGAATCTGGGCAGGGGGGCAAATCAAAGTCGGCGGCTCCGTATCCTCCACGATAACCGTGAAAGAACACACCGAGGAATTGCCCTCCATATCCGTCGCCGTGTATGTGATAGTCGTTGGCCCAACTGGGAAAAAGATAGTCGGGTTGATGCTGAAAAATGGCGGGTTGGTATAAACAAAAGGCACAGAAACATTGACCGCGATTTGCACCGACGGGGTGCTGATTTCTTCCGTGACGTTGTAATCAGAACAATCAAGGAAACTATCATCAGCGCGGAACGGGCGGTACCACGAAAAGTTATTGCCGCAGTTGCCCGTCGCATTCGGGATGACAAATATTGAGTCGCACACCAATTTTGTGTTGCCAAAATCATCTGCAAACGGCTCATTGATGTTCGGTCCGTCCACGTCGTCCACCACCACCGTGATGGTGACTTGGCTCGAATTGCCGCAAGAATCGGCTACGGTGAACGTAACTTCCGAGGTGCCGATGGGGAAATCCGCCATAGCAACAGCACCCGTGCCGCTCGTGTTGGCACCTACGCCGACCGGCTCAAAATCAATTTCATAAGAAATGATGAAGTCCGTAAAATCAACCGTGCAGCTGTCGCTCACATTTTCTGGCAACAACTCTATGGTATCTCGCGCGGCGCAAGCAGGTGTTTCAATCGGCGTATTTGCCTCCAGATTGAGGAGCGTTTGCACCCCCGAAATAATCGGAGCCTGCGTGTCCACCACATTTAAAGTTTGTGTGTGATAAGCAGTATTACCAGCCTCGTCGGTCACCGCCCAAGTGCGGGTGATGGTGAACGTGTTGGGGCAAGCACCGGGGGTGGCAACGTCGGTGAACGCAATGGTTATTTCGCCGTCGCAAGCATCGTCGCAGGCATCCGTCACATCGGCCAGCGTAATTTGGCCCAGCGTAGCAAAATCGTCCGCATCGTACTCGTGACATTCCACCGTGACTACCAGCGGCGCCACGATTTCGGCATCCACGATGACCGGCGGTGTCACGTCATTGACAATAATCGTCACGACGCAAACGGCGGTATTTCCAAAAACATCCGACACACGGAGGGTGACCACATTCGCGCCGGTATCCGCACAATTCCATTCATAGGTCGGGGCAAAACCGCTGCCGTCCACATCCACGTCAAATGTGAGGGGGCAGGAAGGCATGGAGTTGAGCGTGTTGTCGGTGAACGTGAAATTCAGCGCAAAATCCGCCGCGTCCAACGTGCCGGAGCAGTTGGCATCCAAATCCACCTCGGCGGGCGTGAACGAGCCGCAATTGGTAATCACCGGGTCTTTTATGTCAATGCTGTCGTCCACCACCGTCACCGTGCAGGTGACAGAAGCCGTGTTGCCGCTCCCGTCAATGAGGGTCAGGGTGTAAGGATTGTCGCCCGCGTTGGTGCAGTTGAACGTCGTGTCCGGGTTCACATAGTCGTAAAAACAGTTGTCTGTGCTGCCGTCGTCCAATTGGATGGGGCTTACGGTCACCACGCCATTTGCATCGAGCGAGACGGTGATATTTTGGCAACTTGGCGACGGCGGTTGGTTGTCAACGACCTCGACAATAAACGTGCAAATCGCCACATTGCCCGCCACATCCGTTGCGGTGTAAGTCACCAGCGTGGGGCCAAAAATGAAAAATCCGCCCGGGTTGTGCGATGCCAATACTTGCACGGTTCCTGCGCAATTGTCCGTAAACACCGGCGGTGTCCAGTTGGGAAATGCCAAACAGCCATTGTTGGCATTCACGGTGATGTCGGGCGGGCAGTTCGCAGTCACCGGGGGTATGAGGTCTTCTACCGTCACGTCAAAAGAGCAAACGGTGGTGTTGCCTGTTGTATCTCTTATGGTGTAAATGACGGTCGTCACCCCGCCGTTGAACACCTGATTGCCCGGTATCGGGTAATCACCAGAACCTACCGTGCCGCTCGGCCCAGAAAGATTGTAAGTGATGGTGCTCACCCCGCAATTGTCGGAGTATTCGCCGGGATTACTGGGCGAAGTGCCGGTGGGCAGTGCCGTCAGGAGCAGCCCCGGGATGGAATCGGCGGTGTTGTTGCAAGAAAGTGAATCTGCCGACACCGTGATGCTGACCGGGCAATTGACCATCGGCGCCATGTCGTCCAATACCGTCACGGTCGTCGTGCAAGTGCTCGAAGGAGAATCCGGCGACAAGTCGTCCACCGTCAACACCACCGTATTGCCGCCCACATTGGCACAAGTAAATGTATCGGGCGACACAGACAAAACAACGGGGCCACAATTGTCGGTCGAGCCATCATTCACCAGAGCAGGGTCAAGTATCACTTGCCCGTTCGCATCCAGCGAAATAATGGCGGTCTTGCACTGCGCTTGCGGCGGCTCCGGTTCGTTCACCACCACCGTGATGTTTATCGTCGTGCAGTTGCTATCGTTGTCGCACCAAGTATAAGGAATAATGGTCGTGCCGACCGGAAACTGAATTGCTACGAATTTGGTCAAAGGGTCGCAGACATCCAACGGCTGCACAGCATCCAAAAAAGTCGAATCGTTCACCCCGTTCACATTGGCAGGGCCTTCCACCGGCGCAAGGTTTGAAATATCACAATCAAACACCGTGTAGTTGTCAAAAATAGGAATCAGGCATAACAACCCAATATTGGGCCGCTCGATGGTGACAGTCGCCGAACAGTTGCCGGGTGTCACGTTGACATTGAACGAATCTGGAAATGTGTAAGCAATGGCTGGCGGTGCCGCCGTGTCGTACACCGAAATAACAAAAAAGCAGGTGTCAACCGGATTGAGCGAGTAGGTGACGATATGTACACCTGGCCCCGCCGCCAGCGGGTCGAATACGCCCGCCGTCACACCCGGGCCAGTGTACGTCCCGCCCGGAGGTGATTCGCCGGTCAGCGGAAAAGGTGCCTCGCCGATGCACACCGAAATATCATCGGGACAAATCACCGCAGGGGCGGCTTCGACCGTGACATCGAATGTGCAACTGTTGGAACACCCGTTGATGTCGGTGTACGTGTAGGTTATTGTATTGATGCCGAGCGGTACCGCCGTCGGGTCGAGGGTGTCGTTGTTCACACCCAACCCGGTGTACATACCACCGAGAGGCAGGCCGCCCGTCAGCAGAAACGGCACATCGTTCTCCAGCACCGTGATGTCGGGCGGGCAGGTGACCACAATAGGGGTGAGCGCGACACTGACATTGTTCAACGCCGTTGGTACACTGGTGGCCAGGAAATTGTCGGCCACTTCCATCGCCAGCGGGGTGCCGGTGATGTCCACATTGACAGTGCCGACATCGGTCAGCACCACAAAAGTGATGGTCAACAAAGTATCGCCATCGGCGAGATCTTCCCCTTCTGTGCCGGAAAAATCCACCCAACTGTACGTCAGTTCGCCACCGGCTGTGTTGCCCGTGCCGAGCAAAGGATCGCCGCCCGCGCCACCGATATTGGCGGCGCTGCTGCTCAGGTACATTACTTGGGTTTCGTCCCAGTTGATGCTGTACTGCAAAGAAGCAATATCTGTGAAACCACTCGACACCGTGACGGCCACCGTGATGGTGTCCACACAAGCCGCCGAAGCAGGCCCAGTGATTTCGAGGGTCAAATCAGGCGCAAGAATGTTCCGCTCCCCCACTCCGGCAAAAGCCGTTTGGGCAAAAGCCAAACAGACCACGAGCATCCGAAAGTGCAAACTCAGGACAGAACGCAGCGCTATTTTTTGAAAAAATGGAGAAAAACGAGAGGCATCAAGCCACAAGGCGGGAATGTGCAGCTTTCCATTCATGGTGATAAAGTGGATGAAGAATTAAAAAATAACCGGTTGATGCCTTTTATCAGGCAATCGGGTTTTGGCAAAATGTTCGAATCGGGGCATTTGTAAAGGGGGTTTACAAAACTTTCATTGTCTCGAAATTTCGCTTTTTTTGAAACATCTCAGTCGCTCGTCTTATGTGGATCCTTCACTTCGTTCAGGATGACAACCGTAGGATATTAGTTTAAAAGTAAAATCGCAGAAAATTTCAGAAACGCTTATTCCCCCAAATTCGCGTCAATCGTGTAAAATATGCAACTCAAGAGTTGAATTTGGGTTTTGAAAATCGAAGTTTTGCACACGAGACCTATGAGGTTTTCAAAAACCTCATAGGTCTAAAATACTGAGAACCAACGCCCTTTTATTTTCAACCCTTGATTCGCATAAAACACAAAAAGCCACGAGGTCATCGGGGCCATTCTGAAAAATGACCCCAATGACCTCTAATGACTTTTGTAACTTTATTATCCTTCTATTTCCCGCTGGCAACCATCTTCTTCGACAGTTTGCCGTAAGGCGTAATCAGTTCGTAGTACAATAGGCCGAGCGCGCTCGCATCGTTCAGTTCGAAAATGACCTCGTGTTTGCCTGCCATGTACTCGGCGCGGTGCGATTTGAGCAAACGACCTGTGGCATCCAACACCCGCAATTCGGCCTCGCAGGCCTCCGGCAAAATAAAGCCGATGGTCGTCTGACCAGCAAACGGGTTCGGGCGGTTTTGCAACAACTGCACTTCCGCAACAGTCGGCGCACCGGTACCCAGCACTTTCGCGGGTGCAAATTCCAAATGCACGGCGCGTGGTTCCAGCATCGTATTGTAGGCAACTTCCGCCAGCACCGCTCCATCGAGTTGCAGCAAGTCGCTGAGCAATTGGCCGCTTTCCAACACATTGAAATAGATGTGGTACACCGTTGCGCCATCGCCCAAGGACTTGCCTTGTGCCATAGACCAGAGGGTGCGAATCTCACCGGCTGCGACATTGTAAAGGCCAAAGTTGCCCGTCGCGCTGATTGAAATGTCCGTCGTCGTTTCGATGTGGTCAAATGCCAGCACCGCCGGGTTGAAGCGCAGCGCGTATTGGTAGGCAGCGATGTCGTTAAAGTTTTTCACCCTGAACGCCACAGCCACCGTTTCACCGGCCTGCAACACGCGGTCTTGCACCGTCCACACAAGCGGGTCGCTCGTTGCGGCATCTGCGGGTTTGTTTTCCGGGTCGGCCACGTCGCCAGACTCCAGCACGTCGCCCACTTTCACACCAAAGAAATCTTGGCCAGGCACATCACCCGTCACACCCGTCAGGATGCGCGTTTCGGGATATACCGGAATCGTGTATGGGCCAACGATGGACGGGAAGCCGTAATCCGTCGGGATGAAACGCCAAGAATTGCCATTTTCCAGCACTGCCAATGCCGACAAGTTACCGAGCAACGCCTGAATAATGATAGCAGCGTCCACCGTCGAGATGGTGTAACTCTTGTTCACGTCGGCAGCCACGAGGCGATAGGCATCCGTGATAAACGGAGCGCCGATCAAGTGTTGCTGAATCGCCGTCACGTCGCCCACGCCCAAGCCATTGGTCGGGTTGATGTCCTTTTCAGGTGTGATGACGAAATCGCTGCCCGATACGACTTGCAGGTTGTACAAACCATCGGGCAAAGTCGGGCCAAAGGAAGCAGCCGCATCGCCCGTCAGGAAGACATCCGCCATGCCGACCCCAATACCAGCCGAGCCATCGCCGCCTCTCCAAATCAGTTTACCTGAAATATCGCGGCAGGAATCCACCATGAGGCCGAATTCGCAGCTGTCCACGAGGCCGTTGACATCCACCACATACCAGCGGACGTTGGATTTGCCTTCTGTAAACACCGCACCTTTCAGCGTCTCGCCGCTCGTCGGCGTCACACCCGCGCCACTGACAAACACATAATACACCGTGTCAATGCCGCAATTGTCGCTCACCACCGGGTCAAACGCCGTATCCATCACCGTGAAATCGCAATTAGGCAACACAGGGGTCACCGTATCCGTACTCGGGCAAGTGATAACAGGCAGTTCATCGTCCGTCACCGTCACCGTTTGAGTACAAATCGTGTCGTTGCCCAACGTGTCTGTAAACGTCCAAGTGACAGTGGTGGTACCTACCGGCCACGGGTCGTTGAGTGCTGCAAGGTCGTCGCGAGTACCAACAGCGACGAGTGCATTCGCACAGTTGTCTATCGCCGAGGGAACCACGAGGTTAGAGTCGTTCGAACAGAAGAGCGCATCTGTCGTCAGCACCACTGGCAGAATCGTATCACAATTCACCACCGGGTCCTCATCGTCCGTCACCACCACGTCGAACGTGCAAGTGGCCGTATTGCCAGAAGAATCCGTCGCCGTTACTGTTACTATGGTTGTTCCGACCAAGAACGCCGTGCCGGGGCCTTGGCTGTATGTAATCGCCGGAGCCGAGTCGCAGTTGTCCGTTGCAGTTGCCACAAACGTCACTACCGCAGAGCACAAACCGGGGTCGTTGGTCACTTGAATATCTATGGGACAATCAACCTCAGGCGCAATTGTATCAGTCACAATCACCATTTGGAAGCAAGTGTCGGAGTTGCCCGAACTGTCGGTAAATACCCAAGTCACAATGGTTGTATCGAGCGGCCAAGGATCGTCCATTGCCGCCATATCACTGCGCGTACCAGCCGCCGCGATAAAGCCATCGCAAGCATCAAATGCTTCAGGTACATCCAATATAGAATCGGCAGTACAGTTCAACAATCCAATGACAAGCCGCACTGTATCCAACGTGAGGCAGTCGAACACCGGTGGTGTCGAATCATTCACGACGACCAATTGTGTGCAAGTGGTATCGTTGCCGTCCACATCCGTGAATGTCCATGTGATAATGGTTGTGTCGAGCGGCCAAGGAGCGGTGAGCAGTGACGTGTCTGGGCGAGTGCCAACCACCGTCACAAAACCGCCGCAGTTGTCCACCGCGACGGGTGCTGTCACGTCCGTGTTGTTGACACAACCGCCACCAGCCACCAGCGAAACCGTCATAATCGTATCACAATCAATGGACGGGCCTTGCTCATCAAGTACCACCACCAATTGTGTGCAAATGG
>CAYZVM010000092.1:12349-22369 GCA_964481485.1 uncultured Saprospiraceae bacterium | reverse complement strand
TGCTTTTTCAAAAGCGGGGGCAAAGATAAACCCACCTGTCCCGAAAATCCAACCCATGCCCAAAATTTTTCCAACGATTATTTGGAATTCGGCCTGAATAAACCCCTGTTGGGAAAATTAGTTTCGGAGAGGCTTACCTTTGTGGCACTTTCCGGGCAAAAAACCCGTTTAGGCCCCGACCTTCATCATACAATTGACACGACATGGAATCCATCCGACAAAAACAAATCGGCGAAGTGCTGCGGCGCTATTTCGGGATGCTGCTCACCGAACAAGGCAGCAATATTTATGGCCGCGACAAACTCGTGACTGTCACGGAAGTGAAAATGACCCCCGATTTGCTCGTTGCCAAAATATACATCAGCGTGTACGGCACGGAGAACAAGCAGGAGGTCATCCTCGAATTGGAGGACAACTACCCGCGCCTCCGCCAAGCACTCGCCTCCAAAGTGGGCAAACAAATGCGCCGTGTACCCGAACTTGAATTCTTCCTCGACGACACGGTGGACGAAATGTACCGCGTGGACGAACTGCTCAACCGCGTCAGCGAAGAAGACAAAAATCTTGGAAAATAGGGTTGGGGATTCTGTGATTAGGGAATTTTTCTCGCCCCGCCCTCAATCTCCTTTTCATGAAAATCGGCTTGTTCTTCGGCTCTTTCAATCCCATCCACGTCGGTCACCTCATCATCGCCAATTTCATGGCGACACAAACGGATTTGGACAAAGTGTGGCTCGTGGTCAGTCCGCAAAACCCGTTCAAACCCAAAAAGACGCTCGCCCGCGACTATGATCGGCTGCACCTCGCCCGTTTGGGCATCGGCGACAACCCGTTTATTCAGGCCTCCAACGTAGAATTTGATTTGCCAAAACCTTCTTATACCGTTGATACACTGGCTTTTCTGAAAGAAAAATATCCTAACCACGAGTTTGCGCTCATCATGGGCGGCGACAACTTGGCATCGCTGCATCTTTGGAAAAACTACGAGCAAATCCTCGCCAACTACAACATTTATCTCTACAAACGCCCGAATCATGAACCCGGCGAGTTAGCTTCGCACCCGCGTGTCCGCACCTTTGCGGCGCCTTTGCTCGACATCTCTGCTACTTACATCCGGGATTGCCTCCGCACGGGAAAATCGGTGCGCTACTTAGTGCCCGACGCGGTGTGGGAGTATCTGGAAACAAGCAGTTTGTACCGTGAAAAGAGGCAAGGGGAAGATCAATAAGCCACAAAATAGTAGTTCAACTTCCGATAAAAATGCCGGGAAAATTCCTCCTTTGAGAGTGGCTCTTTGTTTTGTAAAAAACGGCTCAACAACGACACCCGCAACCCACACTGCTCGAACAATTCAAACACCTGCTCGGGTGTGGCACCGTACAATTCGGAAGCGCCGAGGCCATGTTCAAAAATAACCACCGGCTTGCACCGCGTCAAAGTTTTGATGGCACCGCGCAGCACCAAAATTTCTCCACCTTCCACGTCTATTTTCACCAAATCAATTTGTGCATCGGCAGGGATGAGGTCGTCTAATCGTTCGGTGCGGACGGTAATTTGGGTGTCTTTTTCGTTGGGATGGTCATAATTTCTTTTGAGCAGGCCGCTGTACGAGGGATTGCTCACGACGTAATTGAAACTCGAAGTCCCCGGCTTGTCGGAGAGGGCTATGTTGAAAAAACGGCAGTTAGATACCGCGTATTTTTTCACCAGACCCTCGTACAAAACGGGAATCGGCTCAAATCCGTAGTGCGTTCCTTGAGGGGCGTATTTCAGGAATAAATCAAGGATTTCCCCTTTGTGACAGCCTACATCAATGCAGTTGCTGTCGGGTTTGCACACCTTTTGTATGACGCGGTTGGTTTGCCGGTCGTAGCGTTGATTTTGTGTAAACGCGATGGGAAGGGATTTCAGGAATCGTTTGATAGCCGTTTTCAAATTTCGAATATTTCGCCGCAATATTAGACAGGATTAGCCAAATTTAACCGCATGATTGCTGAAATACGCTGGCCAACCACAGGCAACCCAAGTCTGCCGGTGTGCATCAATGCGATGCAACAAAGCACGTTGCCCATTTTTTAAAACAGTCAACCAATCGAACGTATGCGCCCGCTCTTTTCCCTTGTATTACTGATAGTTACGCTCGCAAACTTGGCCGCCCAGTCGGATTCTTTCCCGCCGCTCGCCATCGGGGAATGGCGCCAACACCTGCCCTGGCAACGCTCGAAATATGTAACGCAAAGCAACACGAAAGTTTATTTCGCATCAGAATGGGCCGTGGTCGAGATTGACAAAGTCGACCGTTCGCCGCGTTTTCTGACCAAAGTGGAAGGTTTGAGCGATGTGGGTATGCGCCTCATCCGCTACAACCGCGATGCTGCGGCGCTCCTGTTGGCCTACTCCAACAGCAATTTGGATATTTATTATCCCGCCGATGGCACGGTGGTGAATTTGCCTTTTATCAAGAAAAACATCAACATCATCGGTGACAAACAAATTTACGATGTCACTTTTGAGGGTAAAATCGCCTACGTCGCCTGCGGCTTCGGAGTTCTGAAACTGAACCTCGAAAAAGAGGAGGTGGAATGGACGGTATTCACCGATATGGTCGTGAGGTCGGTGGCTCTTTTTAATGGGAATTTGTATGCAGGCACCGAAGAAGGCCTGTTCCGCATACCTGCGAACGACATCAATCCCGAAGATTTTGGCCGTTGGCAAATGCTCGGCGCGCCGGAGGGCTTCCCCGCTGGCACCACTGTGAACACGATGGCCGTTTGGAACAACAATCTTTACCTCGGCATCGGAAAAACATTGTACAGCTACGACGACGCAGCAGTGACGGAAGTCGCCTCCCGTACCGACCGGGAGGTATATTACCTCACCAGCGAGGGCTCGGGTCTGATGATTGCGTGGAAAGTTGGCTTTTTTGGCTCGGTGGAATACATGGAAACATCCGGAGCCCGCTATGAAATCCATTGGGCTTGTGGTGCCGAATTCCCTTTTTATGGCATTGAGGATGGTGAAAAGAAATTCTGGTTTGCCGACGAATCCGACGATTACCGCTATTACGACCACAACACTGGCCAATGTGACCGTTTCAGGTTCAATTCCCCTTTTCTCGAACACTCGGGAGAAATTGCCATTGGGCATAATAAAGTGTATGTCGCTACACCGGGTGCCAACCCCGACCTGAGCCCCAACTATGGTCAATGGGGGATTTATATTTATGAAAATGGCACATGGAGCCGCTTCTACGGGGGGAGCAATCCTGAACTGGGTGAGTGCCAAAATTCTCTTTGGAAGGTGGCGCCCCACCCAGTAGAAGACAAGTTTTTTGCAGGGAGTTTTGTCGGCGGACTGGTGGAAGCGACCGATCCGGGCGCTCCGATAAAATGCTATGACAAAAACAACTCTATCTTACAGAGCAGCCCTTCGGCTTCTCAAACCTCCGTTAACGGTATCGCATTTGATGCCAACAACAACCTCTGGATCTCTAATTTCAATGCACCTTCGCCCATCGCTGTCTTAAAATCAGATGGCACGATGCGCAATTTTTCGGCAGCGCCGAACAATCGCCTCCTGCAAGTGACTGTGGACCAAAACGGCTATAAATGGTTTGTCGTTGGTTTCAATGGAGGTGTGCTGGTGTACGACAGTGGCCAGGACATTGACAATCCTGCGGACGATCGCTACCGCCTCATCACCAGTGCCAACAGCGCGCTCCCGAACAACTCGGTGAACTGCATAGCCGTTGACCTCGAAGGTGATGTGTGGGTAGGCACTACTCAGGGCGTGGTCAGTTTTGAGTGTGGCAGCAACGTGTTCGAGGCCTCCTGCACAGGCCGCCGCCGCATCGTTAATGTGGATGGCTTCAACGGCTATTTGCTCGAAACAGAGAATATAAATACCATCGCCGTGGATGGCGCGAACCGCAAATGGTTTGGCACCGGCAATGGCGTTTTCGTCCAGTCGCCCGATGCGCTGACCCAAGTGGCGCGGTTCACGGACACCAATAGCCCACTTTTCGACAATTCAATCACGGATATTGCTATCAACCCAAAAGATGGCGAGGCGTGGATTGGTACACAAAGAGGCATTATTTCCCTGCGCAGCGAAGCCACCGAGGGCGGGCGCATCAACAGTTTGGCGCCTTATGCCTACCCAAATCCCGTCCGCCCCGACTACGACGGCCCCATCGCTATTTATGGGCTGGCAAGAGATGCCAATGTGAAAATCACGGACGTGGCCGGCAATCTTGTTTATGAAGGCACATCGTTGGGCGGCCAGGCAGTGTGGAATGGCCGCGACTATCTCGGTCGGCGGGCAGCCTCGGGTGTTTATTTGGTGTTCGCCACCAGTTCGCAATCGTTCGATACACCCGACGCAATTATTACAAAAGTCGTGATATTGAATTGATTGCGAGGAAAAAATCGAAGTGGTTTGTGCAAAAAAACAGGCGTTGAGAAACACGAATAAATCCGCACCAAATTTTTTCAAACTTCACCAAGGTTTCAAGTGTTAAAATCCGAAATATTCTCTCGGCCAGAGCAATAACAATTCCCCGCCCACTGTTTTTAGTGGGATTTTTTTCAAACAAAATTCTAAATCAAAGCGGCTACAAACGCCTATGGAGGAAACCTACACATTCAACGCTCTGGTACAGTTTATGTACCGCGAAATGCCTGCCAACGAAGCTGTGGAAATGGCGCACCTTCTGGATGAAAATCCCGAAATGCGTGCCGAATTCGACGCACTCTTGACAGCAAAAGTTCAACTCCCCAAAGCCAAATTCAACCCATCTCAGGCTGCCATCAACAACATCTTACAATACAGCACAAAAACAGCCTTTGAAGCCACCCTTTGAAAAAAGCAGGCTTCCAAACTATGAGAACAAGCCCTCGCCGTTCACCACCGGCGGGGGTTTTGTTTTTCAGGGCTATTTCTCTCCTTTAAAATTTTTTTCCCCTGCTTCCACCGACACTTTCAGATGATTCTCCTTGGGCGGAATCGGGCAGTTGTAGCCATCGCTATACGCGCACCATGGGTTGTAAGATTTATTGAAATCAATCACGAGCACATTTTCGGCGCTGATGTCGCCCTGCCGGAAATCAAGATAGCGCCCACCCCCGTAAGTGGTAACGCCATTGGTGGAGTCTTTGAACGGCAGGAAGAGGTAGTCGTGGTGTTTTTGTGAGGTCATCAGCCGCATATTTTGGTAGAGCCGCAGCGTGTGCGTTTTGCCATTTTTTTCAAATGTCGCGATGCCATACTGTTGATATTTGGCATTTCGGCCACTGTATGTGGCCATGTCAAATGGCAAAGAATCGGGGGTGCGCTGGAAAGTGGCCGTCACGAGCCAGTCTTTGTTCGGAGAAAAAAAATCAAGCGAAGCAGTATCTTCTTCTGCCAAAGGGGAGCGAGCCTCGGTCAAGAAATGCTCTTTGTATTCTTGGCGGTGGCGGGTGGTAGCTGCGTAAAACGCGGTGTCGGCAATTTGGGCAAAGGCCGTTTGGGCGAATAAAATGGCGAATAAAAAAGGCGAGTATTTCATTGTAAAGCAGTTTTGTAGACCCGCAAAAATAGACAGCCTACCTGCAATCTGTTACTGCTCGCCAAGTAGTTTTTCCAAATGATGTTCTTTTATCCCGAATCCCGCCTTTATCGCCGCTACTTTTTCCAATGCCGCAGTGCGTTTTTGCGAAGAAGTGGCAGAATTTGTTGCTCGCTTTTTGTCCAAAGTCGCAGTTATCATTACATTCTTGGCAGTGTGTTCGGTCGAGATGAACTCAAACACATTGGTCTTATAGCCTTGTGCTTCGAGCAAAAGTGCGCGGATGCCGTCAGTCACGATTTCGGCCTGGCGTTCTTCGAGGATGCCGTGCTGCATCAACGGAGCGAGTTCATTGCGCGTTTGCATTTCTTTCCGAATCTGTTTGTGGCAACATGGGGCGGCCACGATGATTTTCGCCGCGTGGCGGATGCCCACCGCCAGCGCCAAGTCAGTCGCCGTATCGCAGGCATGGAGGGCGATGAGCATATCCAATCGCTCCGGGCGATAGCTCTCGATATTTTGGGCGATGAAATGCAAGCCCTCGAAACCCGCCTGTTGTGCTGTTTTTTCGCACAAATCCACCAAGTTTTTACGGAGTTCGATGCCCGTTATGCTCGGTGTCATGTTGAGTTTGTTTTTCAAAAAATCGTAGAGCGCGAAAGTCAGATAGCCCTTGCCGCTGCCCATGTCGGCAATATGTGCATCGGGCGGCAGCGGGCGCTCGCGCAGCAGGCTTTCCACGATTTCCAGGTATTTATTGATTTGCCGCCATTTGTCGTGCGCGTTGGCGTACACCTCGCCGTTGGCGCTGGCGATGCCGAGCGCGTGCAGCCACGGGGCGGCAGGGTCGAGCAGCCAGCGTTTGGCGCGGTCGTGCGCCATGTCGGGAGCAGGCGCGTTCGAGGCTTTTTTAGAGAAAAAAGTCACCTCGCCGTTTTTGGAAAAAATTAGGTTGTAGTTGCGCTCTGGCGTGAGCAAATCGGCGTTCAAAAATTGTCGCCCCAAAAAGTCAGTCAAACGGGCGATGGCCTCCTCTAGGTCATAATTTTTTACCTCGTCGCGGGTTTTGTACCGAAAATTGAACGCTACGACCATCCCTTTTTTCAACTTCACGGGGCGGAGATACACGTTTTTCAACTCGGCTGGCGCGGCATTGGTAGGTTTGCTCAACGTCAATTTGAGCAACTGGCCGTCCATGAAGGCGGTGCGAAATGAGGCAATAAACTGAGAGATTGGCATGGCAGTGTCACCGGTTCGCTTCGCGGCGCTTTTGGGCGCGTCGTCGCAATTCTTCTTCAATGAGTCGTTGTGCATATTCAAGTTCGCCCCTGCTCTCAAAGCGTTTTTTTTGCCAAAAAACAATAAAAAGAAAAACCGCAAAACTTAGTGCCGCCGCACCCAATGCAATGAGTGCCAGCCAGTTCCAGCCCGCCAAGTTGAACAATGCAGCCAACAACGCCCAGCCCGCCCCCGTGCCGCCAATCAACATGCCAAGGCGTTGGCGAACTTTGAAAAGTGCGAGCCTTTCGCGTGCTTGTGCGTGGAGGTCCACGAGGTGTTCGGTGCCAAAATGCACAGGCCCCAGCTCCTCGAGCAGGCGAAAATCATCGCTGGCTTCGCGTTCGAGGCGGTCAAATACGTCGGGCATCTGTGTGCGGCGAAACATAAACGGCAATACTTTTTTTGCTGTAACGGACAAAGGGCGCAATGAGTTGGCTGGACAGAGCGTCTTTTCTACTTTTGGCGGACAAATTTCAATTTTTTTCCAATGATAGTCAGGTTGTTTTTTCTTTTTTGTCTTTCGCTCCCTTTTTCCATTATGGCGCAAACCAATTTCATCGTCGCATACCCCAAAAAAATTTCCGAAAAACCACTTGATGGTCGCCTGCTTTTGCTCTTTTCCAAAAACGCCGATGAAGAACCTCGGTTCCAAATCCGCGACGACTACCAGACCGCTCAGGTCTTTGGCATGGACGTGGAAAATTGGGAAGCAAACACGTCAAAAAATTTTGGCAACGACGAATTTGGCTACCCCGTTCGGAACCTCCGCGACCTGCCGCCAGGCGAATACTTCGTGCAAGCATTGTTGCACAAATATGAAACTTTCCGCCGCAAGGACGGCCATGTGGTGAAACTCCCCATGGATAGGGGCGAAGGCCAGCAATGGAATCGCGCACCGGGCAATTTGTATTCCAAACCACTGAAAATCAAACTTCCACTGCCGAGCGACCAAAACGGGCTGCGCATCGAACTGACCGAAGAAATCCCACCCATCGAAAAACCAAAAGACACGAAATACATCAAGCACATCGAAATACAGAGCAAATTGCTTACCGAATTTTGGGGCCGCCCGATGACGCTCGGTGCGCACGTCCTGCTGCCCGAGGGCTGGGCCGAACACCCCGATGTGCGATACCCGCTCGCCGTTTTTCACGGACATTTTCCCGCCGACTTCGACGGCTTCCGCACCGAGCCGCCCGACCCGGATTTGAAGCCGGATTTTAGCGAACGTTTCAACCTGCATGGCTACAACCGCATTGTGCAACAGGAGGCTCACGATTTTTACAAAATGTGGACGGGGCCGGATTTCCCGCGCGTTCTGGCCATTGAGATTCAACACCCATGCCCATTTTACGACGATTCTTATGCCGTCAATTCTGCCAATGTCGGCCCTTATGGCGATGCTATCATGTACGAGTTGATTCCTGAAATCGAAAAACGTTTTCGGGGCATCGGCGCGGGATGGGCGCGGTTTACTTATGGCGGCAGCACGGGCGGCTGGGAGGCATTGGCTGTGCAGGTCTTCTATCCCGACGAGTTTAACGGCTGTTATGCCGCCTGCCCCGACCCGATTGACTTTCGCGCTTACACGGTGGTGGATATTTACAAAGACAAAAATGCCTATTGGCAAGCAGGCGATTTTGACAAAATACTGCGCCCGGCCAAACGAAATTATCTCGGCCACGTCAGCGCCACCTTGCAAAATACCAACTTCTACGAATTCGCGCTCGGCACAAAAGGCCGCAGCGGGCAGCAGTTCGATATATGGGAAGCCGTGTATTCGCCAGTGGGGAAAGACGGCTACCCGGAGCGGATTTGGGACAAAATGACAGGAGAAATCAACCCGAAAGTGGCCGAATATTGGAAAGAAAACTACGATTTGACGTGGATTATGAAACGCGACTGGCCGACACTCGGCCCTAAACTGCGCGGCAAAATCCACCTCTATTGCGGCGATATGGACAACTTTTATCTGAACAACGCGGTGTATCTCGCCGAGGAAATGTTGAAAGGGCTGGACAATCCGACTTATGACGGCGAGGTGGACTACGGCGACCGCGCCGAGCATTGCTGGAATGGCGACCACGCGCAGCCGAACGCGATTTCACGGCTGCGTTACCACCGTTACTTCATCCCAAAATGGACAGAGGAGGTGCAAAAACGTGCGCCAGCGGGAGTGGATTTGAAAGGGTGGAGGTATTGAAAAAAACGCTTTTTCAACTTTCCCTTTCCAACAAATCCTCCACCGTTTTCCATAAAATCGCTTTTCGTTCATGCGAGACGGCCACCCCGTCCAAATACCAAAATGCTTTTTCCTGATACTGCTTTTTCTCAGTCGAAACCAATTCAGGAATACCATTCCGGTCAAAAATGGCGCGCACGGCGGCCACCTTTTCGTCGGGGTTATCGGCTCCCGTTTGCATCCAATGGCGCAATTCTTGGCGGTCGGCTTCTGGCGCGACTTCGAGCGTTTTCAGCACAAGGAGGGTCTTTTTGTTTTGCAAAATATCACCGCCCACCTGCTTGCCGAACTTCGCTGGGTCGCCGTAAGTATCCAGCAAATCGTCCTGAATTTGGAACGCAATGCCCGCCAAACGGCCAAAACGCTCAAGGCGCTCCGAAGCAGGCCAATCTGCGCGAGCACAAAACGCCCCTGCCGACACCGCAAAGCCAAGCAAAACGGCTGTTTTCAATTCTATCATGCGGATATACTCTTCCACACTCACATCCGAGCGCGTTTCAAAATTCATGTCCATCTGCTGGCCTTCGCACACTTCTGTCGCCATGCCGCTGAATCCGTTGACGAGCGCCGGCGATATTTCGGCATCAATAAGCCCCAGAAAACGGTAGGCGTATATCAGCATCACGTCGCCGCTGAGGATGCCGGTGCTGGCATTCCATTTGGAATGAACGGTCGGCTGGCCCCGGCGCAGGGGCGCGGCGTCCATGATGTCGTCGTGCATGAGCGAGAAGTTGTGGAACAACTCGATTGCCCAAGCCGCCGGGAGTGCCTGCTCCACATCGTCGCGGAAAAGCTCGTACCCCATGAGCAACAGCGCCGGGCGGAGGCGTTTGCCGCCGAGCGTGAGAATATAGTCGCATGGTTCATAAAGTTCGCGGGGGCTGTCGGGGAATGGATTTCGAGCCGCGAATTCCGCGATTTTGGAGAGCAATTGAGGAAGGGTGTGCAT
>CAYZVM010000092.1:0-12249 GCA_964481485.1 uncultured Saprospiraceae bacterium | reverse complement strand
AGCACCGGAATCTTCACCGCGTGGCGCACCGCTCCGATAGTGGTGCCGAACACCAAATCTTTGAGCGCCTTGTGGCCGTGCGCACCCATCACCAGCAGATCGGCCCCGTTTTCGTTCACGAGCAGCGGAATCGCTTTTTTGGCCGCGCCATAGCCGATAAACGCCTCGCATTGGTAGCCGAGGTCGCGCAGGTTTTGCGCGTATTGTTCCAAATTCTGCACGTCGATCCGCGTTTCTAAATCTTGGATTTCGCTGCCCATCACCCAAGCGCCCGCCGTTTCTACGGCATGGATGAGTATATATTTGGCTGATTTGCCACCGATGTGCAGCGCGTGTTCCAGCGTTTTTTTGTCGGCTTCCGAGAAGTCGAGCGAGACGGCAATTTGTTTGTATTCAGGTGGTTTTATTTCCGAAATACCTTTGAAATCTCCATGCGGCATGGGCGCTTTTTTCTCCGGCAAACGGAACAACATCGGGCGCAGTGTGATGTAACCCAACATCCCGGCGGCAAACAGCAGCGCCGGAATGACAAGGAATTGAATTGCCCAAGTGTATGGGCCAGCCGATTCAAGCCAGCTGCCCACCTGTTGAATCACCAAATTCACATTCAGCGCCACGATGATAGCCGCACTGACCCAGCCACCCAATTTTGCCCAAAATCTGATGGCAAATTGACCCATCCTCTTTTTGTCGCTCACATAATGAAGTAGCGGAATGACGGCAAAACCCAACTGCATACTCAGGATAACTTGGCTCAAAATGAGCATGTCGCCCGTAGCCGATTCGCCCATAATCGTGATGACCAAAATGGCCGGAATCACCGCCAACAACCGCGTGATGATGCGCCGCAACCAAGGGGCGATGCGCAGATGCAAGTACCCTTCCATCACGATTTGGCCGGCCAGCGTCCCCGTGACGGTGCTGCTTTGCCCGGCGGCTATGAGTGCGATGGCAAACAAAACAGGCGCGTAACTTTTACCCAACAACGGCTCCAGTAGCCGATGCGCGTCCTGAATTTCCGACACGCCAGTATAGCCGCTTTTATGAAAAACGGCAGCAGCCAGAATCAAAATCGCAGCATTGACAAATAACGCCAGATTGAGCGCGATGGCTGAGTCAATGATATTGTACTTGATGGCGCGTCGGATGCCGGGCGTGGTGCGGTCAATTTTGCGGGTTTGTACCAGCGCCGAATGGAGGTAGAGATTGTGCGGCATCACCGTAGCGCCGATGATACCGATGGCGATGAACAGTGCCTCCGTGTTGGTGATGGACGGAATAAAACCCGTCGCCACTTCGCTCAGCACGGGTTTGGCCAAAAACATCTGCACCGCGAACGCGCCGCCGATAATCAACACGAGGCCGAGAATAAATGCCTCCAACTTCCTGACACCCAATTGCATAAGAAACAACAACAGAAATGCGTCGAGCACGCTGATGGCCACACCCCAAGTCAGCGGAATGCCAAAAAGCAACTGGAGGCCAATGGCCATGCCCACCACCTCGGCCAAATCGGTGGCGGCGATGGCGATTTCGGCGAGGATGTAGTTGAAAATATTGGCTGCCGGGTGATAGAGTTCGCGGGATGCTTGCGCCAAATCGCGCCGCGCCACCACACCGAGCCGGGCGCTCAGGCTTTGCAGCAGCAGTGCGATGAGGTTGGACATCAGCAGCACCCACAACAATTGGTAGCCAAAACGGCTACCTCCCGCGAGGTCGGTCGCCCAGTTGCCGGGATCCATGTAG
Organism: uncultured Saprospiraceae bacterium; assembly: GCA_964481485.1. Lineage (GTDB taxonomy): Bacteria > Bacteroidota > Bacteroidia > Chitinophagales > Saprospiraceae > M3007. The sequence continues at coordinate 10,503 of CAYZVM010000092.1, read as the reverse complement.
CCCACGCTGACCAGATAGGCAGGGCCGAGAAAAGCAAAAAGCCGCCGCCAAAATCCACCTTTCACATTGGTTTCGACGGAGCCGTGCACTTCGGACAGCGATACGTCGGTGTTGGATATTTTGCTCATTTTCTTGCGGTTAGATGAACTTTCGGAAAGTTGGGTTTACGAAATCTTGACAAAAAGATTCTGCGTCACTTTGTCGCTCAGCACGAGTTCGTGGCCATCGCTCATACGGACGCGCACGGACTGGTCGTAGGGGAATCGTTCGAGCAATTCGAGTGAAGTGCCGAGCGCGATGCCGATTTGGTCGAGATATTGGAGAAATGTCGCGCTGTGTTCGTCCACGCCGGTCACCACGCCCCGGTCGCCGGGCTGGAGGGTGGCGAGTGGGGCTTGTTTTCGGAAAGTCCAGCGCCCCTCGGCATCGGGGATAGGGTCGCCGTGCGGGTCGAATTTCGGGTGACCGAGGAAGGCATCGAGGCGGCTCACAAGGTCGTTGCCCTGCACGTGTTCGAGTTGTTCGGCCAGTTCGTGCACCTCGTCCCAGGAGAAGCCGAGTTTTTCGGTGAGGAACACTTCCCAGAGGCGGTGTTTGCGGATGAGCGCGGTGGCGAGGCGGTTGCCTTCCTCGGTCAGCTGCACACCGCGGTATTTTTCATAAGTAATCAAACCCTTGTCTGCCAGTCGTTTGAGCATATCCGTCACCGACGCGGCGGAGGTTTGCATCAACGCGGCGATGGCGTTGGTGAGCGCGGGTTTGCCATCTTTTTCGCCGATTTTGAAAATGGCTTTGAGGTGGTTTTCTTCTGCTTGTGTTACCATGAATGTCATTGCGTCATTAAGGTCATTGGGCCGCCTTTAGGGCCTGAAAATATTTTGAGGCAAAGTTATTTTAAATTTTTAGACTTGTCTAAAAATTTGAGAAAAAAATTTTCAACTTCCTATTTCTACATTTGCCATAATACAAAACCCACCTGCCAATGCCTAAAGCGCAACTCCGCCAACTCATTGCCGAAAACCGCCTCGACGAGGCCATCCGGGAAATGCTTGCCCTCACCCACGATACGCGCTTCCAGCAGGACGTCGTGCTGCTGTCGTCCCGGTTCAGCGAGTACAAAAGTCAGGAAATCAAAGGCATAGAGTCTTTCCGCGAACTCGAACTCCGCCGCAACCAAATCACGCACGCCTTGCTGGCCGTGGTGGAGCAGTTGCCAGACAGCGCTCCCACGGGTAGTGGCGTTTTGCCGCCCAGCGGTTCGCCCGTTTTTTCCGGCACGGGCGATGGAAAATCTTTGCCCCACACCGGCACTGGCGACGGCAGGCTTCCATCCAAAATGCCTTTCTGGTTCAGCGTGGCAGCCTTCGCCGTGTTGCTCGCCATCTCGCTGCTCGTGCCGGGCTGGGCACAGCAGAACAACGACTTGTCCAAAACCCTGCTCGCCCTTGCCGCCGCAGGCGTGGCCGCCACTTTGCCGGGATTTTTGAATTTTGAGGTCGGCAACACCGTGAAAGCAGGCGGGGCGCTCGCGGCGTTTGTGCTGGTGTTTTTGGTGAATCCCGCCAAAGAAGATGCACCGTTTGCCCTTGCCGTGCAGGTGCGCGCATTGGCTCCTTCGGCCAATTACCCGCCATTAAAAGATGTAGAATTGGAGATTTGGAACAAAAACGAGTGGCTCAAAGGCAAGTTCTCGGAAGCGGGTGTGGCCGATTTCAAAAACCTGTCGCCAGAACTTATTGGGACACGAGTGCCTGTACGCTGGAAGGCAGAATACTACCAGCCAGCCAAAGATTCGCTGCTCATCGCGCCGCCCTCGGTTGTGTTTGATGTGGTGCCGGATGGCTCGCTCGAACGGGTTTTTGGAAAAATCACTGATTCGCGCAAACAGGTATTTCCCGGCGTGGTGGTAGAAGTAGAAGGTCGTTTCGACACCACCGACGCTGCCGGGAATTACGATTTGCGCATTCCGCCCCATCTCCAAAAGACGCATTATTTGCTCCATGCCACCGCCAAAGGGTTTCAGCCTGCACACCCCGAGGTATGGCCTGCTTCCGGCGCGATGAATTTTTCGATGATTTCCAATTCAAAATAGAGCAAGAGTCTTATTTGTACCGTTTCACCCAATATTCTAATAATGCGGCTTGTCATCCTGAACGAAGTGAAGGAACTACAAAAGTCCAATTCAAGCGAGATGAAGCAAAAAAAGTGAGTGACTTCTTTTGAAACACCCGAAGAAGCGAAAGTTGTGTAGATCCTTCACTTCGTTCAGGATGACAACGTAGGATATTAGTTTAAAAAGTGAAACCGTAAAAGTGATACCCTTACTCAACAACCTTTTCCAATGAAACAACTTTCTTTCTTCCTGCTCTTGCTGCCCGTTTTTTCCGGCCTTTTTGCCCAGCGCACGATTCGTTGCGTCGTTTTCAACCACAGTTACGACCCGCCGCGACCCGAAAAATTTGCCAAAATCACCCCGCTCAGCGGCGGCAACACCGTAGAGCTAGGCACCGACGCGGGTATATTCGAATTGCGCATCACTGGCGTAAAGCCCGGCGACCGCCTCGAACTCATTGTGAGCAAAGACGGCCACCAAATACTCGGCCCGAATCCCACCATTTTCACCTACGCTGTCCCCGCCGACGAGGGCGAACCCATCAAAATCGCCATCATCAAAAACAGCGATTTCGACAGCCGCAAGGCCGACTACGAAAAGGCCATCGAAAAACGCATCAGTCAGGCGAACAAGGCTTTACTCGACTCTATTGCCCGGCTGCAAACCCAAAAACTCACGGAAGATGAGCGCGCCGGGCTGACCAAATTCATCGGGCAGCAAAACGGCGAAATCGAAGAATTGCGAAAAAACAAAGATGAACTCGCTGCCAAGTTGGCGCAGGTGGATCTCGACCAAGCCTCCGAGTTTGCCCAACTCGCGCTCAAAAAATTCCGCGACGAAGGCGATGTGAAGGCCGCCCTCGCTCTCATGCCGGACGAAAAACTCGAAGAATTTTGGGAAAATATGCTCACCCAAGAAGAAAAAGTAAAACGGGCTCGGCAGCAAGGGGTGGAAAACTACATGATTCGCGCCCGGCTGCTTGTCGCCGATTTTCAGTTTCCGCTTGCGTACAAAAACTATCTGGAAGCGATAGATAAGGACAGCACCAACTTGGACAACCTGTGGGAGGTAGCCTATTTTCTTGACGCACAAAACCAGCACCAGCGGGCTATTTTGCTGTATGAAAAATGCCTGACATTGGCCAAATCCGGCGCACAACGCGCTGCTTTTTTGAATAGCCTCGGCATTCTTTACAAGAATAATAACCGAATGAAAGAAGCGGAAAATGCCTTTTCGGAAGCTTTGAGTGGTTATCGAATTCTTTCAGACAAAAACTCCGACGCTTTTCTGCCGGATGTGGCTAGCATCCTGAACAATCTGGGCAATTTTTACCGCGACAATCAAAAGATGCCGGAAGCGGAAAAAGCCTACAACGAAGCCTTGGACATCCGAAGGCAATTGGCCGCCAAAAACCCCGACGCTTCCCTGCCGAATGTGGCTACTACCCTGAACAATCTGGGAGAGTATTACCGAGACAACAATAAGATGCCGGAAGCTGAAAAAGCCTACAACGAAGCCTTGAGTATCCAAAGACAATTGGCCACCAAAAAACCCGACGCTTTCCTGCCGGATATGGCTGGCACCCTGAACAATGTTGGCAATTTTTATAGCGCCAATCAAAAGATGCTGGAAGCGGAAAAAGCCTATAACGAAGCCTTGAGCATCTACCGGCAACTGGCCGTCAAAAACCCTGACGCTTTCCTGCCTTATGTGGCTACTACCCTGAACAATCTGGGGGTGTTTTACCTCGACAATCAAAAGATGCCGGAAGCTGAAAAAGCCTACAACGAAGCCTTGAGCATCTACCGGGAACTGGCCGCCAAAAACCCCGATGCTTTCCTGCCGTATGTGGCTACTACCCTGAACAATCTGGGGGTGTTTTACCTCGACAATCAAAAGATGCCGGAAGCGGAAAAAGCCTACAACGAAGCCTTAAGCATCCGAAGGCAACTGGCTGCCAAAAACCCCGATGTCTTCCTGCCGTATGTGGCTACTATCCTGAACAATCTGGGGGCGTTTTACCTCGACAATCAAAAGATGCCGGAAGCGGAAAAAGCCTTCAACGAAGCCTTGAGCATCCGAAGGCAATTGGCCGCCAGAAACCCCGACGCCTTTCTACCGGAAGTAGCTTCCACTTGCGGTAACCTTGCAATTTTATATCGAAGTTTAAATCAAATGGATAAAGCGGAGGGGTTTTGGAATGAGACGATAAAAATTCATCGAAACCTCTCAAACACCACTCCTGACGCATTCTTACCTTTATTAGCGCAGACCCTGAACAATCTGGGTAATTTTTACAGCGCCAATCAAAAGATGCCGGAAGCGGAAAAAGCCTACAACGAAGCCTTGGACATCCGAAGGCAATTGGCCGCCAAAAACCCCGACGCTTTCCTGCCGAATGTGGCGATGACCTTGAGCAATCTGGGGGTATTTTATGAAACTTTGAAAAAATACCCGCAGGCGTTGAAGCACTATGAAGAGGCACTGCTTATCCGGCAAGCAGATTTGATGGCGGGCAAGACCTATTTTTTTAAGGATTGGATACAGGTATTCGGCAATATTTCAAGGGTAAAAGATTCTACCGAAAGCAAAAAACTATACCCACTCACCGTTCGCGCCAGGTATTTGCTTGCTGTAAGCTGCGACAGCCTCAAGGAGATTGACGAGCGCATTTTCAACCAAAGCGTTTCAGAATACGGCAGCCTCTCTTGGTGGGCGCTCTTCGCCCTCGACTACCCCCTCGCCGAACGCGCCGCCCTGCGCTGTCTCGCCCTCGCTCCGGAGCAAATCTACGTCTATACCAATCTCGGCCACGCCCACCTGCTGCGCGGCGACCTCCAAAAAGCCAAAGCAGCCTACCTGCTCCTCAAAGGCAAAAAAGACGGCGGCGGAAAGGACTATAAAATCGTGCTGGAAGAGGACTTTCAGGCGCTGGAAGCCGAGGGCATCACGCACAAGGGTATGGCGGAAATACGGAAGTGGCTAGCGGAGGGGTGGTAGGTTTTTGAGCCGTCCGGTGCGTTTTTATTGCTGAAAGTTCGCCACAATCCGCAGCGGTCCGCCGCTCCCGCCTTTTATTTTCATTGGCAAAGCGATGACCGAAATGTCTTTTATCGTACGCAGAACTCGGCGAGCGGGAGAATTTGCAGAACAGAGGTTTCGAGGTGGGAGAACACGCTGGTCGGTATTGGGCAAAAGAAGTTTTTTCCCAAATGTTACCCGCGTAAACTTCCGCCAATCATCACACCCGCACTTTTGCCTTGTCAAATTTAAAAAACGAGGCAATGAAAAATAAAGCCATCAAATCCCAATCGCCAATTCCCAATCTCGAATCAACTCGTCTGCAAGAACACTATTCCGGCAAAAAAAACTGGCTCCACTGGGGGCCTTATCTCTCTGAGCGCCAATGGGGTACCGTCCGCGAAGACTACTCGCCCAGCGGCACGGCTTGGGATTTTTTCCCGCACGACCACGCCCGCTCCCGCGTCTATCGCTGGGGCGAAGACGGTATCGCGGGCATCTCCGACGAGCAGCAGCGCCTTTGTTTCGCCGTCGCCCTCTGGAACGGGAAAGACCCCATCCTCAAAGAGCGCCTTTTCGGCCTCACCGGCAGCGAAGGCAATCACGGCGAAGACGTGAAGGAACTCTACTACTACCTCGACAACACGCCCACGCACGCGTACATGAAACATCTGTACAAATACCCGCAGGCGGAATTTCCCTACGCCGACCTCGTGCGCGAAAACGGCTGGCGAGGCCGGGAACAGCCTGAATATGAACTCCTCGACACGGGTATTTTTGATGAAAACAAATATTGGGACGTGTTTACAGAATACGCCAAAGCCGACGAAGACGACCTGCTCATCAAAATCACCGCCCATAATCGCGGCTCTGAAAGCGCCGACCTTTGGCTGTTGCCCACGCTCTGGTTTCGGAATTTGTGGTCGTTCGGGTTGATGAAGGAGAAGCCAAGTATTCGTCTTGGCGAACTTTCCGAGAGTTTGAAACTTTCGGAGAATTGGAGGCACGTTTCGCTTTCCCATGAAAAACTCGGCGACTATCATTTTTACTTCCAAACGGCCAACAGGCTTCTTTTTACCGAAAATGAAACCAACCGCGAACGACTTTGGAACCAGCCCAATCCCGATGAATCGGGACCTTTCGTGAAAGACGCTTTCCACACGGCTTTGACGACCAACAACTTCGGCTTTCTGGAAGGCAAAACCGAGGGGACAAAATTCAGCCCGCTTTATCAGATAAAAGTGGAAGGTGGGAGTATGGCTGAATTCCAATTCCGCCTCTCGAAGAAGGCTTTGAAAACGCCGTTCGGAAAAGGTTTTGACAAAATTTTCGTAGAGCGGAAAAATGAGGCTGACATATTTTACGAAAAAATCGCCGTCAACTCTGCGAACCAACAACCAACAAATAATAACGAGCAACGAAATATCCAGCGCCAAGCCCTCGCCGGAATGCTCTGGTCGAAGCAGTATTTCAACATAGACATGCCGCGCTGGCTCGACGGCGACCCCGGCCAACTCCCGCCGCCCGAAAGCCGCAAGACAGGCCGAAATTCCCACTGGCGCACGCTCAACAATGAGGACATCATCTCCATGCCCGACAAGTGGGAATACCCCTGGTACGCCGCCTGGGACCTGGCTTTCCACTGCGTACCGCTCGCGATGGTGGACGCGGAATTCGCTAAAAATCAACTGATTCTGTTTCTGCGCGAGTGGTACATGCACCCCAACGGACAGTTGCCCGCCTACGAATGGGCTTTCGGCGACGTGAACCCGCCCGTACACGCATGGTCGTGTTTGCAGGTTTTCAAAATGGACAAGGAGCAAACCGGACGCGCTGACATTGACTTTCTCAAGCGGGTTTTCCAAAAACTGCTCATCAACTTCACGTGGTGGGTCAATCGAAAAGACCATAAAGGCAACAACGTGTTCGAGGGCGGCTTTCTCGGTCTGGACAACATCGGCGTGTTCGACCGCTCGAATCAAATCCCCGGCGGCGGCTATCTCGAACAGGCCGACGGCACGGCGTGGATGGGCATGTATTGCCTCAATATGCTCGAAATGGCGCTCGAAATCGCCCAGCACGACCCGACTTTTGAGGATGTGGCGACCAAGTTTTTTGAGCATTTCGTCTATATCGCCGAAAGTCTCAACCGCATCGGTCACGACTGGACGGGGGCTTGGGACGAAATGGAAGGCTTTTTCTACGATATTCTTGGCCTGCCCAATGGCGAGTACATTCCGTTGAAAGCGAGGTCATTGGTCGGGCTTTCCACCCTTTTCGCGGCTTATGTTTTGCCCAAAGACAAGTTGGAAAAACTGCCCGATTTTACCAGCCGCCTGCGTTGGTTCCAAAAATATAGGACCGACAACGGCGACTACCTCGTGCTCGACGAAGCCCCCATGAACGGCGACATTTTGCTCTCGCTCATCCCGCAAGAAAGGTTGAGCCGTCTGCTGCACGCGATGTTGGATGAAAATGAATTTCTCTCGCCAGGCGGCATTCGCTCTATTTCAAAAGTGCATGAGGGCGGCTATTCGGTGCAAATCGCGGGGCAGGAATTTGGCCTGAAATACGAACCTGCCGAGAGCAGCACCGGTCTTTTTGGCGGCAACTCCAACTGGCGCGGCCCTGTCTGGATGCCGATGAATTACCTGCTTATCAAGGCGTTGCGTGAGTACGGGAAGTTTTACGGGACGGAATACACGATCGAATTTCCAACCGGCAGCGGCCAACAGATGTGCCTTTCGGAAGTGGCCGATGCTCTGTCGCAGCGTTTGATTTCGATTTTTGAAAAAGACGAAAACGGTCATCGACCTGTGAACGGGCACGACACGATTTACGCTGAAAACCCGCATTTTCAAGACCTCGTTTTGTTTTACGAATATTTCCACGGCGACACGGCGCGGGGTGTGGGCGCGAGCCATCAAACGGGCTGGACGGGTGTGGTGGCGGCGTTGATTGGGGAGTTGGGGTAACGCAAGCGAGGTGGTGACAGGCAGTTATTGCCTCACTTTTTTAAGTTTTTTCCCAAATGTAACACAGGTAAAAATTCCCCTCGCCCCTGCCCCCGACCTTTGCCTCATCAAATTCAAAAGATCGCTCCACATGACAAATAATTCATTCTCTGTCAACGAAAAAGAAGACGAAGTCATGAACGCCAAACAAGGGACAATCCTCATCGCCGCGCAAATGGCCGGCCTGCTCGAATGCCTCGACGATGCCACGTTCACTCGCCCGCTTCCGCTATTTCATGGCAGCACGATCGGGCAGCATTTCCGGCACATCCTTGAGTTTTACACCTGCCTGTTCGACGGTACGTTGTCGGCGCGAGTGGATTACAGCAGCCGCAAGCGTAACCCCGCCCTGAGCGAGAAGCCCCGCGTCGCGTTGGCTGTGCTCGACTACATCGCCGACACGGTGAAGCGGCAGGACGAGCATCAATGGCTCAACGTGGAAAGCGAATTTTCTGACGAAGTTGTCGCCCACGTCCAACGCCCGGTGTATATGTCGAGCATGGGGCGCGAATTGCAATATGCTTTCGACCACGCCGTGCATCACCTCGCCATGATTCGCATGGGCTTGGAAGTTTATTTCCCTGAAATTCAAGTGGATGAGGACTTGGGTGTGGCGCCTTCGACTTTGAAATACAAGAAAAACGGGCCAAGCGTTCGACTCGAAGACGTGATACCGGAGACGACTTACGGATAATTTGCTGCCAAGTTGTTTCGCTCAATAATCCGTTCTACTTCATTGAGATTTAGAATTTTGATAGTTGCCTCGCCAATTGGACTTTTAGCATAAATCACTCCCGACTCCATTTCAAAATGTTCTGACCAAACATCCTCACGCGGATTAAAAAGACGGATGAACGTTTTGCCGGGCAAAAGAACAGTCCCCACGTCACTGCCTTTGCCATTGTTGCAAGTGTAGCAGGACCAAGCGAGATTTTCGGCTACCGTCGCGCCGCCGTGTTTGAGGCTGATGATGTGGTCAATTTGAAAAGAAAAGAAAGTTTCATCCTCATGTATGCTGCAGTATTCGCAGCGATGTTGTGCCCGATCGGCGACGAGCAATCGCAACTTTTCTGGAACGTAGCGGCTCATGCGGCGAGGCGTTGACGCGCCCGCGCTTTGGCAAGTCGCATGATGTGCTCGACCATGAGAAACTGCTCCACTTCGCGAGCTTCTGACTCTGAAAGACCCGACTCACGCTTTTTTTCGAGCAATTCGTCCACACGGTTTTGCATGGATGCGGAAGGTTTGAACGCGAGTATTTCCTGCGGCGACGGGCCGGACGCGATAAAGTCAATAACCTCGTCGAAGGCTCTGTAAGTAACCATTTTGAAATTTTTCTACGGCAAAAATACACAAAAGCCAGTTTTCAAAAAAGACAAATAAAACCATGCTCTCATTCAAAAATACACCACCCGACTTCAACGAACTCGCCTCGAAAGAGTGGCTCGTCGCCAACGGTATCGGGGGGTATGCCTCGTCCACCGTCGTTGGGGCAAACACGCGGCGCTATCACGGGTTGCTGGTGTCTTCGCTCAATCCGCCCACCGCCCGCACCGTCATGGTGTCGAAAGTGGAGGAATGTATCGTGTTCAACCGCGACTGCGCGTTCGGGCTTTCTTCGAATCAATACCCCGGGGCGGTGCATCCGCAGGGTTTTCAATACTTCAAATTTTTTGAACGAAAACCCCTGCCACGTATGAAATTCGAGGCGCACGGCCACCATTTGCTGAAAACAGTTTTTATGGCGCACGGCTCGAACACCACCGTCGTGGAGTACGAAAACACGGGCGATTCGACGTTCAAACTGCGTCTCACGCCACTGTTCGTCCACCGCGATTATCATTCTTTGTCAAAAGAAAATTCCTTCGAAGACTACTGGATGAAGCTGCAAAACGGCTGTTATGTGATGTACGCTCATTATGGCGCACCGCCTTTGTATTTCAATTTCAGTTCGGGCGAATTCGTCGAGAGCCGTCATTGGCTCAAGAATTTTGAATACAAAAAAGAGCAGGAGCGCGGCCTCGATTTCCGCGAAGACTGTTTTTCCGTTTTCAATATTGATGTGGTGCTGAAACCCGGCGCGAAGGCGCACCTGATTTTTTCTACCGATGAAAAAATGGCGAAAGCCGACCCTGAACTTTTGAAAATCAAAGAATTGGAACGTTTGGGAAACCTCGCGCCAGAAGGTTCGGACGACTCGTTTCTGCAGGATTTGATGTTGGCGGGGGAGCAGTTTATAGTGCGACGGAACGCCACCCACGACCCCTCGCCCCGTTCAACCCCACCCCCGGCCCCTCCCCTAAAAGGGAGGGGAGACGTAGAGCGTACTGCGACAACGTCGTGGACTCCCCTCCC
>CAYZVM010000091.1:4438-22543 GCA_964481485.1 uncultured Saprospiraceae bacterium | reverse complement strand
TTGCGGCTGCTGACGAAAACCTGTTGGGAAAAAACAATCTCGACCCAAAAAGCAATTACGAGCATCATTGCGAAAGTGCGCAGGCCGATATTTTCAAAAGCTTGGAAACGCATCATTTTTGCCAGCTCAGTTTTTTCGTTGAAGATTTTTGGCCTACCGTCAGCCGCACGAAATACAGTCCCGCTGTTGCTCGCAAACCATTCTCCATCAGCCCGTTCCATGAAATTTGGTGTTCGCCGGCTGTTTGTTTTCCTGAAAAAATGGTTGCCACGTTTTGCCCCAAAACATTCAGCACTTCCACACGCACGTCTGCTGGTTTTTCCAAAAAATACTCCACCTGCACGGCCTCGTTGGCCGGATTGGGCGATAGGAGCCGGATGCCAAAACCAGATTTTTGAACCGGCTCGTTTGCGGTGGAAGGCGCGTCCAGCATCCATGCTTTTGTGCGCCACGCGCCCCGACCGAGCGTACCGACGAGCACGGTGGTATCGGCAGGGTTGAACTGGATGTCCATCGCAAAAGTCACGGGCAGGTGGTCGTTGTATTCCGTCCAATGTTGGCCGTCGTCAATAGTGACGAAAACACCGAGGTCAGTGGCCGCGAAAACTACGCCCGGCACGAAATGATGTACGGCGATGGCGTTCACAGGAATATCAGGGAGGTCGCCTTGGATAGACACCCACGAGTTGCCGAAGTTGCTGGATTTGTAGATGTGCGCCACATTGGGCAGATTGCTGTTACGACTGACATAAACCAACCCGGATTGCAGCGGGCTGCTTTTGATATCGGTGACGCGCCAGCCGGGGTTGTTTGGTGTTTGTGCCCATGTGTCGCCGCCGTTTTCGCTGCGCCAAAACGACCATGTACCGTTGAAACTCCACGCGGCGGCATAAGCGTAGTTTGGGTCGTTTTGGTCGAACTCGAACACACGAGGTTCGGTCATCGTCGCCACGGGTGTCCAGAGCGAGCCGCCGTTGGTGGTTTTGTAGAGGCGTTGCGCGGTAGCGCCGAGCAGGGTGAAATGTTCTTGTGGGTGTTTGCGAAGGATGGCAAAATAGAATCCGGTGTTCTCATTTAAGTTGATGCCATTGGTGATTTGGGTGGCGAGGCTGTGCACGCCGTTGAATGTTCGGAAATACCTGCCGTCCACCCAACCGCCATAAAGTACGTTGGCATTGGAGCCATGCACTTCCACGTCTGAGCCATCAAAAAAGCCCCATCTGTCCCACGCAAGATTGGTGTTTTCAGATAATTTAATTCCTTGCAAACCATGGTCTTGTGTGCCTGTGATAATGGTACCGGGGTCGCTGTGCCCAGCAGCAATGGCGTAAAATTGCCCTGTCACCAAACCTTCATTTTTGGGTTGCCAGCAAGTGCCGCTGTCGGTGCTTTTGGAGACACCGCCGTCATTGAAAACATAGACTGTTTGCGGATTTTGCGGGTCGAAAGCAAAGTCGTGTTGATCCACATAGGTGCGGCAATTCTGTGGCAGGGGGCAGCTGGAACAAGCATAATAATCATGTTGTGTCCAGTTTTGACCACCATTGGTGCTGCGCCAAAGCGATGCACCGCCGAGCCAAACCACATTAGGGTCGGTAGGCGACACGGCCACCACATTGTCGTACCAGCCTTGACAAAATGAAACTCCCGTCGGGCAAAAAGCCTCTGGCGCAGTTTCAATTTTTTCCCAAGAATCCCCACCGTTGTCGCTGCGGTAAAGTCCGCGCAGGTTGAAGCTGGTGGCTTGGCCGCTCGAAATAGAGGTGTACAGCACTTCGGGCTGGTCGCGGCAGAGGTCAAGGCTCATAAAATCTATGTTCGTGTTGGGCAGGCCGGTACTCGATTTTACCCAGTTTTCGCCGCCGTCGGTACTTTTCCAAATACCATTGGCCTCGATGGCCGCATAAAGTATATCGGGATTGCTTGGGTGTTGGGCGAGGTCGTTGCAGACGGATGTCTGGTGGTTGGTGCCGTCGCCTTTTTTCAAAATCCAAGTCGTACCAGCGTCGGTGCTTTTCCAAATACCATTGGTGGCAGCGAGCCAGACGATGTTGGTGTCGGCGTAGTTCCACACTAATTTGAAAGCGGAAACACCGGCTGCTTGTTGGTAGTCAAAATTTGTTGGCAGCCAGCTCAATCCCCGGTCGGTGGATTTGAATACACCCAAACCAGGGCGAATGGCACTGGAACCCAAGGTGTAACCCTCGCCGGTTCCGATGAGCACTGCATTGGAATTCAACGGATTGACTGCCACGGCGCCTACGCCGGTGGAAGGAATTTGGTCGGTCATGGCTTGCCAAGAGTCGCCGCCGTTTTCCGACAGCCAAAGCCCGCCCGATGCCGAACCTGCCCAGATGACCTGTGAATTGCCTGGCTCGAAGGCATGGGAAATCATGCGCCCGCCCATTTCTTCCATTTTGTTGGGGCCGAGATTTTGCCAATTGGCGGCGGGGGTAGGGCCGCCCCGATCGAGGGTGCGGCTGCGGAATTGTCGGAAAGTATCCCAACGCCGGGTGCCGCCAGCATCGCCCCGATAGTCTTTTCGCAACTCGTAGAGGCGGCGTTCCCGCAGGTATGGCAGGTAGCCGGTGCCTTCGCCGAGCGAGTCGGCGGGGATGCCTTTGGAGAAAAAATTTTCTTCAAAATAGGCCTCCCATTTTTCCAATGCCGGGTCATTGATGGAAAAATATTCGGGCGGCAGGGTGCTTTCGTCCGTCTGTGCAGAGATGAAAGCCGGCAGCCACGCCACCAACAGGGCGGGCAGCAGTTTTGTGTTTTTCATAGCCTAATGCAAAATTGTGTGGTAAAAATCGGGCGAGCGGTAGTTTCCCGATTTGTCTGTTCTTGCTAAATTCTACAACACAGCACAGCCTTGACTCAACACATTATTTGCCCCATCAAAATTGCGGTGTTTCATACTTTTGGCAGCGCATTTTTGGGGCAAACGAAATTTAGCGTTATGAAAAAACAACTTATCGCTGCCAACCCTCCCGCCGAAATCATGCGCGAACTGCGCCAACTGTCGAAAAGCGTGCTGTCTGCTTTTGATCTGGCGGCATGAACAACCTTTTTCACAGGCTCTTCCAACACTTTCGAAGTGCTGCACACTTACAAGCAAGCACAAATCGAATGGGTGAAATCGGGGAGCGCATTATAAGATACGGAAGGATTTTGGGGTGAAGTAACGCCAACTTTCAGTTGGCACACCTCGCCAACCGGAAGGTTGGCGCTACCGGCTGCTCGCATGAAGCGGGCAGCCGGTTTTTTAGAGAAAAAATTTCGATTTGTGTAATTTAATCCTACTTTTGCACATCAAATCACTCCCCAATTGGTTATTATCAGCAAAACGATTCTGCGGGAATTTGGCCTGAACCACCCTGATGCCATAGAGGCTTTGAACAAATGGTATGAAGTCATCAAGCAAGAAGATTGGGGAAGCTTGGCAGAGGTGAAAAATACTTTTAACTCTGTGGATTATGTTGGCAATGACCGTTTGGTGTTCAATATCCGGGGCAATCGCTATCGTTTGGTGGCGATGATTTTTTTCGATATCCGTACTATTTTCATTCGCTTTGTCGGCACACCAGAATACGACAAGGTGGATTCGACTACAATTTGAACGATGATGCAATACAAAATCAATTCAGAGGAAGAATACCGGCAAGTCATGGAACGGGTAGAAACCTACCTGCAGAAATCTACGGCGCAAGGTGGCTCGCACACGCTCTCCGCTGCCGAAAAAGAAGAACTCAGTCGCCTCTCCCTGCTTGCCGAGGCTTGGGAAGACAACATCCCGCTGATGCCTATCCGTCAGCCACAGACGCTGACAGAGATGATTCAACTGAAAATGTACGAGCGCAAACTGAAACAAAAAGACCTCGCCGCATTGCTCGGTATTTCTGCTACCCGACTTTCGGAAGTGCTGCAAGGCAAACGCAAAGTGAATATGGACTTGGCAAAACGGCTGTACACTGTGTTGAATATTGACCCGGGGTTTATTCTGGAGCGAGCGTGATTTTTTACTCTTAAAATCAATTGATTATGGCACTTTCGACGGAAGAGTATTTTCAAAGAGGAGTTGAAAAGGCTCAGCAAGGGCTTTTAGAAGAAGCTATTATAGCCTTTAGCCAAGTAATTCAGGTTGCCCCAAACGACCTATTAGCATACTTCAATCGTGGTGTTCTCAAATCCGAGTTGGGAGACAAAAATGCGGCAATCGTCGATTTCAACCATGCTATCGAAATTGACCCAAACTATGCGAAAGCATATGTCAATCGCGGCATTGCGAAAGCTGATATGGGAGATAAAAACGCGGCAATCGCCGATTTCAACAGGGCCATTGAGATTAATCCAAATGATGTATTAGCATATAATAATCGAGGACTTGCCAAATCCACTTTGGGAGATAAAAATGCGGCGATCGCCGATTTCAACCACGCCATCGAAATTGACCCAAACTATGCAAAAGCATACAATGATCGCGGCTCGGCCAAGTCGGCTTTGGGCGACAATTATGGTGCAATAGGAGACTATGACGAAGCCATTCGACTTTATCCAAATTATGCTTCTGCTTACTACGATCGCGGAACTACCAAATCTATGTTAGGAGACTACAAAGTAGCTATCGCCGATTTCAACCATGCTATCGAAATTAATCCAAATGATGCGAAAGCATACAACAATCGAGGTCTTGCCAAATCTATGTTGGGAAACTACACGGCGGCGATTGCTGACTATAACCAAGCCATTGAGATTGATCCAAACTTTGCTTTGGCCTATGTTAATCGCAGTATTGCCCATCAAACACTTGGTAACCTCTACCTTGCTCAATTAGATATCAACCGTTTCTTTTTTCTCGCCAGCCGTCAAGAGTTCCTCCAAACGACCCGAACGACCTTCTCCTTCTATCAGGGAAACCCCGCCCCCTACCTCCTCCACCGCACCCTCCAAAAATTCACCGAGAATTTCGAGCAGTTCAACACCGTCCATCCCATCGTGGATGCCACCCAGCAGCAGTGCCGCCCCTGGAAAATATGGGAAGAATGGCGCAGACTGGCAGGTAGCGAAAAACACGAAACGCTCGCCCACTACCACGCGCTGGCACTCATGAACCTCTACATGGGCGACCCTATCGAAGCCTTCCGGCTGTACGACGAAGTGCTCGACAATGAAGAAGCAGTGGGTGTGCCGCTCAACTTTATGGGGCAGTATTATTTTATCGAATCGGCCAAACTATTCCGCGAGCCGCACGAGGCGATTTTGGATTTTGCCCTGCAACAAATCGAAGATTCAAAAGCAGAACTGATTGCCCAAAATGCTCTCCGCGAACTCTACTACGTCGGGCAAATCCTTTGGGCAAATGACCAGCCGGAGGCTGCGCACGAGTATTTTGAAATGGCCGACGAATACTTGCCTGCTGCTTACATGCAGGTGCTGAGCCTGCCCGCCATCGGTGCAGATGCTGCGGAAATACAAGCCAAAATCGCCGAAATCCGTGAGCGGGAGGCGGCTTTGCCGCCCAATGAGGGTTTTCTGCGGGGCTTTCCAGCGCGACCTTTCCGTTTGGAAAAACCGGGTGAAGACTTTTTTGCACCCATTCTGCACTATGCCCACTACCGAGAAATTGCCGAAGCATTGGCCGAAGTGCGCCAGCCCGGAGAGCCGTTCGAACATTTCGAAATGTGGAAAACCTTTTACTGGTTGCCCGAAGACAAGCGCAAAATCGAATGGCAGCAACGCCGCGAGCAATTGGCAGAAATCAACCGAGCGCTGTTGGGGAAATTCAGAGAAAGTATTGGCGCAGGCGAAGGTGTCCACGAACTGAGTGTGCTCGAACGGGCTTTTGCCGATAAGTTGTCGCACGACCTATGGGAAGGCACGAAGTATCTTGGTTTTGAAGATTTTAAACAAAAAAACGAAGATTGGCCCGATGCTGCCAAAGACTTGGCTGCGCTCATTCGCACCGGCCGTCGCCTCGACGACAATGACAAAATGCTGCTGGTGGAATATTGCTTTTTGCGTAACAGCATTTCCATCGAGGACACTTTCCTGCTGTATTTCTACATTGATTTTGTCAAGCATCCGCTTCTGACTGACGCTGCTGGAGAAGGTTTTGGCGAGGCTGGGCAAGAACTCGTCAAATTGGTTGTGGCCCCTGACACCATATTTGGGGAGATATTGACTGCGTTTGGCGGCGGCGCGGCGGTCCGTTTGTTCGGAGATTTTTGGGTGTCTCGCCATCGGAAAGACCACATCAATATGGACGATTACGCCGTTTCGGCTACGCGACCGACTGCAGCACCGGACGATTTTGATTTGTTCGTTGATAATTTCCTGCGTTTTATGAGTTATCGCCGCGAAAACCTCGGAGAAGAAAAGTTTGAGGAAGTTTATCCATTGGATGGGTTTGAGGATTGGAAAAGAAAAAGTAAATGACAAGCCCTCAATTATCAATTATCGGCGCAATCTCCTCCACATGCTTCTTGTGCGCGATGATTTTTGAAAGTGTGTCCAGCACCACCTCCTCACCTTCATAGCGGGCGTAAAGTGTGACAAAACACTTTTTCTGTTTCGTGAAAGTGTGCTCCACTACGCCGTTGACGAATGGTTTGCGCGGCGAGCCGTCGCCGAAGTCAAGTTCGTACACGGGCCCTTGGCTGTATTTCACCATGTAAAATTTGAACGGCTGGCCAGCCTCTGGATAGTGGTTGGTACGCAGGAGCTCGCCTGGTATTTTCTGGATGGGCGCGGAGGCTTGCGGGTCGGCGGTGGTGTTTTGGTTTTCGGCCTGCACCAGCGATTTATCGCCCGAACGGCTGATGGGGTCTTTGCGCGAAAGTTGCAAAGCCAAAAGCCCTATCACGCCAACGGCTGCCACGATGATGAGCAGCATCGTCTCCCGGTTTTTTCCTTTTGCGGTTTTGCTTTCGTTTGCCATAAGAATTGTATTTGGAAAAGATTGGTCAACTCCACAAAGGTACAAAGCCCGACAAAACGATGCGCCCCCCAAGCCCCAATCCCTACCTTTGTCCGGCATGAACATTTTTTGGAACGACAGCCTCAATTTTGTGGCGAAACTCACCCCGCGCCGCGCTTGGAATTTCGCCAAAGTGCTGTCTTCGTTTTATTTGTCAAAATGGACACGCCGCGCCGTGCAGTGGGGACTGCCCGTCACGGTCAGTATAGAGCCGACTACTGCTTGCAACCTGCGCTGCCCCGAATGCCCCAGCGGGCTGCGGGCGTTCAGCCGCGACACGGGCAATCTCAAAGAAGATTTTTTCCGCCGAACGGTGGATGAGTTGCACCGCGATTTGTTCTACCTCATTTTTTATTTTCAGGGAGAACCCTACATCAACCCCAAATTTTTGGACATGGTGAATTATGCCCACCGCAAAAAAATATTCACCATCACCAGCACGAACGGCCATTTCCTGAATGATGAAAACGCCCGCCGCACCGTGGAAAGCGGCCTCGACCGGCTCATCATTTCGGTGGACGGCACGACGCAGGAAACGTACGCGCAATACCGCGTGGGCGGCCAGTTGGACCATGTGCTGCAAGGTGCCCGCAACGTGATAAAATGGAAACGCCAACTCAAATCCCGCCACCCGCACGTCGTGTTTCAGTTTCTGGTGGTGCGGCCCAACGAGCATCAAATCCCCGATATCTACCGGCTGGCGAAAGAAATCGGTGTGGACGAGGTGAAGTTGAAAACTGCGCAAGTGTATGATTATCAAAACGGAAACCCGCTCATCCCGACGCTCGACCAATATGCCCGCTACCACAAAACGGAGAACGGAACTTGGCAGGTGAAACACGCGCTGGCCAATCATTGCTGGAAACTCTGGCATTCTTGCGTCATCACTTGGGATGGCCTTGTGGTGCCTTGTTGTTTCGACAAAGACGCGCAACACCGGCTCGGCGATTTGAAAAAAATGCCTTTCCATGCTCTTTGGCATTCGGCGGCGTACTACGATTTTCGGCGGGCGATTTTGAAAGGCCGCGAGCATATTGACATTTGCCAAAACTGTACGGAAGGATGCACGGTGTGGGCGTGAGATTTTAAAGAGAAAAAGGGGAATAGCAGAACCGCAGAACCGCAGAACCGCAAAATTTAAAATGTAAAAGAAAATTCAAAAAATGACGATAGAACAGGCGCAACAAACTGTGGATGAATGGATTAACACCATTGGCATCCGCTATTACTCCGAACTGACAAACACGGCCATCTTGATGGAAGAGGTGGGCGAGGTGGCTCGCCTTATGGCGCGGCTCTATGGCGAACAATCGTTCAAAACACCCGAACAGGCCGCCAGCGCCCGCGCGGATTTGGCCGACGAAATGGCTGATGTGCTGTTCGTGCTTGTGTGCCTCGCCAACCAAACCGGCGTGGATTTGACCACCGCGTTGCAAAAGAATTTGGAGAAAAAAACCAGCCGCGACGCCGCCCGCCATGCCGCGAATGAGAAACTGAAACAATGAGGAATCGCCTATCGCTGTTTCTCCACCATCCCTGCCTCCAACAATCCTCCCTGCCGCCAAACCTGCCAGAAGTACATCCCAGCGGGCAAGTCGGGCAAATGAAGTACAGTTTTTGCGTCCAAAAGTTCGGTCTTTGCTACCACCTGCCCCAGCACATTCAGCAGCACAAAATCGGCAGACTCCTGACCGGGGGCGAGTTCCGGGCGCACAGACAGCACCTCCGAAAAAGGATTGGGAAAAACAACTGCGGACACCGCCGTTCGGCTTGAAGATGGTGGCCGTGTAATGAGGAAAATTTTGAATTCCTCCACTGCCGTGCAGCCATTTGCGTCCGTCACCGTCGCCCCGTATTTGCCCGGCGGCAAGTTGGCGATGGCAGTTCCCGAAGCCCCGTTGCTCCACGCGATGGAGTACGGTGGTGTGCCGCCGCTAATTTGGTCAATGCTGATACTACCATCGTAAGACATTGAGGTCGAAACATTTACCACCGTAATTTCGAGCGAAATAGCATCCGGCTCCTCAAATGGCATCGTCCAAATAATTTGACAACCAAACGCATCGGTCAACGTGCCGGAGTGAATCCCCGGGCCGAGCGATGAGAACGAAGGTGTCGTCGCCCCATTTTCCCAAAGCCACTCGAATGGCGGTTTTCCGTCCTGCGGCAGCACGGCCAGATACCCGTCCGCCGCGCCCGCGCATGAAATTTTACCTATTTCAAATTGGAAAGAAAGCCGCTCCGCCGTGCCAACAAGCACCGTATCGGCGGCAGTACATCCGTTGGCATCCGTCACTGTCACGATGTACGAGCCAGGAGCCAGACCTGTGTGCAGACTGTCCGCCACCCCATCCGGCCAAGCAAATGAAAATGGCGGCAGCCCAACGACCGCCAACGCAGCGCTGCCGCCGATCGAATCGCCACACAGCACGGGCGACACCACCGGAGCGGGTACAGGTGCGGGTTTTGCGGGTATCGTCACCGCGACGCTCATGGCCGAGCCCCGCGCATCCGTCATCGTGAAAACATAACTGCCCGGCACTAAACTGTTCAGATTTTGGCCCGAGGCCGTATCCAACGACCAAGCGTAACTATATGGCGCACAGCCGTTTTCGGGCTGAAAAACAACCGAACCGGCAAAAGC
Source organism: uncultured Saprospiraceae bacterium (assembly GCA_964481485.1). Lineage (GTDB taxonomy): Bacteria > Bacteroidota > Bacteroidia > Chitinophagales > Saprospiraceae > M3007. The sequence goes on along the minus strand of CAYZVM010000091.1, from coordinate 12,923 downwards.
GTCGGGGCAAGATGCCGTCGTGACGGGGGCATCGGCAAGGTGCGGCGCGGCCCTCTCAAATACGCCAATATCCACCATGCCGCCTTGGATGCGGGGCAAACCGTCGAGGTCGGTCGGGGTGCCAGCGATGGCGGTATTGATGCCTGCGCCCACCAGCGGCGAGCAGGGCCACAGGCGAAAATCCCCGCCCATCGCATCCTGAAACATGGGGTCAATCCCGGTCAATATGCCCGCGCCAAAAGTCACCGTGGTCGGCGGATTGGCGACCGGAGCGTCGAAATAACTGTGTTCAAAGTGCGGGTGCGCGTAGCGCGGCACGGCGTAAGGAGTGCCAGTATTATTGGTAAAAATCGAGTTGGCGATATTTGCTTGGCCGATAAAAAGAGGAAACGGGGAGTAGTCGTTCACCAAATGATTCGAGTCAAAATGGCAATTGGCGATGTTCAAAACCCCATTGTCGAAAGCGAACATGAAGTCAAAAACCTGATTTTTTCGGAATAGGCAGTTTCGGAAATTCATAGGCGCCAACTCCCAAGTGAACATCCAAAATCCGCCCGTATTTTCTTCAAAACGGCAATTCGTGATGTTGGATTCTTCGGCGGTGCTGTACAACACGTCTGCGTTCTTGTTGCCCTCGAAAACGGTGTTTGAGACATCCAATCGCGTGTTTCCAATGATATGGTGCGTCAAAACCCGGCCATTTTGGTTGTCCTCAAACCGGCAACTATCTACCTGCATCAGAATCTGCCCCAAAGGAGAAATCGCCGCGCCGCCGATAGCAAGAGCGCCACCTTTTTGCTCCGTCCAAAGGCAGTTGCCCACCAGGACGGTGCCGCCATCCCCCACGCCATTGAGTTGAAAAGAAGCGCCCAACCAACTGTCATTTTCCTCAAAACTGCAATGTTGCAAATTGAAATGGACACCCGCCGAATTCTCCAGATTGCAGACGACCGCCGCGCCCACGAAACTTTTATTTTTCGAAAAGACACAATGCTCCATCGAAACTGTGTCAGCGCCCCCCAAAATGCGCAGATAGAGCGCACCGCCTGCCGTATTATTGTTGTTCACAATCGGGCACCAATTTTCCACAAAATGGCAATTTGAATAAGAAATGCTTTTGCCGGGCAAACCTGCGCCTTCGTGCAACACCGCGCCGCCACCGAATTTCGCTGACGTGTTTTTTTCAAAATGGCAACCCATAAAACGGGCGGCATTGAAAGTGCCGTTTAGGAAAACCGCGCCGCCGCCGCTTTCTGCTTCATTTTGAAAAAACTGACAATCAATAAATTGGGTGAAAATTCGGTAGGCATTGACAGCAACTGCACCGCCAGCCTCTGCCTCGTTGTAGTTGAAAATGCAGTTTTCAAAAAGGGTAAAATCTGCATCATGGCACGAAACCCGCACCGCCCCACCGGCTTTGGTCGTCCTGTTAATGTCAAAACGGCAGTTTCTGATGCGCATTTCAGATTTCCAAAAAATGGAATCTTCGGCCAGCACGAACAGAGCCGCGCCGCCTTGCAAGCTGTTGTTTGAATCCGAAAATCCATTCTTGAAAACCAGCCCATCCACCGTCGTGCTGCTGTCCGGGTTCGCCACAAACATGATGTGCCGCGCGTCGTCCACATGATAAATGCCGCTGATGGCACCGCTCAATATCGTGGGGTGCGCCACCCAATCGCGCTCAGACAGCGCGGTTTCGGTGCCAGCAAAGCCGCCATAAACGCGGATGCCACTTTTAAGTTGGAACGACACGCTGCGGTCGCCAGTGGGAGAGGTGACATAAGTGCCTGCCGCCACCCAGATGGTGTCACCGGGGTGTGAGATATTCAAAGCCGCGTGCAAATCGGTGAAAGCATCCTGCCAGTTGGCACCGTCATTGGCACCGGAGGCGTCTTGGCGGACGTGGTAGCGGTGGTGGTTTTGGGCAAAAACAGGGAAGGCGGAGGCGACGAGCGCCAGGAGTAAAAAACTTTTCATGGACTGGGAAGTAAAACAACGCCCCGAAGGTAGGATGCGGCGTTCACACGTCACCCGTCATTTCGACGAGTTCATGCCCCGTTTTTTCAAAAAAGAAAAAATCCGACAAACTGATGTCGCGATGTGGATTGGGGATATGTTGGCGAAGCACCCAGCCCGGCGGCACATCGGGCGTGAAATGGCGCGGGCGAAAGTGCGGGAAAATGCCGCCCGTCGTGTCTATTTCATTGGAAGAAAAAATCACTGCCCATCGGCGGGCGCTTGCGAACAGGTGCTGGAGGTAAAGTTGGTAAGTTTCGTCTTCTGTCAAATGAAAAACGACTTCCAACGAAAGTGTCATATCTGCCTGAAAACCAGCGGGGTTGAAATTTTTAGGTTTGTAAACTTCGAATTTTTTGGAGGTGTCGTGGGCAAAAACTGCGCGGCATTGCTTGACCGCTGTTTCAGAAATATCCAGCCCCATGTATGAAGGATAATCGGCCAACCGGAGTTGCTGTCCGTCGCCGCAGCCGAACTCTATCACCGATTGGATGTTATATTCCCGCACAAATCGGTTGACTGTTTCGGCCTTGTAAGCCGCCAGCCGCCCGATAGAGCCAGTGCCGGAGTTGCCGCCCGTGGCATAACGTCTTTCCCAATAGGTCAGGCTGCCGGGGTAGCGCAGCCGACGGAACGTGCTGAGGAGAGTTCTGAAGAGCGAAATCGGCATGGGTAAGACAGTTGCTGGAAAATTAGGATGCCGGATGAATTAGATTTCGGATAAATGTCAGACTTTTGACCGCCTTAAAAAAAATGCCAGCCCGCTATTCCGAGCTCGGCATTTTTGTTTTTGCAAAAATAAATATCACCACAATGAATGGCTGATTTCAAATTTGCTGCTTCATTGTACAACATAACACATTCTTATTCAAATGGGTAATATCAAACTGCCTAACTACGACCCCGCACTTTTGCAACGTTTGCCTGCCATAGTGAAAGCCTACCAACTTCCCGACACGAAAAAGGCTGTCATACAAATCCTCAACACTTTTTTGCCTTTTGTGGCTATTTGGGTGGCTATGTATTTGCTGCTCGACGTGTCGGTATGGTTTACGCTGGCATTGGCGGTGGTGAACGCGTTTTTTCTCGTGCGCATCTTCATCATCCAGCACGACTGTGGCCACCAATCGTTCACGACCTCGCGCAAGGCAAACGACATCATCGGCGAGATTTGCAGCTTGCTGAGTTTTATGCCATATCGTTATTGGGCGAAAAGCCACAATTTTCACCACGGGCACAACGGCATTTTGTGGGAACACCGCGACATCGGCGACATCAACTTGTTGACGGTCAATGAATTCAAAAGCCTGAGCCGCCTCGACAAGGTGCGCTACCTGTTGTTTCGCAGCGCACCGATTTTGTTCGTAATCGGCCCGGCTTGGTACTTGCTCGTCCACAGCCGTTTCCCGCTTATCAAAATGAAAGGCTGGGAACACGCCCGCCGCTCTTTGCTCAAACATAACCTGCTGCTGCTGGCTGTTCATGTGGGCATAATATTATTGCTTGGCTATGAGGCTTTTGTGTTTGTGCATCTGCCGATTTTGCTGTTTTTTGCCATCATCGCCGTTTGGTTTTTTTATGTGCAACACCAGCACGAAACGACCTACAAACAGTGGAAAGATAAGTGGGACTACATCCGCGCCGCCGTGCAGGGCAGTACTTATTACAAACTGCCCAAATGGATGCACTGGCTCACGGGCAATATCGGCTATCACCACATCCACCACCTGAACCCGTTGGTACCCAATTACCAACTTGCCCGTTGCCACAACGAAAATCCTGTGCTGGATGCTGTGGCGAACAAAATCACCTTTTGGCAAAGTCTGCGCTGCGTGTTCAACAAACTCTGGGATGAGGAGCAGGAGCGCATGATTTCGTTCCGCGAGTATATGCGGAGAAGGAAATTAGAGCGGCAAGTTCAATAAAACGGCCTTTTCAAAATGACAAAAAAAATAGAGCGACAGGTGACTGCCGCTCTATTTTTATTTTGTTTTATCAATCCAAAAACCAAAAAGGATTTTAGAGCGAAACGTGTTTGAACACTTTGACAGTCAAATCTTTATTCAAAGATTTTAGGTATTGGTCCACCGTTTCGCCGTCGCCTTTCACATATTTTTGGCTGAGCAATGTGCTGTCTTGGAAGAACTTGTTGAGGCGACCGAGCGCGATTTTTTCGAGCATCTCTTCGGCTTTGCCTTCGTTGCGGGCGAGTTCTTTGCCGATTTCGATTTCTTTCTCCACAATTTTTGGGTCAATGTCGTCTTTGCTGACCGACACAGGGCCCATTGCGGCGATTTGCATGGCCACGTTGCGGCCAGCTTCGTCGTGGCCGGTGAGACTGAGGGCGACCAGCACCGAACGTTTGTTGTTCGAGTGGTTGTATGTCAGCACGGACGGTGCTTCGATATGCTCGTAGCGGGTGAGTTCGATTTTTTCGCCAACGATACCAGTTTGCTCGGCTACTTTTTCACCGATAGTCACCGCGCCATCGAAGGACAGTGCCAGCAGGTCTGTGAGCGTAGCGGGCATTTTTTCGAGGGCGATATCGGCGATTTTGTTGGTCAGGGTGATGAAGTTGTCGTTGCGGGCCACGAAGTCAGTTTCGCAGTTGAGCGCCACCACGATGCCGCGCGTTTGGTCGGCGTTGGTTTTGGCCACCACCACGCCTTCTTTGGCTTCGCGGTCTTCGCGTTTTGCTGCTTTGGAGATGCCTTTTTTGCGGAGCCAATCTTGTGCGGCTTCAAAGTCACCTGTGGATTCTTCGAGGGCTTTTTTACAGTCCATCATGCCAGCCCCGGTCATTTCTCGGAGCTTTTGAATATCGGAAGCAGAAACTTTTACCATTTCCATTATTTCAGTTGAATGTTGAGTTATTGAATGTTGATTGTTTGGCGTGCAAAGGTAGATGCCTTGGCACTGCCACGTTTTTTCCTTGTATTAAGGAAAGATTAAGGTCACTTGCGCATTGTCCGTCAATGTGAGATGGAGATGGAGTATGACGGAAAGGCTTTGTGCCCGAACGAGGAGGATTTAAGCCTCTGCCACGACTTCTTTGTCTTCGGCCTTCACAGCTTTGCGTTCTTCCAAGCCTTCGCGGATGGCTTCCACCAAATAGTTGGTAATGAAAGCGATGGCCTTTGAAGCGTCGTCGTTGCTGGGGATGGCAAAGTCCACCAGTGTTGGGTCAGAGTTGGTGTCCACCATACCGATGGTTTTCACGCCGAGTTTGCGGGCTTCGGCCAAGGCGAGGTGTTCGTGGTGGATGTCCACGATGAAAACCGCCGAGGGGAGTCGGTTGAGTTGCTCGATACCGCCAAAGTGCTTCGACATTTTGGCGTGTTCGCGGCTCAGGGTGAGGCGTTCTTTTTTGGTGATGCTGGTGAGCGAAGTGTCGGAAAGCATCCGTTCAATGCTCTGCATTTTTTTCACCGATTTGCGGATGGTGGCAAAGTTGGTCATCATGCCACCGAGCCAGCGTTCGGTCACGAAAGGCATACCGACACTTTCGGCTGCTTTCTGCACGATATTGCGGGCTTGCTTTTTGGTCGCGACGAACATGATTTTCTTGCCGCTTTTGGCCATTGCTTTCATGGCAATAGCGGCACGCTCCAGCATTTCCACTGTGCGGTTGAGGTCAATGATGTGGATGCCCTTGTGTTCCAAGAAGATATATGGAGACATTTTGGGGTTCCACTTTTTGCGCAGGTGACCGAAGTGGCAGCCAGCGTCAAGGAGTTCTTTATATGTGGGCTTCTGCATGAGAAGTGAATTTTTGTTGATTCGTTGATTTATTGATTCGTTGATTGGGGGATTGTTGAATTCGCTGAAAAATCAACGAATCAACAAATAGCCAAGTCAACATAGAATCAGCGTTTTGAGAACTGGAAGCGCTTGCGGGCTTTCGGCTTACCGTATTTTTTACGCTCGACGGCACGGCTGTCACGCGTGAGGAATTTCTTGGCCTTCAGCGGCGAGCGGAATTCCTCGTTGAGTTTGACCAGTGCACGGCTGAGCCCCATACGAACGGCTTCGGCCTGGCCTTTGTAGCCACCGCCGCGCACGTTCACTTTCAAGTCGTAGATATTCTCTACGCCCACTACGGCGAACGGATCCACCACGTTGTGTTGCACATGTATTTGGGGAAAATACTCACGGTAGTCTTTGCCGTTCACCGTGACCTTGCCCTCCCCTTTCATCAGATAGACACGCGCAACTGCTGTTTTGCGGCGGCCTATGGCATTTATCATTTCCATGTTTTTGAATTGGATAATGTGATAATTGGATAAAGGGATAATGGGATGGGATGGATAGTAGTGACTTGACATTTCAACTATCCCGCTCTATCCCATTATCTCATTAAAATTTGATTGCTTCTGGTTTTTGCGCGGCGTGGGGGTGTTCGGGGCCGGCATAGACGTAAAGTTTTTTCACGATGGCGTTGCCCAGTTTGGTTTTGGGCAGCATCCCTTTCACGGCGCGTTCGATGATGCGCTCCGGGTGCTTTACGAGCATTTCCTCGGCGAGGGTGATTTTGAGGCCGCCCGGGTGGTGCGAGTAGTTTTTGTACTCTTTTTGCTCCCATTTGTGGCCGGTAAAGCGCACTTTGTCGGCGTTGATGACGATAACGTAATCGCCAGTGTCGGCGTGCGGTGTGTACGACGGCTTGTTTTTGCCGCGCAGGATGGCAGCGATGTGGGCGGAGATGCGACCAGTCACTTGGTTTTCGGCATCCACGACGTACCACTTGCGCTCTGCTTTTTCCGCACTGACGGATTTAGTCCGATAGCTCAGCGTATCCATTGTTGTTGAATTAAAAAGTTTGAAGTTCGGAGTTTGAAGTTTGCCCGGAACAATTCCGAACTTCAAACTTGAAAAAAATGCCCCTTTGTCCAAAGAGGCCGCAAATGTAGAGCGAGCTTCCGTGCTGTGCAAGGGATGCTCAAACTTTTTTCCTGTCTTTTTTGATAACAAATTGAAAATGAGAGGTTTTTTTGCCCAAATAAAATTTCTTGCTGAAAAACGGCGGCGAGTTTGGGGCTGAATTTCAGCGTGTTGTGTCCTTTCTGGTGAAAAGGGCGCGACGGTGGAAATTTCTGCGGCACATCGGTCAAAACTCCAGCACAAACCGCGTGCCGCCACCCATCGCCGAACTCACCCGGATATCGCCCCCGTGCAACTGCATGATTTGGCGCGAGATGCTGAGACCCACACCAGTGCCGGTGGGCTTAGTGGTGAAAAAAGGAATGAAAATTTCTTCCAGCAATTCGGGCGGAATGCCCGGGCCATTGTCTTCCACTTCGATAAAAGCACGGCCTTTGGAGTCGGCGCCAGCCCGGAAGGTTATTCGTTGCTCGTTGTTTGTTGTTCGTTGTTCGGTGCTCGTTGTTCGGTGCTCGTTTGTGTTGCCGTTCATTGCCTCGCGGGCATTTTTTACCAAATTCAACAGCACCATTTCCAATTGGGCGGTGTCGGCCCGGAGGCTGAGGGTTTCGGGTCGCACAAAGGCTTCTATTTTGATTTTCAAATCTTTATGTTCGGCTACAACCAACGATACCACGCGGTCAAGCAGCTGTTTGGCGGGAATATCTTCCAATTTTGGCTGCGGTATGGCGGTGAAGCTGCGGTAGGCCTCCACAAAATTGACCAAGCCCCGGCTGCGTGCAGCCACCACTTCGAGCGCTTCGGAAAGGTCGGCAGAGGCGGCATTTTGGGGCAAATCATGCTGCACGATGTCCTGCGCCGTCTCCACGAGCGAGACTATGGGGGTGACAGAGTTCATGATTTCGTGCCGCAATACCCGGGTCAGGTTGCGCCAAGCGTCCACTTCCTTGCGCTGCAGCTCGGGGTGGATGTTTTGAAGGGTGAGCAACCGGACGGCGCGGCCTTGCAGGTTGACACTGACACCCTGCACGGAGAGTTGCCGACCCGCCTCCGGCTGATAAAGGATTTTCCCTTTTGTGGTCAGTTTCTGGACAAACTGGATGAGCGTTTTGTGGTGTTCGGGCAAATCATTGAGGTGGTGTAGGCGATATACGCCGAGCAATTGAAAAGCAGCGTTGTTGGACACCAGCACAGCCATAGAGGCATCGAACGCAAGCAAGCCAGTGCTCAGGTGTTGGACGATAGTGTTCAAAAACAACAAGTTAGCCTCTTTTTCGGCGCGTGTTTGGCGGAAGGCTTCGAGCACTTCGTTGAACTGGCGATTGACATCGGCGAACGAATCGCCTTTTTCTTTGGCAGAAGAAAAACGGATAGCGAAGTCGGAATAACGCACACTCTCAAAGAACCGCGCCAAGCGGCGGTTCGTATCATTGACATAACGGAACAGGCTGAACGCAGCAATGATAGCGGCTACAACGAAAAGGGTCGTAAGCAAAAACCAATTCCCTTCTCGCTTCGTGGCAAAGTAGGCCGCTCCTGCAATGAAGCCAGCGAGCATAGCAATACGCCAAGCCAAAACTGTGGGAAA
>CAYZVM010000091.1:0-4338 GCA_964481485.1 uncultured Saprospiraceae bacterium | reverse complement strand
TCTGAATGCTCCGCGCCATTTTTTCCAATGGCAAATCATTTTCATCCGCCCCAAAAGGCTCTTCGATTTCTTCGGCAATCAGTTCGAGACTGGCCAGCACATAAAAGATGAACCCGACGATTGGTATCACCAGATAGCCCAATGAGAACACAAAACCAAAGGGCAAGGTAGCGACGTAAAAAATAATAAACCTTTTGATGAACACGCTATAAGAATAAGGGATAGGGGTGTTTTTGATGCGCTCGCATCCGCCACAAATGTCCGTAAATGATTGTAATTCAGCGTTGATGAACAACAATTGTTCGCCGGTGATTTTCTTTTCTTCCAGCAAATCCTGCGCGTTGCGGTACATGAGCGAGGCGACTTGGTTGGGGATGTGCTTTTCCAAATCGAGTTTTTCCTGAATATACTCTGGCAGGTCGCTGAAGAGTTCGATGCGGGTTTCTTCGCTGCGCAGGTGGTTTTTCAGGGCGATAGCGTAGGCCGGAATGACTTTGCGGAAAAAGGCGCGTTGCGGGTCTTCTGCGGGCAACATGGTCGAGAGTTTCATCGCCAAGTTGCGGCTGCTATTCACTAAACCACCCCAGAGTTTGCGGCCTTCCCACCAGCGTTCGTAAGCAGTGTTGGTGCGAAACACCAGTAAAAATGAAATGACAAACCCCAGCAGCGTGTGCATGATGGAGATATTGCGGACATGGCTGGTCTCGCTCAGCCGCCAGACTTCCAATTCGAGCCAAGCGACCACGCCAGAGTAAGCGCAAACGGCCAATATCCATAAGGACAGCCGACGGGCAGTGTCGGAGCGGTGAAAATGGAACGGCCAAGAAAACCACGATTTTGGGTTGTGAGCAATCATATCGTTCTAAATAACCGCAATGATAAAGCATTCTCGGTAAGTAGTTATTGGTTATCGGTTATTGGTTGATGGGTGTTCAAAATGCTGGTTTTCAGCATATTGAATTGCGGATAAAGCCCAAACACGTTTTTGAGGATTACTTTGATGCGATTTTTATGACCAAACACCTTTGACCCAAATCGTCGTAATTTTGTTTCTCTGAAAATAAAAAATACTCAATATCACATGACTGCCTCCATCGCTTCCGCTGCCCAAAAACTTGACCGCCTCGGCTACCTCGACCTCGAAGTAGACCCCGAACTTGACCTCGTGGCCGAAATCAACCGCCTGAAAAAAGAGAAAAATGCCATCGTATTGGCGCACTATTATCAAGAATCCGAGATTCAGGATGTGGCAGACTACATCGGCGATTCGCTCGGCCTTTCGCAAAAAGCCGCCGCCACGGAGGCCGGCATTATCGTGTTTGCCGGGGTGCATTTTATGGCCGAAACGGCCAAAATGTTGTCGCCCAACAAAAAAGTGCTGCTCCCCGACCTAAAAGCCGGCTGCTCACTCGCCGACTCCTGCCCGCCGCATTTGTTTAAAAAATTTAAGGAAAAATACCCCGACCATATCGTCGTCTCGTACATCAACTGCACGGCAGAGTTGAAAACGCTGACCGACATTTGTTGCACCAGCACCAACGCGGTGGCCGTCATCGAGAGCATCCCGAAAGACCAGCCCATCATCTTCGCGCCCGACAAAAACCTCGGTGCTTACCTCATCAAAAAAACGGGGCGCGACATGGTGCTGTGGAACGGCGCTTGCATGGTGCACGAGATTTTCAGCCACGAGCGCATTGTGAAATTAAAAAACCGCCACCCCAACGCCAAGTTTATCGCCCACCCGGAGTGCGAGGCGCACATTCTCGAAATGGCCGATTTTATCGGCAGCACCACCGGGCTGTTGAAGTACACCATCAGCGATTCAGCGCAGGAATATATCGTCGCCACGGAGGCGGGCATTTTGCACCAGATGCAAAAATCCAGCCCGCACAAGACGTTCATTCCCGCGCCGCCGAACAACAATTGCGCCTGCAACGATTGCCCGCACATGAAACGCAACACCATGGAAAAACTCTATCTGTGTATGGAATACGAATTGCCCAAAATCACACTGCCTCAGTGGGTTATAGAGCAAGGAGTGAAGTCTATTGACCGGATGATGGAAATTTCGGAGAAGGCCGGATTGGGGCTGAAAGGGTAAAAAACGAGGTGCTGCAACAGCATTTTAACTTCAGCGCAGAGGCGCAGAGACACTGAGTTTTTGAGAATCAAGTCTTTGCGCCTCTGCGGTTTTATTTTGCTCGACTACTTATTTCACCACCACCTTCACATACTTCGCCTCACCTTTTGCCTGTATTTGCAGCAGGTACATGCCTGACGGCAAATCACCGAATTCAAACCGCCACTGCAACCTTCCTGTTTGAAAACCAAAAGTTTGTCGCTCAATGAGTTGGCCCGTCGAATGAAAAAACGCGACGGCCAGTTCGTCTTGTGGCTCGCCGTTTATTTCCAAAGAAAAAACGCCCGTGTTTGGATTGGGGAAAAGCCTAAACTGGGCGAGCCACGAGGGTTCGTTCGCGCCAACTATCGTGTTGGTAAACGTGTCAGCGTCGCACGGCCCGTAAGCAATCAAGGTGACTGGGTAAGGCCCAGATATTTCGTAGGTGTGGACGGGATTGGTTTCCGTGCTGGTTTGGCCGTCGCCAAAATCCCAAAGATAGGACGTGGCTCCGACGGACGTATTTGTAAAATGATACGCCCCAGCATCAGCATTCAGGTCAAAACTTGCACTGACCAATGTGACAGTCAGCATATCTGATATTCCGACGCAGCCGATGTTGTCCGTTATTTCCACTTGATATTCGCCCGATTGCACAGGGAAATAAACACCCGCTGTGGCGCCCGGCACCGGCTGGCCGTCAAGATACCATTGATAAGAGGGGTTGGGAGAATTAAAAGAAGCGACGAGTGCGCAGTTTTGGTACAGGACTTCAATGTCGGAGAGGTCGGGCGTTGCGAGGAGAATATTTGTGATGGCGAAGTTGAGCGCGTTGTCGGGCAAGGTGCCGACGAAGGCAAAACGATTGCCCGATACTTCTATAATGTCACGGAGGGAAACAGGAGTAATGGTGTCATTGAGAGAAAAAGCATAGACAATCTGATTGCCAATTTCTTTGGGATTTGACAACAGCAATGTGGAATAACCAGCGGGTTGAGCAGTTTCGCCCACCGACAAATAAGCGCCATAGTCGCCGCTGTTGGTGATGGTTTTGAATAAATTTTGCCGACCGGGTATCATTTCGGTAGCCGTGTCGAGCGGTACGCCTTGCGCGTCGAGCAGGATATAAATCGGGTCAACCAACGAGTCGGGCGCGCCGGAATAAATAACCCCGGTCATCATGATATTGCCAGTGTTGGGGTGTGTGGCCACGCCGCCCGATTTGCAAAAACCATATTTCCCTTTATAGATATTTTGGTAGAAATATTGCCAAATCAGAGTACCCTGTCCGTCCACTTTCAATGTCACCAAACGGTTGTTTATCATTGTCTCGGGGAGAAAAATATTGCCAATCAGGCTGGAGCCGGAGAGCAAAAACGCATTGTCGTCCAGCGGGACGATATGCTCCGCATTGTCCACCCCAAAATTGTAAAGTACCGGGGCGGCGGCTGGCTGCAGGGTGAACGGATTGACGCGCAGAAAAAACAGATCCCAAAAGTCAATGGACGCCCCCCGAATTTCTCCATAAACAAGCAAGGTGCCGTCTTGCCCCACCGCCAGCGATTGCCCCCGCACGTCTTTGTCCGACAAGGGGTAATGCGCGAACGCAATTTCGTTGAGCGCAGCATCGGTTTTTAGCAGCACGAGGTGGTCGAGCGTGTCCGTCGGAGTTTGCACAAGCGCTGCATAACCGACGGCCACGATGCTGCCATCGGGCAATTCGACCGCATCGAACAGCAACACAGGATACGGGGCGAAACTCTTTTCCAATTGGGTGATGATGTCCCCGGCACAGTCGGTCTTGTAAAGAATGCTGTTCGAGGCTTTTGTGCCGGTGGTCAGGAAATGGCCGTCTGACGTTTGCATCAGGTCGAATGTATTGTCATGCACAAAAGGTACCCCTAATTGGGTGATGGTTTGGGCTGTGGCGAGGGTGTTCCACAACAAAAAAAGGCAGGTAAACAGGAGGGTAGATTTTTTCATAAATTGTTGGTTTAGTGTGTAAAATTAGGCTGAAAAAGGCTGATGAAAATTGATGTCCCAACGACCGTTCCATCAAATCCCATCAACCCTTTTCAGTTTTTTATCAACTTCTGCGGCTGTCCAAAATTACCGCTGAATCATCACTTTTTTAAAAGCCGTTTTTTCTCCGGCTCGGATGCGGAGCAAATACAGCGCGGGCGGCAAATCGCTGTATTCAAAATTTTGCGAGAGCATCC
>CAYZVM010000090.1:21400-22715 GCA_964481485.1 uncultured Saprospiraceae bacterium | reverse complement strand
ACAATCCAAAAACGAATAGAAATCGAAACCTCATGATAGCCCTGTTTCTGATAATGGTGATGCAGCGGTGCCATCAGAAATATCCTTCTACCCTCGCCGTATTTTTTCTTCGTGTATTTGAAATACCAAACCTGCATGATGACCGATAGATTTTCTATCAAAAACACACCGCACAAAACAGGAATCAACAACTCTTTCCGAATAATAATCGCCAATGCCGCGATAATGCCGCCCAACGTCAGACTGCCCGTGTCGCCCATAAATACGCGGGCTGGAAAGACATTGTACCATAAAAAACCGAGACAGCCACCAAGCAAGCAAGCGATGTAAATCACCAGTTCGCCACTATACGGGATATAGAAAATGCCAAGAAAGTCCGCCGCCACCGAGTTGCCGCTCATATAGGTCATAATGCCCAGCGCGGCAATTACTATCGCTGAAACTCCCGCCGCCTGTCCGTCTAAGCCGTCTGTTAAATTAGCACCATTGCTGACCGCGGTGATAACTAAAATAGCCATGACGACGAAGAGTATCGAGCTTAGCCCCCGTGCATTGTCACCAAGAAACCACATCAGCCGCGAATAGTCCAATTCGTTATTTTTAAAGAACGGCACATTCGTAATCGGGGCTTTCACATAAACGATCTCTTTGTAGGTATCGGCCTCCGTTCTATCTTTCACAAACAAGGATTCCATCACTTCATATCCGTGTTGTTCAGCCGCTTTTGGATCCATGCGCACCACCACTTCATCATTCAGCAACATCGTCACGCCTACTATCAACCCCAAACCAACCTGCCCCGCTATTTTGAAAACACCCTTCAAACCCTGTTTATCCTTTTTAAAAACCTTTATATAGTCATCAATAAACCCAATAGCAAACATCCAAACAGTGCAAAAAAGCATGAGCAGAATGTACACATTGTCCAATCGCGCCAACAGCAAACAGGGTATCATCGTGGCTGCTACGATGATGATGCCGCCCATCGTCGGTGTGCCTGCTTTTGAGGTTTGCCCGGCCAGACCGAGGTCGCGTACCGTCTCGCCTATCTGCATAGAGCGCAACCAATTGATAATATGCTTGCCAATGATGATGGATATCACCAGCGACAATATCACACCCAATCCCGCCCGGAACGAGATGTATTGGAACAACCCAGCCCCTGGCAGGTCGTAAGCGTTTTTTAAGTAATCAAAAAGATAATAGAGCATTGTCTTAATATGCTAATGGGGTAATAGGGTAATTGGATAATAGAGGCTTCAAATTCGGCTGTGGGGCGATATTGCATCGCCCCGCAACCTGCTCAAAATAATAG
>CAYZVM010000090.1:0-21300 GCA_964481485.1 uncultured Saprospiraceae bacterium | reverse complement strand
CAAATTCGGCTGTGGGGCGATATTGCATCGCCCCGCAACCTGCTCAAAATAATAGTCCCTCCACTATTATATCTTGTTATTGGTTATTGGTTATCGGTTACTGGTTATCAGTTGTTAGTTGCCGAGAAACCTAAGACCGACAACTAATAACCGATAACTAATAACTCATCATTTTCAAAAGAACTTGTTTGTCATCGAAAGGGTGTTTCACCCCGTTGATGTCTTGGTATTTTTCGTGGCCTTTGCCAGCCACCAGAATCACGTCGTTTGGCCCAGCCAGCCGAACCGCCGTTTTGATGGCTTGTTCGCGGTCTTGAATCACGAGCGTTTTTTTCAATCCTTCGGCATCCAGGCCTGCCTCCATGTCGCGAAGAATGCCCCCCGGGTCTTCGGTGCGGGGATTGTCCGAGGTCAGGATAAGTTGGTCGCTGAGGCGGGCGCTCACCTGCGCCATGAGGGGTCTTTTGGTTTTGTCGCGGTCGCCGCCCGCGCCAGCGACGGTGATGATGCGGGAGGTTTTTTTCTTGAGTTTTTGGATGGTTTCGAGCACTTTTTCGAGCGCGTCGGGGGTGTGGGCGTAATCCACGATGCCGATGCAGCCGGGTTTTGCAGGATGGTTGATGTAGTCGAACCGGCCTTCTGCGCCGCGCAAATCGCTGAGGGCGGCGAGGATGTCAGTCTTTTCAAACCTTATAGGTTTTGAAAACCTATAAGGTTTCGCGCTTAAAATCTGCGCCACCGCATAAGCCGCCGTCAGGTTGTAGGCATTGAATTCGCCAATCATGCGGGCGTGGATTTCTGTGCCGTCCAACTCCAAATGCAGGCCGTTCAGGCTGTTTTCCAATATTTTAGCCTTGAAGTCCGCCGTTTTTTTGAGACCGTAGGTGCATTTTTCGGCCTTTGTGTTTTGCAGCATCACCGCGCCGTTTTTGTCGTCGGCGTTCGTGAGCGCAAATGCATTTTTGGGCAAATCGTCAAAGAACTTCTTTTTGGCATCGCGGTATTCGGCGAAGGTTTTGTGGTAATCGAGGTGGTCGTGGGTCAAGTTGGTGAACACGCCGCCCGCAAAAGTCGCCCCGGCTATACGCCGCTGATGCACGGCATGACTGCTGACCTCCATGAACACGTGCGAGCATCCGGCATCGGCCATTTGGCGCAGCAGCCCGTGCAGTTGCACCGCATCGGGCGTGGTGTGGGTGGCCGGGATGACTTCCTCCCCTACCCTATTTTCCACCGTGCCGATGAGCCCGCATTTGAATCCCAGCCGGGTGAAGAGTTGCCACAACAGCGTGGCGACGGTGGTTTTGCCGTTGGTGCCGGTGATACCGATGAGTTGGAGGTCGTTGGAGGGGTTGTTGAAGTAATTGGAGGCCATTATTCCCAAAACTTCCGCTGAATCCTCCACCTGCACCAAAATGACTTTTCCCGCCGTCGTTAAAAATTTGGCGGGTAAAAACGACTCCAATGACTGCTCGCAAATGACCGCCACCGCCCCTTTTTCTATCGCTTTGTCAATGAACTGATGCCCGTCCACCTGCGCTCCCCGAACTGCCACGAACACATCGCCGGGCTGCACCGCGCGGGAGTCGAAGCGGATTTGGCCGACTTCGACGGCGAGGTCGCCGTGTGTGTCCAGTATGTGGACGTTTTGGAGGAGGTGGTTGAGTGTCACAGCAGGATTGATTATAGTTCAATGAGTTTTTTACCATTAATCGTAGTCCATTCCTCCCATTGCCCATAACCCCAGCCAATTTTGATTCCTTGCAAATTCAATTCATGGACTAATTCATATCTAAGTCTACTGAATGAATATAACCGAGAATCACCAGTTCTACGTTTGAGGCAATTTTGACCATAATTTACAACTTCGGCCTCAATTCTTGGGTCTCCTTCAAAACCTTGCTTTTTAGCTGGTTCAAAAACCACTACGTCACCAATCTTTAAACTGCCATTCTGGAAAAGTCTTTTTGCAAAACGACCTGCCCTTTTTACATCACGTCTTTCATTAACTGCTACTACTTCATCATCCATTAAAAAATTCCGAGCAATAAATCGGTGTTCACCCTCTTGGAAGAAGTCAAAAGTTGCCACGTTTATTGAGAGGCCTTTCGTAGCTAAATACCGCACAATTCTTTCTGTAATTAGGTCAATTGATGCTCCCACTATCAAAATCTTTTGATTTTGATTGACTTCCCCATACTCGAAATTAGGAAGCTTCTCGTTGAATAACTCCTCAACGGTTCTTGTTTCGCCTCTTCTCCGCAGCATTTCGTTTAAATCATCCTCACTGCGAAGTGCTGCCCAAGCGGTATAATCTAAAACCTGTGCTACAACTTCACGAGGTGTCATTCCTCGTTTTAACTCAATAATCACCAAATCACCTTCACTATCAACCGCGAGCAAGTCAACTTCTTTGTCATGGTCAGTTTTAATTTTTGAGCCAATTAAAAATGCATTTGGAAGTAGTATTGATAAATCTTGTTCAATGGATTTATGAAGTCTTTCTTCTAAATCTAAATGAGCAGATTTAATTTCTCTGATTTGAGAATCTTCTACTTTCCAAAGTCTTATCTTTTCCATAAAGTGCAATTTAAAAATCTAATTTTCAACAACATGATTCATTCCAAATACAACACACACGTCTGTCCACTCGCCCGCGTCCCCACTGCCAAACTTTGCCGCCGTACTTTGCCCACGCCTTCCACGCGTACCCGGCAGCCCCGGTTTTCAAGCAGATAAATCGCGTCTTTCAGCCCCATCCCGATGACCGAAGGCACTGTTTTGTCGGACACGGTGCGGTTTTTCATCACCAATGAATCGCCGTGCTCGGCCACAAGCACCGTCCACTCTGGCAGGTCTTTTTCTTCAAAAAAGTTGATGCCCAGCCAATCGAGACTTTCGGCCATATCCGCCGTCGCACCTGCGTCGTAGGTTGGCAACTGGTTGGTTTTCAGCGGTTCGGGTTTGCGGGCATTCACTGGCTCGTGGAGTTCGGCTTTCATGGCGAAACATTTGTCGGCAATTTGGCGGAACACCGGGGCGGCCACTTCTGAGCCGTGATACCCGCCGCGCACCGGCTCGCTGATGACCACGATACAGGAGTACACGGGATTGTCCGCCGGGAAAAATCCGCAAAAACTAGCTTGGTGGCGAATGCCTTTGCTGGCTTTGAATTTGTGGTAGTTCAACTGCGCCGTGCCGGTTTTGCCCGCGATGGCATAGTTGGCCGACTGGATATTGTCGGCGGTACCGCCTTTTTGCACCACAGATTTTAGCAGTTCTTTTGCTTTGGCGATGGTCGTCCTGGATGCGATGCTGCGTTTCACCACCGTCGGGCGGAATTCTTTGAGCACTTCGCCATAGCGTTCGGTGCGCTGCACGATATAGGGTTTCATCATGCGCCCGTCGTTGGCGACAGTATTGTAAAATGTGAGCATTTGCAGCGGGGTGAGCAGCAGTTCGTAGCCGATGCTCATCCACGGGAGCGTGGTGCCCGACCATTCGCTTTTGGGGTCGTTCGGGTTTTTGATGACGGGTGCTTCTTCGCCGCCCACTTCGATGTCGGTGGGCAAATCGAGGCCAAAACCCCGGAGGCGATCCACGAAATTGGCGGCTTTACCTTTGCCGTAAAATTGCTGGGTCAGCGTGGCCGTGCCGACGTTGGACGACATGGCGAACACTTGTTTGAGGGTCATCGTGTCCAAGCCGTGCGGCACCGCATCTATCAATTCTTCTTCGTAAATTTTTACTTTTCCTTTAAAAACGGGTACGGGTTGCTCAAAATCGCCGATAAAACCATCTTCGAGCATAGCCATGAAAGAAGCGAGTTTGAACATGGAGCCAGGCTCCACGCGCTCGCCGACGGCGTAATTGTAGGTTTCCCACCAGCCTTCGGGCGTGCGGCCAATGTTGGCAATGGCGCGGATTTTTCCGGTTTTCACTTCCATTACGATGGCGCAGCCGTGGTCGGCGTCGTGGGTTTGGCAGGCTTTGAGCAGCGAATTTTCGGCCACGTCCTGGATGTTGATGTCCAAGGTGGTAATCACATCGGCACCGGCTTCGGGCTCTATTTCGGCCAAATCGCCGACGGGGATATACACGTCGCCGGGGACACGGATGCGGAGTTGCTTGCCGAGCGAGCCGCCGAGCACTTTGTCAAAAGTGCCTTCCAAACCGACGGGCAATGCGCCTTCGCGGGTGTAACCGATAGTGCGTTGAGCCAACAATTTGAATGGCCGCTCGCGACGGGGTTTTTGTTCCAAAATAAATCCACCCTTGTAGCGCCCCTCGCGGAAAATGGGGAATGTCTTGACGAGCAGGGCTTTATTGTAGGGCAAATCTTTGGCAATGGGGATGTAACGGATACCGCGTGTGTCCTCAGGTGCGGTGTAGAGTTTCCATAGCCAATCGCGGTAGGCGCCCGGAGTGTATTGTTGGTCAATATAAGTCGAGAGCAGCCATGCAAGACTGTCCACTGCCTGTGTATTGAAAATCTCTTTGTTGAGTTTCAGCCCTTCGGCTTTTGCATCCCAATGCACATCGAAAAAAGGCAGCGAGGTAGCAAGCAAACTGCCATCATCGGCCAGAATATTGCCCCGGTCGGCGTACACATCTACCCATTTTACATAGAGGCTGTCAGATTTGGCGCGCCAGATGTCGGCATCCACGACGCTGAGTTGGTACAATCGCCCGAATATCACAAACGCAGCCAGCAGTATCATGGCAGCCACCAGATACACACGGACTAAGACTTCGTTTTTGATATTGAGCATTGTGTTTGAATTGTGAATTTTGAATTAGGGATTTTGAATTATGAATTATGAATTATTGCCGCTTGCGAGTACCCTATACGCCCATAATTCATAATTACTAATTCATAATTATTTTACGACTATCACCTTCGGCCCTTTGTTTTCCAAGTCGAGGCCTACTGGTTCGAGGCTTGCATCTATCTGGCTTTGCATGGATTTATACATCGTCTGACTTTTTATAGAGGTGTATTCCCATTTCAACTCTTTGATTTCTTTTTGCAACAACTGTATGCGGCGCACTCCTTTTTCGGCAAAATGGGCGTTAGCGATATAGACGATGCCCAAAAAACCGAGGAACATGACATAAGAAAAATTGCCGAACACGAGGTTGGTCGTGTGCTGACTGACATTGAGCGCTTGCAAGAGTTTGTTTGCCATGATAGAGTCTTGTGTTTGGCTATTGTGCCTTTTCCTTTTTTACTTCTTTCACCAAAATCCATTTGATGGACGAACCATCGGCGGGCGGATTGGCGACTTTTTCTTCTTTGATTTCGAGGGTATAAAAATTGCCTTCCTCGTAGTTGAAACCTTCTATGCTGGCATACCAATTTTTCCATGCGCCGTCGGGCGTATCGCGGTATTGGAGGCATTTCATCGGGGCGACACCTGTGCAATCCACCATTTTGCTGTTGAGATAAATGGTTTTGGCAACCTCGGCGGTTTTGGCCGGTTGGCTGCAGCCAATGACGAGCAGCACGATGGATGAAAAGAAGATTGTCCGCATTTTTTCCAAAGTTTTTGTCACTTTCGGGATTATCGAGTTTTGTTTTGTTCGTTTCCAATTTTCACCCCGGCTCTCAATTTCGCGCTGCGGGCGCGGGGATTTTGCTTGGTTTCTTCATCCGAAGGCTCTATAGGTTTCTTTGTCACAAGTTCAAAAGGCCGCGTGATGTTTCCATAAAAATCCTTGTCCAGTTCGCCTTCTATGTTTCCCGATTTCAAAAAATTCTTCACCATGCGGTCTTCGAGCGAATGGAATGTGATGACCACCAATCGCCCGCCCGGTGCCAACATTTCATGTGCTTCTTTCAAAAAATCTTCGAGTGCGCCGAGTTCGTCGTTCACCTCCATCCGCAGCGCCTGAAAAACTTGCGACAAGTAGCGCATCCGCTCGCCCATGAGGTTTTTGCTGCACAAATCCACCAAATCGCCCGTCGTGCGAAAAGGCTTTTGCTCTCTAAATCGCAGCGCAGCGTGCGCCAGCGTTTTGGAGTTGCGCACCTCGCCGAGCTCGCTGAACACGCGCTGCAATTCCTCGACACCATAACTATTCAGCACATCAGCCGCTGTTTGCCCGTCCTGCTTGTTCATGCGCATATCCAGTTCGGCCTCAAAGCGATAACTGAATCCGCGCTCTGGCGTGTCGAACTGAAAACTGCTTACCCCCAAGTCGGCCAGAATGCCGTTCACAGTGCCTGGGCGTACGACTTCGGCGCGGAGTTGGCGTTTCAAATACCTGAAATTCGAGTGGACGAACGTGAAGGAAGGATTTGCTGAAAATGGCTGCTGTTCAGTGTTTCGCTTCGCGTCTTCGTCTTGGTCGAAGGCGTACAGATGGCCTTTGCCATCTATTTTTTCGAGTATCAACCGTGCGTGCCCGCCGCCGCCAAACGTGGCATCCACATAAATCCCGCCGGGGCTAACCCGCAGATTATCAATGGATTCGTGCAAGAGGACACTTTCGTGATACACCTTTTTTAATTATGAATTATGAGTTATGAATTATCTCCGCTTGCGAGCACGCTATACACGGGCAATTCATCATTCATAATTATGAATTCATAATTCTACATCCCCTACCCCTTCTGCGCCACCGCCCATCACGTCATTGGCGAGGTCGGCAAACGAGTTGGAATCCATAGCGGCGACGCGGGCGTGCTCTTCTGGCGACCATATCTCGACGCGGTCGTCCATAGCGACGAGCACCGCTTCTTTCGAGAGGCCGGCATAATCCATCAAGGGTTTTTGCAAAAGAATTCTGTCCGCGCTGTCGGTCGCAATAGGATACGCACCGAGGTAAAAGGAGCGAATAAAGGCGCGGTTCCGGTCATTGAAGCGATTGAGACGGCTCAACTTGGCAGTAATACCGTCCCAGACCGGTTTGGGGTAAAGTGTGAGACACTTTTCGAACCCCCGGTTGACTACAAACTCATAACCCGCCCCTTCGCCATTGTCCGCCTTCTGGTCGGACAACTGTCGAAGCAGCGCTGTTGGCAAACGCATACGACCCTTGTCATCAAGGGCGACAGGATATTCGCCTATGAGTTGCATTGTATTAAGTGTGGGACTTTTTTAATGGAGTAATTTGACAATGGGGCAATGGGATAATTTGGCAATGGGCAATTATCCCATTATTTCCATCATTCCACCCCCTCTTTCCTCATCCTCTCCATTAAAAATTATTTCTGCTTGGTGAGCCTTACAGACGCTTGT
This sequence comes from uncultured Saprospiraceae bacterium, assembly GCA_964481485.1. GTDB lineage: Bacteria > Bacteroidota > Bacteroidia > Chitinophagales > Saprospiraceae > M3007. The sequence goes on along the minus strand of CAYZVM010000090.1, from coordinate 14,056 downwards.
GTTGTGGGAACACGCCTACAATTCACCGCCACAAATGTAGATTCTTTTCCCACATTTTCCCATTTAATGACACAAATTTTCATTTTTTTGTCACAATTTTTTCATTTAAAATTTTAAAAATTTGATTTTCAATGTTTTAAATAAAAAATAAAAGATGTTAAAATTTGAGAAAAAATTGGCTGAGTGGAAAGTTGCAGGCAAAAACTGAGAACGCGGGCCTTGTAAAAAGGGAGATTTGCTTTAAAAAATAGCGGCTTTTTTTCTGAAAAATCGAACTGCTAGCGAAACTGTGGGAAAATGTGGAAACGATGTGGGCATAATCACTGCGCCAGTGTAGAAAAGTGGGAAGGAGGCAAAAGAAAACCGCCCAGCGAGAACGAATCTCGCCGGGCGGCAACACTTTTTTGTCATCATGTAGAAATCTATCCATTCGTAGAGTACCCTCGCAGATTGGACGGATTCCGACAGAATGACAAATTTATTGTCTGAAAATCAATACCGTATTCCCCAAAAATACGGCTCTTCTGCTTTTCGCCTTTCCTCCATGTGCTTTCTTAAAATGCCTTGATACTCCGCCTCGGTAATTTTTTTCCCTTTTACCTTTTTGGGCAGTTCCAGTTCGTTGGTGAGTTTTTTCAGTTCGATTTTGTCGGCGGTGATGACCATGCCGCCGTCGTTCACGTCCACTTCGAGTATCATGCCGGGCAATCCACAAAAACGCTCGGGCCCGCCGCTGTGCGGGATGTCCTGTGCAAACCACGCGACTACTTTCTGTTGTTTCACCGTGTCCTGCCAAAAGGCTTTCATACAAAGATGCCCGGCTACTTCTTTGAGGTCGTTGTGGATTTTCCACTGCGGCATCACAAGTGAATCTTCCACGATGTACTTTTTGCCGAGCAGTTCCATCGCGTCGTAAGTGGCGTTTTTCTCAAAATCGCGCTTGATTTGGTACAAGTCTTTACGCCAAGAGTAGCCCTCGTCGTCGGCTTCGGCAGATTCGTCCGAGTCCTCGTAGCGGCTTGCGGTGGGCGTGAAGTAAAAATTGGCGTACATCTTCCATTCGGAGCGGTTGCCCCACATATAAGCGACGCGTTCTTTGCGCTGCTGGCTAAGGTAGTCCACCGCCGCCATTTTCTTTGTCCAGTTGTGGACAATGAGGTAACGGATGTAGCCTTCGAGCGGCGGCTGCTCATCTTGAGCGGAAGCAAGGAGAGGGAAGAGAAAGGCTATGAAAAGCAGTATTTTTTTCATGATTTTTAATATCGTGTATGAGCAAGGAATATTGAATGCCGAAGTAAGTATGCAGCGAGCTGAATCAGAGCGGACGGATTCTTGCGGAAAGACAAAAAGTAGCCGCAACCAAAAACCCGCAACCAGAAACCAGCAACCAGAAACCAGAAACCCCACATTACCACCAATTATTTTTGCTCAATTTGTTTTCATATCCCCGCATATTGTACGTCGCGCTCAGCATGAAATACCGCGCCAGCGTGGGGGCGATGTTGCGGACGACAAAGTTCTGCGAACCGCTTTGGGTGATGCTGACGCGGCGGTTGAGCAGGTCAAATGCTGCGAGGCGGATTTCGATTCGATTGTTTTTGCCCAAAAGGCGGCGCAAAGAAGCGTTCCAAATCGGGATGTCGCGGTCGAAGCCGAAGCGGTCGTTGCGATAAATGGAGTAGTTGAAATTGCTTTCCAAAAAGAACTTGTCGGCAAATTGCCATTTGATGGACGCATCGGAGCCGTGATTTTTGATTTTCTGGTTTTGCCTCGCTTCTATCGAATAGGTCACGTTGTTGAAACCCAACCTGCCGTTCAGCCCGAGAATGAGTTTGGGACTTGGGGTAAAGTTGAAGCCCACGCGCAGGTTGTAGCCCTCGTTGCGCGTGTCATTTTCCACCCCGTTGACGAAGGCGGGCGTGTTGCCGATATTGATGTTGGGGTTGATGTTCATGGTCAATTTGGTTTTTACGATGGGAAAATTTGACCACATGTAGGCATTGAACCTGCGCCCGCCCGACACGTTGTCGGGTCGCGTGGTGGTGCGGACACCGACACTGTCAATGACCTCAATCGTTTGATTGTAAACAATTTGGCTGTCAAAAATATCGAAGTCTGCGCCGATGCCGACGTTGCTAAGCGCGGCAGCATTCCAATAGTTAAGGTTGAGGCCGAGGCTGTGGCTGCGCTCTGGCCCGAGGTTGGGGTTACCCTCCGTGCGGAAAAGCGGGTTGTTCACATTGGGCACGGGCTGGAGGTCGTTGAGTTGCGGTTCGCGAATGCTGTAGCCGTAGTTCATGCCCAGCCAGATATTGCTGGGGAACTCGTAGTTGATGTCGAGGTTCGGGGTGAAATTGGTGAAAGTCCGTTCGATGGGCGGCGTGAGCAGCGGCGCGTTGGGGTCGCGGGCATATTCGCCGGTCAGTTTGAGTTGTTGTGCCGCCGCACCCACCGACGCATTCAGCCCCTCGTGCGAATAGCGGATACTGGAGCCAAAGCGGTTGTAGAGGATGTCGTTGTTGTAAAAAATGCTCAAACTGTCAATGCGTTGGCCGTTGGTTTCGGGGTCGGCCACTTGGCGGTCCACTTTGTTGTTGGCACTGCTGAAATTGTAAAACGTCTCCCAAAACCATTTTTTCGACAGCGGCTCGGTGAAAAGCAAACTTGATTTGACTTGAGAAGCCGTGTTTTCGCCGACATTCATCTGGCGGATTTGCAGGGAAGAGTCTGGGGCGAAGAAATAGTTGAAAGAATAAAGGTCTTCCGTACCGTCCGAGCGGCTGTTGTTGTAGCCCGCGCTGACGGCAAAAGAGCGGCCTTTTTTCTTGAATCGGTGGCGAAAAATGGCAGAACTCGTCAGCCGCCAAGAGTCCAAAATATTGCCGTTGTCCGTGCTCAGGCGGTTCGTCGGGGTTCCGCTTTCGTTGGAGAAATATTGCGACTGCAGATTGTTAGCATCGGAATGGCCGATCCGAGTTTGGGCTTTGATTATCAAAATGTTGTTGGAGTCCAAGTCTTTTTCAAAACGGGTGTTGAGGCTGTGGTTGCGGCGAAATTCGTACCTGCCCGTCGTATCGGAGTTGAAAAAAGAGTTGCCTTCGCCCACGAGTGTTTGGCGTTCGGTGAATTGGTCGAGGTTGAGCGCTGTCTGGTTGTAAAAATAGCTGGCGTTGAACTTGGCTTTTTTGTTGTCAAAATTGTAGTTTGCGCCGCCGCCGTGGTTTTTTGTGAATCCGCGCCCGTCGAAATTGTTGAGCGGAGAATCGTCGCCGCCGAAATAAAAATTGCGCCCGCCGCCGCTGAACCCAAAGTCGCCATTGTCGAAATCGCTGAACGTGCTTTGTCCCTTGAACTCGCCGTAGTCCTCCCAGTTCACGCCCGTTTGGTTGATATTGTTGGCATAGCCGATAAAGGAAAGTTGCTCTTTTGAATTGAACTTGTTGAAATTGCCCCGGCCCGCCCAACGGTCTTCTGTGCCGACCGCGCCGGTGATTTTGCCAAAAGAGCCTTTTTTGAACTCTTCTTTCAACTCCAGGTTCATGGCTTTTTCTTTTTTGCCGTCGTCCACGCCGGTCAATCTGGACTGCTCGGACTGCTCGTTATAGACCTGTATTTTAGAAAGCGTCTCCGCGCCGAGATTCTTCGTCGCCGCTTTTGGGTCGTCGCCAAAAAAGGTCTTGCCGTCCACATACACCCGTTTTACGTCCCTGCCTTGCGCCCGGATATTGCCGTCGGCATCTACCTCGATGCCGGGCAATCGGCGCAGCAAATCTTCCACCGTGGAGCCGGGCGGCACTTTGAACGAGGACGCATCGTACTCGATGGTGTCGCCGCGAATGCTCAGGGTCGCTTTGGCGGCTTTCACCACCACCTCAAGCAGTTCGGTCGTGATAGGTTTGATTTGCAGCGCGCCCAAATCGTTGACAGCAGTGGCCGAGGGTTCGATTCGGATTTGCAGGGGCAAATACCCGACGTAGGAGATTTTGAGCAAATAAGGTTGGTTTTTTACATTTTTCAATTGAAAAGAACCTTTGTCGTCGCCGCGCGTAAAATTGACGAGCGTAGAATCTTCCGGGGTCAACAGCATGATGGTCGGCAATACGATTTCTTCGCCAGTCGAATCCACGACGATGCCTTTGATGGTGACGCGAGAAGGATTTTGTGCGGAAAGAAGGATGCTGAAAAACAGCAAGGCGGGAAGCAGGAGGTGTTTGTGCATAAAGTTGAGAGCAAGTAGTTTTGTTGTTTTTCGAAGATTGTCGGGGCAAAAATGGCGGGGCGACCACAAACGGGTTCAGGGGTTTAGACCAAAAAGACCCATCGGGCTACCGACGGTGGCAAACTGTTGTCATTTGCCGTTTGGTATGTCAATGGTGCAAAATGCGGGTATTTTGTTGCATCCATCCCCCGCAGGGTGCCGAGTGCCTATCATCCGCGGCTGTTCGGCGATAAAAGTCAACCTTGGCAGGCAAAGGTTGCGTCGGCGTGGAATGGAGATACGGCAGGCGGTAGAATCGCTTTTCTTTTGAGCCAGCATCTTATTTTCTGAAAATTGTAAATACGGTGCTTTGATTTTTGAGAAAGCAAATTACCTTTGCGCTCCAATTTTTGAATTGCAGCACATTCTTTACTTTTCGATAAGCGATGAAACGTACCTATCAACCTTCCCGCCGCGCCCGCAAGAACAAGCACGGCTTTCGTGAGCGCATGGCGACCAAAAACGGCCGCAAACTCATCTCGCGCCGTCGCAAGCAGGGTCGCAAGAAACTCAGCGTATCCGACGAACGCCGCCTGAAATAAATCCCGATTGTCGGGAACAGTGGCGATTGGCAGCAAACCGTCGCCATTCCTTGCTGATTTTAAGGCAAACGTGAGTCATTCCCTTTGTTGGGGATGGCTCATGTTGTTTTTTGGCTCTGACCGGGGACGTGGCAGCGAAATAATTTCCGTTGAGTTGATATTTTTTCAGCACTCGTAATGTCTTTTTGCTCAAAAAACTACCGCCGAAAACGGCTGTTCCCATAAAAAGTGGGGGCAGCCGTTTTTTGTTTTTGTAAAAATATTTCAACCTCAACGCCGTTTTGGGGGCAATTCGCCGGTGTCTGAACACCATTGATAATCCATTTCCAGCATCCGATTTTTTTAACGACAACTTGTTTTTAAACATGAAAAAAACACTGTTAATCACAATTGCCTTCGGCCTTTTCGCTTTCATTGCTTGCAAAAAAGACGACGACAAAGGCTCCGTCACCCTCAATATCCGCCTCACCGACGGTCCCGGCGACTATCAACAGGTGAACGTGGACATTAAGGAAGTCCGCATCAAATCTGCCAGCGACACCGCCCAATGGGTTACGCTGAACACCAATGCGGGCATTTACAACCTGCTTGACTTCCAAAATGGCGTGGACACACTGCTCGCCACCGGCACAGTATCTTCCGACACGCTCAAAGAAGTCCGCTTTATACTCGGCGACGACAACTCGGTGATGGTGGACAGCGTGTTGCACGCATTGCAAACACCCAGCGCCCAACAATCGGGGCTGAAAATCAAGATTGACAAATCGCTGAATCTTGACATCAACACCCTCGTGCTGGACTTCGATGCCGAACAGTCCATCGTCGAAACCGGCAACGGCGGCTACATTTTAAAGCCGGTCATCAAAATAAAAGACTGACCAAGTTTGGGATAAAAAATCACGACGGCGGCCATTTCCTGTGCGAAATGGCTGCCGTTTTTTTATCCCAAACAACCAATCGCCAAACTACCAATCTCCATTTTTACCTTTGCCCTATGAAGCAGCACATCGAAGCCCTCGTTTTTGCCTCGCCGCAGGCCATCGCGACAGCGGACATAAAATCGGTTTTGGAAGAAGCCTTGCAGACGGAGGTGCCGGAAGCAGATATTTTGGCAGCTATTGGCGAAATCCGGGAGCAGTTTTCGCAAGATGATTTTGCGTTTGAACTCGTGGAAATCGCCGGCGGGTGGCAATTTCTCACCAAAGGCGCGTACCACAATACGGTCGCCATCCACCTCAAACAGACCACCAAAAAACGCCTCTCCCAAGCCGCGATGGAGACACTCGCCCTCATCGCCTACAAACAACCGGTGAGCCGCTCCGAACTTGAAGAAATCCGGGGTGTCAACTGTGACTACGCCCTCCAGAAACTTTTGGAAAAAGAACTTGTTACAATCGCCGGTCGCAGCGAAGGCCCAGGTCGCCCGTTGCTTTACGCCACTTCCGAAAAATTCATGGACTATCTGGGCATCAATAGTTTGGGCGACTTGCCGAAGCCCAAAGATTTCAAGGAAGTGGAAAATTCGGTGGGGGAAATACCTACGGCAGAGGAAGTGATCGCCGCCAATTGACTAAACTTTCTAAACCACTCTAAACCAATCACAATGCATCGTTTATGGAAGCTACGCTTGAACAACCGCTCGTCAACCGCGTCGCCCAAAGTGGCCTCGTCACCATTGATTTGGAGGAAATCTACCCGGTAGGCGAAGTCGTGCCCTTCGACCTGAAGGACTATCTTTTCATGGAATTGATTTTGAAGGAAAAAGACTTCCGCGAAGCCTTGAAAGCACACGACTGGTCGCAATATCGGGGTAAAAACATCGCCGTGTTCTGCTCCGCCGATGCCATCATCCCGATGTGGGCGTATATGCTCGTGGCTACCTGCGCCGCGCCTTTTGCCAACGACATCGCCCAAACGACACCCGACCTTTTCGCCGAAATTGCTTTTCTGAAAAAACTCAGCACGCTGAATATCAACGACTACGAAGGCAAACGCATTGTCATCAAAGGGTGCAGCGACAAACCCGTGCCACCATCCGCCTACCTCGAAATCACGCGCCGATTGCAGCCCGTGGCGTTGAGCATTATGTTCGGAGAGCCGTGCTCGACGGTGCCGGTGTACAAGAAGGCGAGAGAGTGAGCGGAAGCCAATTATTGAATAACAACTAAGGCCTTCCGATTCATTTCTATGACATCCGCGCTCATCAATTCTTGTTCGATTGATAAAATGTTTTTCTGAAAAAGTGTGAGCAACTCGCTATTTCGAATGTTGCCCATAGTCAGATAGAGCAGCTTGTAAGGTTCTTGTTTCCCAAAATAACTGTCGAAAAAATCAGAGTCTTTTGAGATGACTACCCGCTGTTCAGCCAACGAAAGTGTATTGATTTCTTCGTCATCTGTTCGATTTCGATGGGGCAATTCCAAAGTGTGAACTGCGTCATGTCCCAATTCGCGAAGTAGGCGAGCCAATGATTTTGGCAATGGGCATCTACTATAAATTTCATGCTGCGGCTAAAGGGGAAACATGTTTCATCTTAACGGATTTGGCCGCAAAGAGCAGGCAAGCCTGCAAATCTTCCTCTTCCAAATCTTCATAATCGGCCAAAATCTCTTCATGGGTCATTCCAGAGGCAAGTAATTCCAGCATAGACTCAACGGGATACCTCAGCCCCCGAATCACGGGCTTGCCGTGACAAATTTTTGGTTCAGAAGTAATTCGGGACAGCAGGTTTGATTCCATAATCTCGTTTTTTTATGGTGCAAATTTAGCCAAATTTGAACAAAACTCACGCCTCACTCACCTGTAAAAACTGCTTCTCGTACAACTCCCGGTATTTCCCCTCTTGCAGTTCGAGCAGCACATTGTGCGAGCCAAACTCCTTGACCTCGCCTTTTTCCAGCACCAAAATATTCGTCGCGTGGCGAATCGTGGAGAGCCGGTGCGCGATGATGATGCTCGTGCGTTTGGCGATGAGCGTCTCGATGGCGTGCTGAATCACAGCCTCCGATTCGGGGTCAATGGACGACGTGGCTTCGTCCAAAATGAGAATATCGGGGTTGAAAATGAGCGCCCGCACAAACGAAATCAACTGGCGCTGCCCCATGGAGAGCGTGGCGCCGCGCTCCATCACCTGATAGTGATAGCCACCCGGTAGTTTTTGGATAAACTTGTGGGCGCCAATCATCTTTGCAGCTTTCACCACCTGTTCCTCCGTAATATTCGAGTCGCGGAGGGTGATATTTTCCAAAACAGTACCCGAAAACAAAAACACATCCTGCAATACGACGGCGATGCGGCGGCGCAGCGCGAACACGTCGTATTCGCGCAAGTCGTGGTCGTCAATGCGGATTTGGCCTTTTTGAATTTCGTAGAATCGGTTGAGCAGGCTGATAATCGTCGTTTTGCCGCTGCCCGTGCTGCCCACAATGGCGAGCGTATCGCCGGGTTTTATTTCAAATGAAACGCCGCGTAAAATGGAACCCTTTTCCAAATCGTCGCTGTACGAAAAATGCACGTTATCGAACTCGACTTTGCCCCGTAGCCTTTCGGGAGCGAGATTGCCGGAATTTTGTACCCTGTCGTCGTTTTCCAATAATTTGAACACGCGCTCGGCGGCGATAAGCCCCATTTGCAAGCTGTTAAATTTGTCAGCCAACATCCGAATCGGGCGGTACAACATCGAAATGTAAAGCGGAAAAGCGACCAAAGTACCCACCGTGACCTCATCGGAAAGCACACCGCGCGCGCCGTACCACACCATGAGGCCGAGCGAGAGCGCGGAGATGATGTCCACCACCGGAAAAAAAATGGCGTAGGCAAAAATGGCTTTCAAGTTGGCAGACGTGTAATCGCGGTTGATTTGGCGAAATTTCTCGGCCTCGTGCGCCTCGGCATTGAAAATCTGCACGATGCGCATCCCGCTGATGCGCTCCTGCAAAAAAGTGTTCATCGTGGCGATGTGGTTGCGCACTTTTTCGTAACTCTTGCGCACACTTTCCTTGAACTGATAACTGCCCCAAATGAGCAATGGGAACACCACGAGCACCACCAAGGTCAGTTTCCACGAAGTGTAAAACATGATGAACAGCACGGCAGTCAGCGTCATCAAATCGGCCAAAATGGTAATGCTGCCCTCGCTAAAAACGGTGTTGATGGCCTCAATGTCGTTGATAGTGCGGGTGGTGCTTTGGCCGATGGGCGTTTTGTCGAAGTAGTTGAGATTCAGGCTGGTGACGTGTTTGAACACCTTCACCCGCAAATCGCGGATGGTGGCCTGCCCGAGCCAATCGGCCCAATACAAAAAGAAATAGCGCAGCACCACCTCCAAAATCAACACCCCCAAAATGATGCAGGCCAAGATGGTCATGCCCCGCACGTCGCCCACAAAAATATGGTCGTCCACCATCGTCTGCACCAGCTTCGGGCGCATGATGGCCAGCGGAGCCAACACGACGGTGAGTATCGCCGTGAGGTAAAAAGTGCGCTTGTAGGGTTTCACCATCGCCATCACCCGGCGGAAAAGGGAATAGTTGAATTTTTGAGAATCAGACATTTACGGCAAAAAGGTGGACGATGGACGGTTATCGGTTTGGCAACTGCAAAACCGAAAAACCGCAAAATATGAGACTAAAACTGTTGCCTGCGAGGACATTCGGCACGTGCAACCTTCGGAAGCCTAAGAAACCAATTTTGACCGACAAAGTTCTGCAAAAGCCCCCGCCGGAAAGTGGGTTTTGTCGTTAAAAACAAAAATATAGTCGGAACTATTGGAGACGGGGAGGGCAACGGGGTGTAGTTTCGGCCGGAAAAGCAAAAATCAATCTTTCATCAAAAGTATCCACCATGGCAAATTTTGAGCAAACAGACACCCCACAAAAAACCCTCTCCAGCCGGGCAGTGACCGCTGGCGTTTACATCGCCGGCATCGGCATCTTGCTGAACCTCATCACTTATGTGGCCGGCCTGAACGAGACCCTGATGACCAACACAGCGTTGAAATGGGGGAACAATCTCTTGCTGTTCGGCATCACTTTTTATTTCATTTACAATGCCGCGCAACTGCACCGCGGCATTGACTTGGGAGGCGTGTTCAGCACCGGCCAAGGGCTTGGCTTAGGCACCATCGCTGGCTTGGTCGCCGGGCTCATCACTGCTGTTTGGTTAGTCATTTTCATGGGCTTCATCGCGCCAGAAATGATGGACCAAATCAAAGAAATCGCTATGCAGGATATGGAGCGCAGCGGCCAGTCGGAAGAGCAAATAGAGCAGGCAATGGAGTACGCCTCCTTCTTTTTCTCCCCCGTTTTCTTCGCTATTGTCACGGTGATTTTCAGCGTATTCGTGGGCTTTCTGGCCGGGCTTATCAGTGGCCTGATGCTGAAAAAAGAGATTGTTTGAGCGTTCTTGCGCCACAAACGCCCTTTTGCAAATAAATCAACACAACGCCCGGCTTTCACCAGCCGGGCGTTCTATTTTTGCCCCGGCAACTTTTTCCTTTATGAAAAATACTGGTGTCCGAAATGGCCTGTTGGGCGGCGCGGTGGTCGTCTTCTACTTTGCCATCCTCTATTTTGTCAAAAAAGAACTTTTCCTCAATCCCTGGCTGCAATGGGCGAGCATGGGGATTTACCTGTTGTTCATGTGGCGGGCGGCCAAAGAAGACTGCGCCGCGCTCGGCACCAACCGCGATTTCCGCGAAATACTGCGCACCCCGTTTGTTGTTTTTTTGCTTACAAACCTGTTCTACTGGCTTTTCTACTACACCCTGCACCTCGCCGATCCAGAGTTGCTGCAAATGGAAACCGCGCTTAAATTGGATTTTTTGAAACAACAATTAGCCGCCGGAACGGGCGACCCGCAACAAGCCAATCAAATCCGGGAACAAATCCAATACCTTGAAAAAGAAGGCATGGCGCTCGGTATGGGAGATGTTTTTCTGCGCATGGGCTTTGGCGCTCTCGGCGGTTTTGCATTGTCGGCGGGCATCGCGGGCATCCTCCGTTCCGAAAAATGACCTCTCTAACCAAACTCCGTCTAATCCCTGCTTATGGATGAAAATTTACAAAACCAAGACCCTGCCCCACCCGCCCAAAATTTGACCGACAGCGATACCAATCGCCTCGCGACCGCCCAAAAATGGCTTGGGAGATTCAGCATCTCCCGTTTGTTCCGCTGGGTGATTTTCCTTCTCCTGATTTATTGGCTCTACCAAAACTGGCACGACGACATACCCGTGTGGGAATTGGCAAAACGATACACCTATCCCGAATCCAAGTTTTTGTACGTGGACGGCATGGACGTGCATTGCCGCATTACCGGCAAGGGCGAGCCAATTTTGCTGCTTCACAACACCCAAAGTTCGCTCCACACCTGGGAGGGCTGGACTGCAGAAATGTCGCGCAAGTATCAGGTTATCAGCGTGGATTTGCCCGGATTCGGCCTCACCGGACCGCACCCGAGAGGCAGTTACAGTGCATTCGCCTACGCGAGTTTTCTCGACAGTTTGGTGCAAAAGTTGAATTTGAAAAAATTTCACCTCGCGGGCAATGGTCTCGGCGCGCAAATCGCGTGGTTCTACGCAGCCGACCGCCCCGAACGCCTGCACAAACTCATCCTGCTTGACGCACCGGGTTTCGAGCCGAGAAGCACCCCGTGGATTATCTGGTTGGCGCGTGCGCCCGTGCTCAACGGCGTGATGCTGAAAATCACCCCGCGCTCGTTCATCAAGTTGATGTTGGAAGACGTCTATGCCGACGAAGCGTTGGTGAGCGATTCGCTCGTGCAGCGCCATTTCGAGTTGCTGCTCCGGCCCGGCAATCGCAAGGCCTTCACCGACCGGGCTTCGGTGAGCGAAAACCGCCCGCCGGTGGACATCGTGGAGCGTATCAGCACGCCCACGCTCGTTCTTTGGGGCGCGGAGGACACCCGGCTTTCGCCCGAGTTTGCTTACAAATTCCACCAAAGCATTCGCAGCTCGGATTTGCGCATTTACCGGAATACAGGCCATTGGCCGCAGGAAGAAAACCCAACCCAGACTGTGAAAGACGTGATGGCTTTTTTGGAAGGAAAGTTTTGATTTTTTGTCGTGTTGTAACCATGACAAAATCGAATGTAAAATATGGCTCTCACCCCTCGCTCCTTACCTCTAACATCTCTTCCAACATCCCCTCCTTCATCGCATAAGCAGAAGTGTAAATCTCTCCGATGCCGACTTTTTTCAGCACCACGCGGATAAGCACCAAAGCCGCCACCACCATTTCTGCCCGTTCGGCGGGCAAATCGGGCATGGCACGGCGCTCAGCCAGGGTGCTGCGCAGCAGCAATTTATAGAGTGGGTAAAAATCCATGACGGGTATGTAGCCGTACAATTCCGGCTTTTCAGCCGGGTCGAGCAGAAAAATATCAATCACATCAAACGTGCCGGAAGCCCCCACCAGCGTGGAGGAGGGGTGGCGCGATATTGCCTGCCAGAGCTCGTGGAGCGCCGTTTCCAAATATTGTTCCATCTGCTGCACTTCCTCTTGCTCGATAGGGTCGCTGTGGTGAAAAAGCCGCCACAACACCGCCACGCCAACAGGAAAACTTTTTTGCCAAAAAACCCGCTCTCGGTCGGCTATGACAAACTCCACGCTGCCGCCGCCAATGTCCATAATCAATACCCTTTTGCCAGCAGGAAATGGCACAGCCTGCCGAACACCTTTGTGAATCAACTCGGCCTCGCGCTCGCCGAGGATAATTTCGGGCCGGATACCAAGAATTTTGGCAGATTCCAGCAGGAAATCAGGTGCGTTGTCCGCCGTGCGGAGAGCAGCAGTACCCACGGCGCGGGTGTTGGCAGCCAGTATCCCGGCGGCATCCAGTTCGATTTTGAACGTGCGCAAGGCCGCCAGGCCGCGCTGAAAAGCCGCCTCGCCGATGTGGCCTATACCTTCCTCGGCGAGTTTCACATAGATTTTGTGTTTTGACAAAAAATGCACCTCGCCATTCGAATCACGCTCAGCGATAAGCAGGTGGAAAGTATTCGTACCGAGGTCGAGAACAGCGAGGCGCATGGCTCAGAACATATAAAGTGCCTGAAAGGCAAGGGAATGTTCGTTCAAATCTTTGGCGTAGTTGCCACCTTCACCCGTGTTGTAAAGGTTGTTCAGTGCTCGCTGCCACCTGAGGGTGAACCCAATATGGCGGCTCGCATAGAAAGTAGCACCGAGCAGCACAGTAAAACTATTGCTGTTCAAATCAGGCAATGCAGCCGTGATGCCACCTCCCTCTATACCGTATTTGTCTTTGTAGTCCAACAAACGGCCATAAGAAAGCCCGGCATTGAACTGCACGCGATAGAAGCCATCGTCCTCGTCGCCGTCCGCGAGCCAGTCGTGGTAATGCCATTGCACGGGCACCTCGATATAATTGAGCGTGGTGCTGAATAAGGGAAAAGTCTGGGGCTGGTGGCGGCACCCGCGCTGTGTGTAGAGGATTTCTACGCTTGCTTCCTGTTTTTTCTTCAAACGTGCCACGCCGCGCAGACCAGCTTGCAGGCCGACTTTATGATAACCTGCCGATTCGTCGCCGTCAATCTGCGAAGCAGTCAGCCCGGCGATAATGCCTGCTTTAAACCTTTGGGTGCGCTGGCTCTGTGCGGCATTTGGCAACAAAAAAAGCAGCGCGAAAATCATCGGATAGTAAAATGTGTTCACTCGCATGATGTTTGATTTTAGATACTTTTGCGCCACAAGATAGTTGTTCGTTATAAGTTGGTAGTTGTTCGTTCGCAGAGTACACCGTAGAGTTGACGGATTTTTTACAAAATGATAAAAAAAACGAACAACAAACAACGAAAAACTAACAACGGCCAACGAAAATGCGCTACACTCAGACTACGCTGAAAAAATTAGAATCCGTGTTCGACGAATTGGACTATACGGTTCGCTACGAAAAGGGAAATTTCCAGAGCGGCTATTGCCTCGTGGAAAACCGGCGCATCGCGGTCGTGAACAAATTTTTCGACACAGAAGCCCGCATCAATTGCCTGTTGGATATTTTGTCCAAAGCCGATTTTGACCTCGAATCACTTTCAGAGGCATCGCGGGAGTTGATTCAGAAAAGCCGGAAAGACTAGCGCCCAAACGACGAGCGCCATCCTCCTTTTGGAAAATGGCGCCCGCTCAATATCGAAGTTGTTTGAATCAATTTGCTCCAATCAATCCTTTCCCCTCTTCGTTTTTCAGCCTTTGGAAAGCTTCAAATCCGCAATCAAGAA
>CAYZVM010000089.1:0-22747 GCA_964481485.1 uncultured Saprospiraceae bacterium | reverse complement strand
ACCCCAGATTTCTGGCTCCAAATGACCCTTTCACCTTAATTCATTGATGAGCGAATCTTTTACACCTATGGGCGATATAATACTGGCAAAATATACTTTTCTGTCGCACCTGCGAAGGGGCGTGGCCACGCAGATCAATGACAATCCATCGGGAAACGATTCAGAGCGGGCGACCTTTAATGTCGTTCTGCAGGTAAAAGGCAGGCTACTCGACTTGCCCGGTATCGAAGAAGCGGCTTTAGAAACACTGATTGTTTATCCGGAAGTAACAAGAAAAATTCCGCTCTACGGTCCCGGCGACGTGATCGGTATCCATCCGCAGGCTATTATTAAAACAGCACCTGCGAAGGACGCGAAGAATTTTGAATCCAATTACCTGCCCTTCATTGAATTTTACGACGAGGATTTTCCCTGGCGCTACACACCGGAGGCGCCAGTCAGCGGCCAACTGGCGCCATGGATAACGCTTGCCGTACTGAAAGCCGGCAACGACGACGAAGACGACGAATTTACGGAAAACGGCATTCAATCCGGCGCCCCGCTGCAGTCCATTACCATTCACAATCCGGCTGATGTACTACCACCACCCGACGAACTGTGGGCCTGGGCCCACGTGCAGGTGAACGACGGCCTTTTGGAAGACGTAGTGGCGGCTGGGGTTGTGGTTGTGCCGGGACAGGATGATAATGATAAGATCAAGAAAAAACTGCAAGCCCTCCTGGACAACAACCCCGACCTGGCTTATGCTCGCCTTATCTGCCCCAGAAAACTTGAAGAAGACACCGAGTATCACGCTTTTTTAATACCCACTTATGAGAGCGGTCGTTTGGCAGGGTTGGGACAGGATAACAGTAGCGCAGGTATTGATAAAGCATGGAGTGCCGATACAGTCGACAAAGACTTCCCTTACTACTTCCGCTGGCGATTTAAGACCAGCCCCTCCGGCGATTTTGAGAAACTGGTGAAAGACCTGAATGCACAGCCCGTTCCTCCGGAAGTCGGTACCCGGCTCATGGATGTCAGCCAACCGCATGAGTTCCTGCCCGGCATTACCGAAAACAATGGCATCCTTCAACTGGGCGGCGCCCTGCGGGTGCCTTTTACCAACCTGGATGCCGACGCCCGGGCCGCTTTCGTGAAAAACGACAACTGGGCGCCAGCCTTTCCGGGAGAGCCCCACGACTTCCAACAAAGGCTGAAGGAATTTATCAACTTGTCGGAAACCTACAAGGAAGAAGAAACCGTTCAGGCAGCCCATGATAACACTGACATTGAATATCTGACAGAATTCGGAGACGATCCCCTCATTACCCCGCCCCTGTACGGCCGCTGGCATGCCGGCGTATCCAAACTGCTTGATTCGGATGAATACGAAGGCAATGGCTGTCAGACACTGGCAGGCTACGAGGCGACCGTAACAGCCGTTGCCATCAGTCCGGATGCGCGCTTTGTACTGACGGGCGATGAGAATGGGAGCCTGCTTAAATGGCAAATCGGTGAAAATGGCGTCCCTAAAACGCTTGATGATAATACCGGCGCCGAAATCACCGCGTTGGCAATAAATGCCGATGGATCGGGATTTCTGGCGGGACTGGCGGACGGCCGAGTAAAAATCAAAAAGTCCAACGGCGCAGCAGATTCACGTGATTTTATCGGCCAGGCCGTCACGGCAGTTGCTTTTTTCCCGGATGGCAGCGGATATCTGGCGGGCAGCAGTGATGGAAATATAAAAATATTTATTCCCGACCTTCCTCAGCAAACCCTGAATTCCGGCATCGAAGCGGCCATACAAACACTCGATGTGTCGAAGGACGGGAAATACGGGCTGGCAGGATTTGAAAACGGACTTTTGCAATTGTTTACTATGCCGGAAGATGGAGTCGGACAGCCCGGCATAGAGTACACACTGGACACCGGTGATACCTTAAAGTCCGCCGCTTTTGCCTTTCAAACGCCCAATATTCCGGAAGATGCCGACACGCCCGATTTCGCCTATATAATATTGGCGTGTCATACCGGTAGCGGGCATGAACTCCGTATTTTAAAATGGATTTTGGGGGAACCCGAATCGTCCGACTCCTTCGTAGTCCAACAACACCCGGGCGCCGGGGAACCACTCGCGATGGCCTTTTCCGAAAAGGGCGATTTTTTGGCCGTCGCTGCCGGCGCAGGTGAGGTAACCCTCTGGGATAACAAGGGCAACTGGATACACGAACTCAACCTCGACCCCCGCCATCGGGCGACAGCCGGATTCGGCACCGGGGTAATACAAACCAATCAGGAAAAATACATGGCTGCCGCTTGGGAACAGGTGGGCGACATCCTGGAGGCCAACCGCCGTATCCGGCGCAGCAGGATGCAGGCGGAAACGGCAGGGTCGTGGCACAGGCGATACTTCGAACAAATGCCGGGCAACCCGGTTTTGGCGGACCTGGCGTTTTGGGTGACGGCGCCGCTCCACTCCCGCATCCTTACGACAGAAAACAAGACGTTGGCGCATCACATCCGCCAGAGTGCTATCCCGCCGGTAATGCTTTCGGCTACCGTGCGCCGCACGCTGCGTCCGCGCGCGCGGGTGGCCCGCCACCTCGCCGGGGCCGGTGCCAGGTATAAGGGGATAACGGGCTTGCTCGCCGGCCTGAATGAAGGCGCCCTGAATGCTGCGCCACCCAGGACCGTTCCCGCAGGCTTGCTGACCATACGGCATTTTGCAGAGACAATAAAACCGGTCGGAGCGCCGTCGTGGATATTACAGGCGCTGAGTCGTTATCCGTGGTTCAAGTATGCGCCCCTGGCGATGGGCGCGGTGGTAGCGCTTGTCCTTCTGGTGCTGGTGTCCGCTCTCCCTTTGTTGGTCGCAAGCGTTGCCCTCGCGGGAGGCTTGGGTTGGGCCGGACACCGTAAACTCGTTCGCTGGGAGCGTCAAAAACGCGCTTTCCAGTTTCTGGCAGAAGCCAATCTCCGGCCCGGCGCCGTGGATGAGCTCCCCAAAAGCCCCAACTTCCGTATTTCGGAGCCCGGCTCCGGTTTCCGGCCCCGGCAGGGCAATACCGATAGCGAGGAGGCCAAACGTTTTAAACAGGCGCTCCGCGGCGCATTGGAGACAATCGAAAAAGTGACGGCTGCCCCGCCGGAGAAAGTGCCGGTGCAACTTCCGTTTCAATCCGTCGTGTCCCAGGTAGTTGGCACTGTAAAACCGGCAGTCACGATACCCAAACGATTGTACAACCAATTGATGATACCGGTTCATGTGCAAAAATTCATTGGCGAAGACCAGGCGGAAAGCCTCGAGGAGATCATGGCCTATCCGGAGTTTGATTTGCCCATGTACAAGCCGCTGGCAGCCATTTCACACGATCTGTTCCTGCCGCGCATGCATCATATTCCTAAAAGTTCCATCACCCTGCTGGAAACCAATCAAAAGTTTATCGAGGCGTACCTCGTCGGGCTGAATCACGAGTTTGGGCGGGAGTTGCTTTGGCGGGAATATCCCACCGATCAACGCGGCAGTTATTTCCGGCAGTTTTGGGGCGTGACTGATGCGTTGAAGCCCTTCAGCACGATAGAAAAAGATATCAGGGATGAATATAAAACTGAGATTAACAGTCTGCCGGGCGACGAAGCAAAACGCAGGTTTGTGAGGGAAAAGGTAATATCGCGACGCCGGGAGGAAGTGGAAAAGGCGCGGGACATTCCACCCATCCATGAATGGGATGCCGCATCGAAACTGGGAAGCCACGACTACCGCGAAACATCAGGCGACCAGGAAGAAGAACTCGTGCTTGTTATCCGGGGCGAATTACTGGAGCGTTATCCGAATGCCGTCATTTTTGCTCAAAAAGCGAAAAAAGATGGGGAGGCTTTTGTCCTGGCCGATTCAACAGAAAAAAATATTAAAATCCCCATATACGAAGCGCGGGTTGAAAACGTACTCCCTCCACCGGAAACGGAAAGCCGGAATGGCGCAACCGAAGAATCTCCGCAAAAGAACATTTATCTCTTCGGTTTCGACCTCACGGCAGAGGAGGCCAAAGGATCAGATGCCGATCCAGGCTGGTTCTTCGTCATCCAGGAGCGCCCCGGCGAGCCGCGCTTTGGATTGGATATGCCGGAAAATAACGGAAACGATTTATTTGTGTGGAATGACCTGGACTGGGGTGACGTATCCTCCACGGGCAGCGGGCATATAGAGGTTGGAAACCCCTCTTTAAATCTGCCTGCAGATTTTTCCAGTGATAATGCGGAGAAACAAAATCAATACGATGAGGACATAAACGTGCAATGGAATGGTGGCAATTCCGCTCATTTCGCCTACATCCTCTATCAGGCGCCCGTCATGGTCGCCTACCACGCCAGTGAAATGCTTAAACCTAAAGAAGAAAACGAATCATGAATAATTTCCAGCAACTTCAACAAGAAACTTACCGGGCCAGGCAGCAAAAGGAAGCCGAACGCCTGAAACTGGAGCATGCCCGCCGTGAGCGCCGCCGGTTACGCACGGCCATCCGCCGGCTGCGGCAGGAAATTGATCCGCAACAAGCGCCGCAAACGGAGCAATTGGAAGCGCTGGAGCGGCAGCTTTCTCTAATCGAACAAACCATACAACAAGCGGAACAGGACTATCAAAGCGCAATAGCCATTGAGCAAGCCGCTATCGAAGCGATGCACCTGGAACGTATCAAAGAAAACCTGGAGCAACTGCCCGACGATGCCCCTTTCCTGCTTTTTCCCCTGCGGTTGGAAACGCGCTTTCGGAAAGACGTGCATCCGGGAGCGGAAAAGCCGCACCAGTTATGGGTTCGTATTTTCCCCGATACCTGCCTGGTCGACAACTTTCAGCCGGAGCTGACCGACGCTGAAATAAAGAGCGGACAGGTATTCTGGAAAAAATTTGAAGACGCGGAAATGCTGACCGGCTACGAAGCCAAAGAAAACGCCAAAAAGGAAGCCTGGGCGGTGTTGCTCAAAAGCCACGGCGAAGGGCGTGCCCGGTACATCATTCATCAGTTGGGCGAAAAAAACAGCCCGCCGGCCGACAACGAAGCCGCTCCCGTCTTCCCCTGGCGGCAGCCGCAGTCGACTATCCTGCCCGAGCGCTTTGTCTTCATCGGCCACACCACTGCGGGCACCGTGATCGAACAGACCGGCAATTATGTAGCCACGCCGCTTTATTTGGGTCCCGATGCCGATGAACCCAAACCGGAGTCTGGCGAATCCGCAGAGGAACTTTTTCTCGGCGAAAACACCGAATGGATGACGGATTTCGGGGTAGCCGTGGAAAAAGGCATGGGATTCCGGATTGATCTGACGGAAATAGAATACATACGGGGCTTTAGCCGCATTCTGGTGCTGGGCCTGCGCCTGGGCTCCGATGCGGAGGCCGGGCAGCAAGAACTGCAAAACCTGTTCCTGCACCAGCAACACAGCAGCAGTGGGTTCAGCATTGTGCCCCAGGGCACTCCTACCAACAATACCGACGGAACCGGAGCCGGTTATACCCGCTGGGAAAAACCGGAACACAGTTATGATTCGGTGTTCCATCCCCTGACCCTGACGCAACTCGAACAAACCTCCTGGCTGTACAAACCCGACGGCCTATGGCTGGCGGAATGGCTGGGCATCGAAGTGCCTTACCTGAGCACGGTGAATGGCAGTAAAGGCTCCGATCAATCGGACGCCAAAGCCATGAATAGGGCGCTTTGGCCTGCCACCATGGGCTATTTTCTGAAAACAGGCATGAACCCCTTGGTGAGCGAAACAGTTGCTAACGAGACCCGCTGGTTTTTCAACCACTTTGTCTCCGGACGCGGCCCCGTTCCTGCCATTCGCATCGGCCGCCAGCCTTACGGCATCCAGCCCACCACCGCCTTCTCCCGGATGAAGTGGCGGACTACAACGGTGAATCCTGTCCAATTTCCTTATATCGAGGGGAATACGAATGAAGTGAGCCAAGCCTTTTTGATTAACTTTTACAGTTTGCTGGACAAACTGGACAATGATGGAGGTTTGGCAGTATCCTGGAAAAACTTCCTGCGCGATGCGCCGCACATCGGGAAAAACACCGGCCAGGCTTACCAAAACTTGCTGGATACCATCGGGCTGGATGCCGGCTCTGTCGAGTTTTATTCCCGGGCGGGGTTGCATTATGACCAATTGTACAACCTTGGCTTACTTCTCGATCCGGGCTATACCCTCATAGACTTCAATGAAGAAAAAGCATTGCAACTACTTCAGCATCTGGGTGTAAACGTTGATGAACTTCCGAAGGAATATTTCAAGTTCTTTACTGAGAAGGCCCGGAAAATGGAGAAACCGCTGGTTACCAGCGGTATTGGGCAGTTGGCGGGCCATCTTCCACAAAACTCTGAAGGAAAGAATTATATAGATTGGCTGATTAGCCGTATTCCTGAAGAATCTGGAGAAAACGGCCAAGTCTTGTTCCAGGAACTCCAGTCAATGAAAGATATTTCTCCTGTTCCTTCGGATTTCCTCTTTCCAGCGCTTCGTCACACACTCCTGCTCAGCTACTTTGATACAGGGATAAGTATTATTTCCAAACATATTGTCACGTTTAATTCGCAAAATGCCCACCGACAAAGGCATTTCATTGGCATTAGCGAAAATGCCCATCTTTCCGAATCCCCTTTGTATTACCTGTATGGTTACAAGATCGTTCAGGTAACAAACGGTTATGAGGTTCAGGAAATAACAAAAGAGAGCCCCTTGCAGCCGGGAGAAAAAACCGTCATAGAGTTTATTGGCGCCGAACCGGAATCCGCGAAGGAACTGGATGACTACCTCTGGCAAATAAAAGAAGCCCTGAACAAATTAAAAAATGCTTCGACCGATCGCCTGGAACGCGTACTGCAGGAACACCTGGACTGTGTCTCCTACCGCCTGGATGCCTGGCGCACAGGACTGATCGGCTACCGCCTGGCGGCGATGCGTTACCGGGAAGAAGGCGTCAAAAAGGGTATTTACCTCGGCGCCTACAGCTGGCTGGAACATGTTTATCCAAAAGAACCGCCCGAGCAAATCAAAATGAACCCCGAACTGGCGCAGGTTTTTCCAAAGGAGGCGCCCCTTTTCCGGGATCCCGGCAATGGCGGATACATACATGCGCCGTCGCTCAACCAGGCAGTCACCGCGGCTGTTTTGCGCAATGCCTACCAGTCGGGCCACGAACGTTTGGCGGTCAATCTCAGTTCCGAACGGATGCGCCGCGCCTTGTATTTGCTCGACGGCATACGACAAGGGCAAACCTTGAATGCACTCCTGGGTTATCAACTGGAGCGGGGATTGCACGACGGGGCAAACAAATACGGGGTCGAACTGGATGAATTCATTGCCCCCTTGCGCCGTCTTTTCCCGCTGGTAGCCAACCGGATCGCAACCAGTCGGACAACCACCAATGCCGAGACCATCGCCGCAAGAAATGTCGTGGACGGCTTGAAATTGAAAAAATTCGTGGAAAATGAAGGTTGGGGATCGCTCTGGGAAAAACTGAATACCGAACTATCCGAAGAAGAAGCCCTTAAAAAGGAAATTGATCTTTTACAAGAGAGTTTCGACGCCTTGGCCGATCTCGGCATGGCCGAAAGTGTTCACCAGGCAACCCAGGGTAACTACGCCCGTGCCGCCGCCGCCCTCGATCCCATGGGAACGCCGCCGGAACCGGAAGTGCTGCGTACCCATCGGAAAGGCAAGGTACTCAACCACTGTGTGGCCCTTCATTTCGATCCCGACGCCGTAGCGGATGATAAAGACACTCCCCGCGCCAAAGCCGCGCCGGAGATCAACCAATGGCTGAAACAAATCTTGCCGGACACAGCCCATATCGCCTGTGTCGTTCGTCTTGACGGACGAAATCAAGCCTTCTGGAAAGTAACGCTCGCCGATCTCGGCCTGCAACCTATTGACCTGCTGTTTGTGGGGGAACAGCTTATTTCAGAATGGGCCGTTCATTTCGTCAGGCATGGAGCCCACGACGGTATTGCGCCAGATCCCACCGACCTGCTCACGGTGGATTTCAAATCGCCACCCGATGAATACAGTACGACCTTTTTCGAACTGGAGCCGATGCTGGTCAGCTTGCGCAGCCTGATCCTCAACGCCCGACCGTTGATGCCGGCGGATTTGCAATTGGCTGCCCAGGCGCAAAACCGGGGAAATGAAGCGCAGTGGAAATTTGAACAAGCGGACAAAGATAAATTTGACAGTGCGAATGGTATATCTGCCTTAGGGGATGATATTAAATATTTTATTGACCAACTTAAAGGTGCGGGTGCCTGGGATTGGGATAAAAAATATGCCGAACTGCTCAAAAAAGCAGGCTTGTACGGAATCGGCCAGGCCAACCTGGGTTTCATCGAAGAATGGCGCCGGGCTGCGCTTGCGGATAAGCCACATTTTGGAAAATTCAGAGAAATAATAAATACGCATGCAGAAGCCTTGTTATCTGAGGTGCAAGAGCGGGTCACGGGCGCAAAAGCCTTATTTGGCGACAAGTTCCCATTCGTACAGCGTTTCAACACCAAAAGTGCAGGCCGGCACTGGCGATCAGCCGCCCAGCACAAAGACGAACTGTTCGACTTTCTCTCGGAAAAAGGCGTTGATTTTCCCCTCGACGAATGGCTGTACGGCATTGCCCGGGTGCGCGACCAGATGCGGCACTGGGAAAATGTCAGTATGCTTGCGGAAGCACTGAAAGGCGATGGCGCCGTGCCGGAGCTGACGCCTTTACAACTTCCATACAGCCCGCAAAGTGAAAACGACGAAGATCCGAAGAAGGACTACTGGCTGGCGCTTGAATTTCCCGATTGGTACAACCTCGACTCGGAGCGGCTCCTTTACACCGCCCATTTTGCCGATGGCGCCACGCCTGCGAACACCAAACAATGCGGCCTGCTGATTGACCATTGGACAGAGGTAATTCCCGTCAAAGAAGAAACAACGGGTCTGAGTTTCCACTTCGACCGGCCCAATGCCGAAGCCCCCCAATCCATGCTCTTGGTCGCACCGCCGGATTTCAAGGGTCATTGGGCGTGGGAAGACCTCGCCGGCGCCCTGAACGAAACCCTCGACATGGCCAAAAAACGGGCAGTTACACCTGCTCAATTGGGCGACACGGTGCTGTCGCGTTTTTTGCCGGCAACGGTTTTCGAGACGGATGCCCTGAATCCTGTTTTATTTTAAATCAAGTCTTACACGATAAGGCATTTCAATATTTGTACGTATGAAAATACCTGATCTTGATTATTTAGCCGAGCAGCTGATCCCCACCATACCTGTTTATGGGCGCCTGGAGGGGCATCCGCATACCGCCAATTTTCAACGCAGCATGCGCGCCGAGGTGCGCGATGCGCTGTGGATGTTGTCCCGCCAATGGCAATTAGGCGAATTCAGGGGCGAAGATGCCGGCTCTCCGGCAAAGGCGAAAGTCCACCTCCGCTATTCGCGGCTTACCCGCTTTCAGGCGCCCGGGGCGGAACCCGAACTTTTTCAAGAAGACGCCCCGCTCGAAGCCCATGCAGAGCGCCTTCCGATCCGCTTCGAAAGCCTGGTCCAGCGCAACGGGGAGGATGCCCGGATGCAGATGCAGGCCATCTCTTTGGACATCCGTTTGCTTATGGGCCGGCAGTGGATGAAATTACTCAGGTTGGCCGGTGTATCGGAAAAAGCGATTAGCCACTTTAAAACAAGGCAATATTCCGTAACATTTGAAGGAACGGAAGACCTCATTCTCGCGCATCCCAGGGTTGAACAAAAATTTACCGCCACCCAAAAAATGGTGGATGGCTGGAAAGTCATGAAGGCACTACTGCAAAATTCGGATCCAGAATTATCCGGAGAGAAAATTCAGGGGGCGAAGGAGAAATTTATAGCCTGGTATGAACGGTTATTTTATCAACCCGGGGAGGAGCAAAAGAGCTGGAAACCGTCGCAACTAGAATACGAGTTCAATTGCATTGCGTCCCGACCCGACGATCCGGAACAAAATGTCAGATTGCATGCCGCAGAATATTACCATGGCCACCTGGACTGGTACAACTTCGACATAGCATCCCAAAATGGCCGCCTCGCAATGCCGGCCGCCGGCCGCGATACGCCGGGCGGCGTCATCACGCAATCTTTTCTGCCTACCCCGGTGCGTTTTTCCGGAATGCCCAATACCCGCTGGTGGACTTTTGAAGACAGCCGGACCGACCTGGGCAGTATCCGGCCCGATCTGACCGGCCTGACCAGTCTGCTGTTGATGGAGTTCGGTCTGATCTATGCCAACGACTGGTTTATATTCCCCACCCGCCTGCCGGTGGGCGCCCTCTCCAAAGTGATGGGCCTTGCCGTGACCAATACCTTCGGGGAACATTTCTGGATAGAACCGGCCTCAAACAAGTCTGCCGACGAAGACTGGCAACGGTGGCAACTTTTCGGGTTGTCGAAGGAGGGCCAGCAGGATAAGAACACTCCCGCTGAATTAAGCATGCTGCTCCTGCCCACTGTCCCCAAAATACAGGAATCCGGGCCGCTGGAAGAGATCATTTTTATCCGCGACGAAATGGCCAACATGGTCTGGGGAATTGAAAAGATCATTGCGCTGCCGGATGGAAATACCCGCGATGGCGGCGATGCCGCCCGTGAATTATTGGATCATTTTCTGAAAAATAGAGCCGCTACCGCTTCAACAGAATCATCCACTTCGGAAATTGAGACGAGCGCACCAGCGGCCGAAGTAAAATATCAGCTGATGACCGCTGTGCCGGAAAACTGGATTCCTTTTATTCCGGTGCATACAAAGGAAAGCAATCGCGATATCCAACTGCAACGCGGCGCCATGCCCCGTATTTTGCCCGGAGCAGATATCCAAAAAGTACGCCCCCGCACCAGCGTACTCCAGGAAGGAATGTTGGGCACTACTCCTTCGCCTTTTTACATTTATGAAGAAGAAATTCTGCGTGCGGGCGTACAACTTACCCGTTCCTTCCAGCGCACCCGGTGGAACAATGGCCGAACCTTTGTCTGGCTCGGTATGCGCAAGCGACCCGGCAGGGGCGAAGGCTCCAGCGGCCTGGCTTTCGACCAGGCAAAGGATATTCCACAGTCGAATAATGATGACACACTGAGACAAAAATAATATGATGAACCGCGACAGAGTTCTCCACCTCCTCCACCAAATGCTCCTCATCCGCCGCTTCGAGGAGAGATCGGCCGAGATGTACACCAAGACGAACATCCGGGGCTTCCTGCACCTCTACATCGGCGAGGAAGCGGTGGCGGTCGGCGTCATGCAGGCTTTGACCGACGACGATTATGTGCTGGCTACCTACCGCGAACACGGTCACGCGCTGGCGCGGGGCATGGATACCGGCGCCATCATGGCCGAAATGTACGGCAAACAGGAAGGCTGCAGCCGGGGGCGCGGTGGTTCGATGCACCTGTTTGAAGGAAAAAAACTGTACGGCGGCAACGCCATTGTGGCCGGTCACCTTTCCATGGCAGTCGGAATGGCGCTGGCTTCCAAAAAGCAAAAAAAGAACAACCTCGCCTGCTGCTTTTTCGGCGAAGGCGCGGCAGCCGAAGGTGAATTCCACGAGGCGATGAACCTGGCGGCTTTGTGGCAAGTGCCCGTGTTGTTCGTCTGCGAAAACAATTTCTACGCGATGGGGACAGCGCTGCAATACACCCATGCTGAAACGCACCTGGAACGCAAAGGCGCCGCCTATGGCATCGAAACGGTGGTGGTGGACGGCATGGATGTGCTGGCCGTCGAGCGTACAACGCGGCAAGCGGTAGAAAAAATCAGGGCGACCGGCGAGCCGTTTTTCCTCGTGTGCAACACCTATCGTTTTCGCGCGCACTCCATGTTCGATGCCGAGTTGTACCGCGACAAAAGTGAGGTGGAGGAGTGGAAAAAACGCGACCCTATTCTGCGATTCCGCGATGATTTGATCGCTCAGAAAATAATCACGGAACAGGATATGCAGGAGTTGGAAACCAGGGTTGAAGCCGAAGTACAAAAAGCCGTTGACTTTGCCGAGGCGGGTACCTGGGAGCCGGTGGAGGAACTGACAAAATTCGTCTATAGTGAATGATGAAACATTCACTTACTCAAAAACATATTTCCAACCATGCTACCTGCACTGAAAGAAAAGTACGACTACAAAAAAGCGCTGAAGACGCTTTTTAGCCCCCCGGCAAAAGAACCGCAAGTAGTTACCGTGCCGCCCATGCAATTTCTCGTGATTGACGGCAAGGGCGGCCCGAACGATAACCCCGAATTTGAAGCCGCCGTCTCCGCACTGCATAGCTGCGCTTTTACCATAAAGTTTGCCCGCAAAAAAGCGGCGCTCGAACCGGAATACAGCGTGCAGCCGCTCGAAGGGCTTTGGTGGGTGGACGGTGGCAGCGCGGAAAACTGGGCGAGTGCGCCGCTAAGCCAATGGCGTTGGCGCTTGCTCATCGGACAGCCGGATTTCGTTACGCAAGACGATTTGGCGGGGGCAAAAGCGGAAATTTTGAAGAAAAAAGGCGCCGATGTTTCCGCCGTGCGCCTCGAACGCTTCGACGAAGGGACTGCCGTCCAAATCCTGTACATCGGCCCATACAAAGATGAACACCCGACCATCACCAAAATGCATGAATGGGCGCGGGCGCAGGGTTACGAACTGCACGGGTTGCACCACGAAATATATCTCGGCGACCCACGTAAAACCGCGCCGGAAAAATTGAAGACCATTTTACGAATGCCCGTGCGGGCAAAAACTGGAACATGATGAGCGCTACAACTATAAAAATCACTTACCGCGAAGCCCTGAAACAAGCCATCCGCGAGGCCTTGCAGACCGACGATCGTGTTTTCCTGATGGGAGAAGACGTGGGCCGCTACGGCGGCGCCTTTGCCGTGAGCAAGGGGCTGCTCCAGGAATTCGGCCCCGACCGTATCATGGACGTGCCCTTGTCCGAATCGGGCTTCACGGGCGCAGGCATCGGCGCGGCGCTAGCCGGTATGCGCCCCATTGTGGAAGTGATGACCGTCAACTTCAGCCTGCTGGCGATGGATCAAATCATCAACAACGCGGCCACCTTGCTGCACATGTCGGGTGGGCAACTGAACGTGCCGGTCGTGATACGCATGGGCTGCGGCATCGGACGGCAATTGGCGGCCCAGCATTCGCACAGTTGGGAGCCTTTTTACGCGCACGTTCCGGGGCTGATAGTTTTGTCGGTCGGCACGCACGAGGATGCGCGGGGAATGTTGCTGTCAGCCCTGAAAAGCCCCGACCCGGTAGTCATTTTTGAATACACTTTTTTGCTCAACATGGAGGCCGAAATCCCCGCCGATGCGGGCGCGGTGGACATCACAAAAGCGAAAGTCAGGCGCGAGGGGAAAGACATTTCCATCATCACATACGGGGCAGGCGTCTATAAATCACTCGAAGCGGCGGCAGAACTTGCGGCATCAGGCATCGAGGCCGAAGTGGTGGATTTGCGCGTGTTGCGGCCTTTGGATGAGGCCACCGTATTGGCCTCTGTGGCCAAAACCCATCGCGCTCTGGTGGTAGAAGAAGCTTGGCGTTCGGTGGGTATCGCCGCTGAAATATCGGCGCGCATCATGGAAAAGGCTTTTTACGAACTCGATGCGCCCGTGCGACGATTGTGCGGCATAGAGGTACCGATTCCTTATCCGAAGCACCTCGAAGATGCCTCCGTTCCGCAAAAGGACGACATCGTTCAAGCCGTGAAAAAGATGATTAAGCCATAGACAATCAAGAACTTTCCGAAAGTTGCCAACTTTCGGAAAGTTAGCCTCCAATCAACATATCACCAAATCAACAGCCCTTATGATAGAATTCAAAATGCCCTCTTTGGGCGCCGACATGGAAGACGGCACACTCCGCGAATGGAAAGTGAAGCCGGGCGACACCGTGCATCGCGGCGACATCATCGCCGACGTGGAAACCATGAAAGGCATTATCGAAATCGAGGTGTTCGACGAAGGCATTGTCGAAAAATTATTGATAAAAGAAGATGAAAAAGTACCGGTGGGAACGGTGATGGCGCTGATAAAACCTTTGGCCGCTGAAGCGGAAATTAAGAAGGGAAAATTGCCGGAAACCAAACCCGTCGAGATTCACCCGATAGAAGAAAAGCCCGCCACACCCACCTTGCCTTACCACGAAGGCATCCGAGCCTCGCCGCTGGCGAAAAGGATCGCCGCCGAAAACCACCTCGACCTTTCTGCAATTCAGGGTACAGGCGAAGGCGGCGCGATTACCCGCGAGGACGTGGAAAAAGCGATTGGCGAGCGGGACATCAAGTTGAAACCTCGCACTCCCGAAACGCCTGTGCCCGCCGCTTCCACCGAAAATATCCGCATGGCTGTGGCTGCCGCAATGGGCAAATCGAACCGCGAAATCCCGCATTATTACCTCGAAACGAGCGTTGACATGCGCAAAGCCGTCGCATGGCTAACGGAGGCAAACCGCCAGCGCCCCGTGCAAAAACGCCTACTGCCAGTGGTGCTGCTCATCAAAGCAGTGGCAAAATCGCTGCTCGAATTTCCCGATTTGAACGCCGTATGGGAAAACGGTTTGCAGCGAAAGAAGGACATCAACATTGGATTCGTTGTCTCGCTGCGCACGGGCGGATTGGTCGTCCCTGCTATCCGCCATACCGATGAAAAAAGTTTGGATGAAATCATGGAGGTATTGAACGACTTGATTCCGAGGGCGCGAGCCTTGAATTTGCGCAGTTCTGAATTGAGCGAATCCACCATCACGCTGACCAACCTCGGCGATGGCGGCGCGGATGCGGTGTTCGGCGTGATTTATCCTCCGCAGGTGGCCATTGTAGGTTTCGGCGGTATTGTTGAGCAGCCAGTTGCGGAAAATGGCATGGTGGGCGTCCGCCCAGTGCTTCGCGCCACGCTTGCGGGCGACCACCGCGCTACCGACGGGCTTACCGGCAGCCGCTTCCTCGCCACTTTGAAAAATCATTTACAACAACCGGAAACACTATGACTGAAGCAGAAATCAAGAACGTCATTTTTCAATTGTTGAAACAAATCGCCCCTGACACAGAGCCTTCCGCGCTGCTGCCAGGCGACAACATCCGCGATACCCTCGGCATTGATTCGTTCGACGCACTGCAATTTCTCGTCGCGCTAGATGAAAAATTGGGGATAGAAATTCCTGAGCAGGATTATGGCAAAACGGCGACGCTGGAGGAGTTGGTGGGGTATATCAAATTAAAAATGAAATGAACGGCGATATTAGAACACGCCTCCTCTCGAATTGGACGAAATAGAGGGTCACACTTGGCCGTCGTTTTTGCCCGTCGTGTTGGGGGCAAAAAGTGCTGCAGGTGCAGTAACGCCCACCTTCTGGTTGGCGAGAGTGTGCCTGCCAGAAGGTGGGCGTTACAGATTCGGCAACTGCACCGATATTTTTCCCCAAAACTCGTCGTCGAGCAAACGGGCACTGCCGAGCAAGGCGGCGTTTTCGTAAAGTTTCGACGGCGCGATTTTGAGCGAAACGCCCGCTTTTTTCAGGTCGTTTTTAAAAACTTCCTCGAACAGCGGCAGTGCATGGGCGATATTACCGCCAATAATGAGGATTTCCGCACCAAATTTTTTGAGCCACGGGGCGAGACATTCTGCCAAGTTGTGGCCGAATTGCGTGAACAGTTTTTGGGCAATCTCGTCCGTACCATTTTTTTCCATCAAACCCTTCACGCCTTCTATTTTTTGCCCCGTCTGTTTTTCATATTCTCGGACAAACCATTTTGTGGCAAAATAGTCATCGGCGATGCTGTCTTTGAATGGCAGGTGCCACAAGCAGCCTTCTTTCGGCACATCTGCCCGTGCCACCACGGGCACGCCGCTATCGAGAAAAGCCGAACCGAAACCCGTGCCCAACGTGATGACGACGACTTTTTGATATCCGTGCCCTTCCCCGAGCCATGCCTCACCCACCGCAAAAGCGGTCGCGTCGTTGAGGAAACGCATACGCGATGAACTTTCAGAAAGTTGGAAACCTTCCGAAAGTTTGGGCCGAAGCGCCGTGGGAATGTGGACATCGTACAAGTTTGGAAACTTGTGTTTCATTTTCGAAATGCCGTTCCGGTACTCGAATGGCCCCGGAATGGCGAATCCGATGCCCGCCAGTTGCGCCCCATCCACTTTTGCAATGGTGTCGTTCAGCGCAGTCGCCCAACTGTTCAAAATGACCTCTGCCGCGTCTTCATGGCTGTATGCCACCCGCGCGCGGGTTTTTTCCAACAGTTTTCCGTTTTCAATTTCGACCGCCGCGCAGGTGATGTGCGTGCCGCCGATGTCCGCGCCGATGGAGAGATTTTTTTGCGCCATGATTTTATCGTTTCAAAATATCTAACAAAAGCCGGTTTGTCTCTTCGGGGCGTTCCATGTTCGGCGTGTGGCCGGTATTTTCCAAAACAGTGATTTGGATGTGCGGGATTTTTTGCCGCGCCAGTTTTACGGAACGCTCATAGTTGCACAACGGCTCTTTTGTGCCAACGATGAGGTGCGCTGGCATTTTTATTTTGGACAAATCTTCATCGGAATACACATACGGGAACAACATCTGCACGGTGCAAAAATTGCGGACATGCTCCATGAGTTCGGCGAACAGCGGCTCCGGCTCGAAGCCTTTGAACGCCTGCATTTTGAGCGTTTTGATGGCGTGCGGCCCTGTGCCGGGTCGCCCGGTGAAATGGAGCATCAACTTCAGGTACCAACGAATCGGGACGTGGGTGGCGACAGGCGAAAGCAAAATCAATTTTTCGACCTTTTCAGGATGCGCGATGGCAAAGCCCGCCGCGAAAAATCCGCCGATGGAGTGACCGAGCAGGGTAGGGCGCTCCAGTTGGAAAGCGTCGAGGATTTGCAAAATCGTTTGGGCATAGTCGCCGATGTTTTCGGACAGTTTTTGGAGTTCGCTCTTGCCCGCATCGCCCGGCATATCCACTGCGTAGAGGCGAAAATATTTTCCCAGCGCCTCAAAATTGGCGTACCACTCGGCGGCACTGCAACCCGCAGCGTGAAGCAGCACGACAGGTTTGCCCGCCGGATTCCCGGTTTCGGCGACGTGCGTTTTGCCCAGATTGGTCTCCACCCAATGGTCTTTCACCGCGATGCCGTATTTTTTCAAAAGGGCGTCGTAGGTGTTGAAGTAAAGAGAACGCGCGGATTCAGTGGTGAAAAGGGGCTTGACGTTTTTTGTAGAAACCATAACGAATTCGGCCAGTGAGCCGTAAAAGTCAGCCAAACTTTGCCTCAAATCCATGATTGCCGCTATCGG
Source organism: uncultured Saprospiraceae bacterium (assembly GCA_964481485.1). Lineage (GTDB taxonomy): Bacteria > Bacteroidota > Bacteroidia > Chitinophagales > Saprospiraceae > M3007. Next base: position 5,429 of record CAYZVM010000089.1, on the reverse strand, counting down.
TTAAAATGACCATTGTCATCATCTTCGGAAGGCTGCCTCTCAATCAAAAAAAAAACCTTAGAAACCGTTTCTGGGTTTACTTTTTGAACACTGGAATTGGATTCAAAGGCTGTTTGAAAAAGTTTTTCACAGACTGTTTCACGAGAAAAAGATGAAAACCCGCATTGGGAAATCTCCTTCTATTTTCTCTAATCGTTTGTTCGTCAAAGCCAAAAGTCAAAAGCCCGAGCGAGACATCTATCCAGTCGGCTTTTCGGAAAGTTTCCACCGAGTTTCGGTGTTCGCCTTTGTATTGGCTCAACTTGTGGTGCCAGTAAATCATTTGGGAAATCTCGTCCGTCCAATCTTGTCTGCCCGTTTCGTTCAGGTTATTTTTGACATGCTCGATGGACGGCTCCTAAGAGTCGAATGTGCCGTGGGTCCAAATGCCGATGTCGTGAAACACGGCGGCGATGGCGTATTTTTCGCGGTTTTCAGGTTCGTCGTCCATGAGCAGGCAGTTTGAAAAAACGCGAAGGACGTGGTTGCGGTATTTTTCAAAATCACCGCCCAGCACTGGGGCGAAGCGTTGCAGCAATTGTTCGATTATTTGATTTGGATGTCCCATGAGTCAAGTGTTTTAGGCAGGCCAGTGATTCAGTTTGCCCGCTTTTTCTAACTGCATTTCAATAAAAATCACGAATTCGTCGTCGCTCCAATTGCCGGTGAATTTTTCGCCGTTGACGAAAAAAGTCGGTGTTGCGTTCACGCCGCTGCGCAAGCCGCTTTCAAAATCGGCTTCCACTTTTTTTGCCAACTCCGCATTGTCGAGGTCAAATTCAAACCTTTCCAACTGCAAATCAATCGTTTGCGCGTATTCGAGCAGGGCGCGTTTGTAAAGCCGCCGTTGATTTTCAAAAACGATGTCGTGCATCTCCCAGAATTTTCCTTGCAAGCCGGCAGCCTCCGTTGCCACAGAAGCGATTTTCGCCATCGGGTGAATTTTCGTCAGGGGAAAATTGCGAAACACAAATTTCAGATTATCGCCTAATTGCTGCTGAATGACCTTCACGATGGGGTAGGCGCGGCCACAATAAGGACATTGGTAGTCGCCGTACTCTACCAATTCGATGGCGGCAGCGGGATTTCCATGCATATTGTCTTTGGGGGAAATGGGAGGTCGGAGTGCCATGTGCTAATTTTTTGAATTGTCCATGATTTCCAGCGCGTCGAGGATGCCATCGGCGCCGGGGTTGATGTCGGTGGGCGAGAGGTAGTTCCACCTGATAATGCCTTCTTCGTCAATGATATACAAGGCTCGTTTACATTCGCCAGTATTGTCGTCGTAGGCTTCATAAAGCCTCGCCACATCACCTTTCGGTTCAAAATCGGCGAGCAGGGGAAAGCGCAAATCCCTGTTTTCGCTGAAGGCTTGGTGGCACCATTTGCTGTCCACGGAAATACCGACAACCTCGGCATTGTGCCGTTGAAAAAAAGGGAGCGACTCATTGTAAAGCGCCATTTGGTCGCCGCAGACGGGGCTCCAGTCGGCGGGGTAAAAAGCCAGAATCACTCTTTTGCCTTTGAAGTCGCTCAAGCAGATTTTCCCGTCAGGCGTGGCGTAGAGGGCGAAGCCGGGCGCGATTGTTCCGATTTGCAGCATGGTGTTTTTTTTAGTTTTTGAAAAAATCAGGACAAATACGCTCGAATCATCCAGGCCATTTTTTCATGTTGCTTTAGCAAGCCTGTTGCGAAGTCGCCGGAACCGTCGTCGTGATATTTGTCTGAAAAATCGTGAATCAATTGCCTCAGCACCCGAATGAGCGTTTCGTGGTCGTTCAGCAAATTCGTGAGTTGCGTTTTTTGGTCGCTGGTGTATTGCGGTTCGGTCAGGCTGGCTAATTGAATGAGGTCTTTCAAACGGCCTTCGGCGTAGTGTCCCAGGGTGCGTATGCGTTCCGCCACCTCGTCTATGATTTCATCTAATTGTTCGTACTGCGCCTCGTAGAATTTGTGCATTTCCATAAAATTCGAGCCTTCCACGTTCCAGTGATAATTGCGCGTTTTGGTGTAGAGGACGTATTCGTCGGCCAGCAATTTGTTCAATGCCAACGCGACTGCGCTCAGTCTTTTGGGAGGAATGCCAATTTGTATTTTCATGACGTGAAGAATTTTAGAATTTGAAACTTGCCGAAATGCCAGCTTGTGAATAAGGCTTGCCTTCTGTGACTTCTTTCAAAAAAATGCCCGGTTGGAAGTAAAAAAACGAAGCTTCCAGTTCGAGAAAATAATTAGCGGCAAACGTCAACTGTGCACCCGGCTGATGACCGATAAATTGCTCTCGTGAGCCGCTGCCCGCCACGTTCAGCCGCCCCGAAGGGAAATAGATGCCGTCGTCCAACTGATGCCGCCAGAAAAAATTCCAGTCGAGACTCAGGCCCCATTTTTCGCCAAAACTGAATGCCAGCGAAGGGTGAACGTCGAGCAAATTGGCCGGGCCGATGAGCGCCAGCAATCCGAAATAACCGCCGCGCGGGTACAAGGGATTAAACGTGTTCAGGTCGCCGTCGCCGTTGCGGCGGTCGCCGCTGATGATTTCGGTTTTCAGCCCCAACACGGGTTTTATTTTTCCTGACAGAGCGTAGTAGAGCTCGGTTGAGAGCGTCCACGCCGCGATGTTGCCCTCGTCAAAAGTGCCTGTTTGAAAAACGGCTTCGTTGTTGTATCGAAACCTGCCTTTTTTACCCCAATACCGTAGCCCGAACGAATGGCGTGTTTCCGGCTCGCTGCCCTCCTCGAAGCGGGGATTTTCGTTGTCCACGCCGAGGTAGTAAAAGTCGAAGTTAGTCTTGGCCGTGTTCCACACGAAATACCCGCCCCAAAGCAGTTGCTCCGTGTCGAATTTGTTGTCGAAAATGCCCATGCGCGTGGGGTTGCAGGCATAAAAAAACAAGTCGAATCGCTTGCCCGGTTTTTTCCAAATCCAGCGCGCGCCGTCGAACGACTGCCGCACGTTGGTGCCTTCGCGCACGTCGAGCAGCCGCCGGGAGCCGTAGCGCAATTCGCGCCGCCCGATTTCAAGTGTTGACATTCCAAACTTGAAACCGGCGAACAGTTGATGCAAATCAAGTTTGTCCTCGTCGAGCGGGGAAACCGGGGCATTTCGCCCACACGCGAACCCGCTTTTCAACTGCCCGAAGAGGCGGAATTTTTTCCAAAAATGCCAATCGGTGTGTAGCATGAGGCGTTGGAACAGCACTGCGTCGTCGTTCCCCTGTTCCCAATTTTCATTTTTCAACACCTGAAATTGCGAACGTGATTCGCCGCCAACGCTCAGGAAATTCTTTTCGCCGAGCGGAATCCATTTCAATTTTTCCCAAAAACTGCGTCGCACCGGAGCGTTTTTCAAAAATGAATAATCCTCGTCGGAGCGTAGCAGTTGGAACGGCGGATATAACTCGGCAGCCGTTTGTCCTATCAATTTGCTGCAACTCAGCAGGACGGACACGACAAGCAGGGCGAGCGTCCGCATGACTCAATAATTTCGGATCAGCGCCACGCCGCCGATGATGAGCAGGACTCCGGCGAGCCGTTGCCAGTTGATGGCATGGACGGGCAAACCCAACAGCCCGAAATGGTCGAGCACGAGCGACAGACCAAGTTGCCCGGTGACGACCAGCCCGAAAGTCAGCGCGACCCCGATTTTTGGCACCAATATGATGACTGCCGTGATATAAAATACGCCCAGCAAACCAGCAGTCCACACCGTCCAGTGCGCGTTACTCGCCTGTATGATTTGAGAAAAATCCATTTTGGCAATCACGCCATAAACGAGCAGCGCCAGCGAACCGACGACAAAAGAGATTAGAGCCGCATAGACCGGGTCGCCGACGGCTTTGCCCATTTTTGCGTTCAATCCGGCTTGAATGGGCAACATTGCCCCGGCGATTACGGCAATCAACAAGAAAAAGTAGAGTCCTTTCATGGTTTTGTTTTTTGCAAAGAGAGCGATTTCCTCAATACTGATAGCCGCCGTAAAAACGCACCGGCGACCATGCGGGAATCACTGGCAACCTTTCTGGCGCGAAACTTTTGAAGGCTCCGTCGCCGAACATTACTTTGCCGTCCACGATGGTCAGCAGCGAAGTCACGGCGGGGATTTCCGCTTCCGGCACTGAAAAGAAATCCCGGTCAAGCATGACCAAATCGGCGAAAAAACCCGTCTTGATTTTTCCTTTCGATGTTTCCTTGATGAGCGCGTAGCCGTCGGCAGTCATAAGTTTCAAAGCCGTCGTCCGGTCAAGCGTGTTTTGTTTATCCATGACCTGCGCGCCGCCGATGGTTTTCCCGGTCGTTATCCAGTAAAGTGCCACCCAGGGATTGTAAGAAGCGACCCGCGTGCCGTCGGTGCCGAGCGCGACGGGGATACCCATTTCGAGCATTTTCCTGACTGGCGGCGACGCGGCGGATGCTTTTTTGCCGTAGCGGCGCGCGAAACTTTCACCCTGATAGGCCATGCGGTGCTGGATGGCAATGCCTCCGCCCAGCGCTTTGATGCGCCGTAGATTTTCTTCGCTGATAGTTTCCGCGTGGTCAATCAGCCAAACGAGGCCGTCGAGCGGCATCTCGCGATTGACTTCCTCTATAACATCCAAGTCTCTGGAAATGCTCTCGTTGTAAGTGGCGTGAAGCCGAAAAGGCCAGCGATTTTTGACCAAGAGTTGAATCACAGGCTTCAAATTGCCCTCCATGCTGGCGGGCAGTTCGGGGCGGGGAAAAAGGAAATTTTCAAAATCCGCCGCGTCGGCCACGAGGTTTTCGCCGCCGCCCGCCACATGGTAATCCACCTCGTTGTGGCCGTTGGCGTGATGCCGGTCAATTTCTACCATGCCCGTCCATTTGCTGAAATCCGCGAGCTCTGTCCCCTTTTTTTGTGCAAACAAAAAATACGGCAGGCGAACGGTGATTTTTCCCGCCTTGTCCAGCGAATCGGTGATGCCGTAGTCGTCGGGAAAATTCTGAAATCCGCCGCCTGCGTCCATCACGGCAGTGACGCCGAGCCGGTTGAGTTCGGTCATGTATTGCAGGGTCGAATTGATTTTTTCGGCGTAGGTCAGTTCCGGCAGATTCGCCAAAGTCGAATACAAAATGAAAGCGTTTGGCTCTGCGAGCAATAGTCCGGTCGGGTTGCCGTCGCTGTCTTTTTCGATGAGACCGCCCGGCGGATTGGGCGTTTCGCCGTCTATGCCGAGTTTTTTCAAACCCGCTTTGTTGAGCCATGCTTTGCCGTACAAATACAAAATGAACGTCGGCGTGTTTCCCGTCGTGGCGTTGATTTCTTCCAAAGTCGGAAGTCGTTTTTCGGCAAACTGGTACTCGTTCCAGCCACCGACTACGCGCACCCACTGGCCTTCGGGCGTGCGAGCGGCTTGTTCTTTCAACATTTCCAA
>CAYZVM010000088.1:20865-23212 GCA_964481485.1 uncultured Saprospiraceae bacterium | reverse complement strand
CGGTGCAGATGCAACAGCATATAGATGTTTGGGCGTTCGGGCCAAGGCAGTATCATCACCCCTTGATCAGCAGTGTAACCATGGGCACCAGCACTATTTTTGCACCTCTGCTCATAGACCAATCCTCCTATATTGATATCTTCACCATTTTCCATGAGTTGATGCTGATGATTTATGACGACGCAACCATTTGTGTAAAATAGTATATTACCGAAAGAATCACTAATTGCAGCATTTGCCTTTAAATCAATTGGGATATCAAAATATATCAATGCTGGAGGGGTAGCATTAAAATCAAGGTGAGTGCCGTTGTACTTTTCTGTAGTGCCAGAACCGGGGTAACCAAATATCCAGTTGTAGTCAAATTTGATTTGTGACTTTAAAATAAAGGGAGCAAAAAGCAGAATTATGCAGAGGCGTTTTCTCATGACTTGCCAGATTTTGTCAGTGATAGAAAACAGACATAGCCCTTCTCGAGACGAGAAAGGCTATGCCTGAAATGAAATCAAAATCAGTGGGTAATAACGAATTTCACGGTCGAGACCTGACCGTTATCACCCTGACAAGTCAAAAAGTAAATCCCTGCTTTCCAGTCCGTTGTGCTCGAAGTACATTTTTTCATATCAAAGTTTTTAGTAAAAAAACATAGCATCCCGACTGATGAACGGTCGGGAATGACACTCATGACACAGTAAGGTATGATGGAAAAGTTAGAATGGCAAAAGGCCGTAGGCCAACATGGCTTTCTCTCCCCGCGCACTGCATATTGAAAAGAGAACCGTGACAAATGTCAGAAAGCCACCCGACAAAAACAAACCATGCCGGAAACTTAACACGGGAAGCAAGGCCTCGCACACCGCTCCCTGCCATTTCCGACCAGTAGCAAATTACTACACACCGTTTTCGCTATCTTTCGCCGCAAGAACATTTGCCCATTTAATTGCAGGTATGAGTTACACCCATCTCGAATGGCAGCAAAAACAGCTGCACTGCTCCCCCGAAGTCCGCGCCGCGCTCGACGACCGCCGCCCCGTGGTCGCGCTCGAAAGCACCATCATCGCACACGGGATGCCTTTTCCGAAAAATGTGGAGACGGCGCTCCAGGTGGAAAAAACCGTGCGCGAAGCCGGGGCGATTCCCGCCACCTGTGCCATCATCGGCGGGAAATTGAAAGCCGGGCTGCGTGTCGCGGACATCGAATTGTTGGGCAAAGAAGGCCCGGCTGTCCCGAAAGCGAGCCGCCGCGATTTGCCGTATTTGGTCAGTCAGGGCAAAAACGGCGCGACGACGGTGGCCTCCACCATGATTATCGCGCATTTGGCGGGCATCCGCATTTTTGCCACGGGCGGCATCGGCGGGGTGCATCGCGGTGCGGCCACGACGATGGATATTTCCGCCGATTTGCAGGAATTGGCGCAAACGCCCGTCGCGGTGGTCAGCGCCGGCGCCAAAAGCATCCTCGACTTGGGCCTGACTTTGGAATATTTGGAAACTTTCGGTGTGCCAGTCATCGGCTACGACACGGACGAGTTCCCGGCGTTTTACACCCGGCGCAGCGGTTTTGGCGTGGATTGTCGGCTCGATTCGGCGGGCGACATCGCCAAGTTGTTGAAAGTCAAATGGGAAATGAACCTGCGCGGCGGCGCGGTCATCGCCAATCCGGTACCAGCACAACACCAACTCGACCCCGAACTGATGCGCCGCGCCATCGAATCTGCATTGGCCGAGGCCGAGCAGCAGGGCGTACACGGAAAAGCAATCACCCCTTTTTTATTGGCAAAAATAGAGGAACTGACAGGCGGAAAAAGCCTGGAGGCCAACATCGAATTGGTGCTGAACAATGCGCCGTTGGCCGCACAAATTGCGGTGGAATTGGCGGCGTTGGATTAAAAAACTACCGCAGCCTGTCCATCGAGCGCACGAGTTTTTCGTCTTTTTTGATAAAACGGCCAGCCAGCCAATTGAGCAGCATCGCCACCACGGGCAGCGCTAAACCCGCGCCGTATTGGACACTGCCGCCGGAGGGAATTTGCTGCATCGTTTGGAACACGACAAAGGCCGCCAGCCCGCCCAACAGCAACGAAGCCACCGCCCCGCCGCCGCTCAGCCGCGCCTGCAAGGGGCGATTTTTATACAAAAAAATGGCCGCCAGCGACACAATGCCGCTCAAGGCACACAGGCCGAGCAGCCCCGGATTGTCCAACGGGTTAAGCACCTGGTCGGCGAGAACGGGCAAATTCGCGGCGGGATTCCCTGCTTCCGTGCGCAGGTATGGCGCGGCGAATTGGCCAAAACCCGCCGCCGATGCCAGCAACAAAAAGATGGTTTGTATGCGTTGAATCATATT
>CAYZVM010000088.1:12757-20765 GCA_964481485.1 uncultured Saprospiraceae bacterium | reverse complement strand
AACCCGCCGCCGATGCCAGCAACAAAAAGATGGTTTGTATGCGTTGAATCATATTGTTGATAGTTAGCCCAAGTTGTGGCCTATGTGCGCACATAACATGATTGCAGAGCGGATGACACGGATTTTGCAGATTCAAACGGATTTTTTGAAAAAACCAGAGAAAACAATCCGTTCAAATCCGTTTTCCCATCCTTCTGATTCGGTGGGCCACAACTTGGGTTAGTTAATTTGAAACGCCCGCCCGATTTTCGAGAGGCTTGTAGCGCGGGCAAAAGTACAATTCGGCGCTGCTCGCTTTCATTGATTGGGGTTTACTTTTCAAAGAAATTTGACGGCATCTCACTGCCCAAAAACTGCCGGATATTTTTTGCAGGTATGCTTTTTGCGCCTCGTAATTTGTTCTAACCGAACACGTTTCTACCTTTGTAACTTCCTTTTACCCCAAAACTGTAACCGTACTATGCCGACTGACTCAATCGCCCGACCCGGCGGCGCTACTGAACTTACCGACGCTATTTATCAAAACATCGCCCGCAACATCAGCGAAGGCTCCTGTGTGCTGTTTCTCGGCCCCACGGCTATCACGGCAAAGCAGACGGACGGCTCGTATACCCCGCTGACGGAACTCTGCGCCCGACAGTTGGCGAAAGGATTGGGGCTGCCCACCGAGGAGGAGGAATCGCTGGCGCACGTGGCCAGTTCGCTCCGCATTCGGGCGCAGCGCTCCGACACGATGACGATTTCCGACGTGCAGGATTTTTATACCAAAGCCGAGCGCGAAGCCCAATTGCATCCTCTTTTGGAAAAACTGGCCGACCTGCCATTCAAAATCATCATCAACGCCACCCCCGACGACTTTTTTGCCCGTTTCTACGCACAGGCCGTGCGGGAGTACCGGTTCGATTTTTACAATTTCCGAAAACCAACTTCCGACCCGCTCTACTCTTTCGGTGAAGATGCTGCACCGCTGATTTACAACCTTTTTGGTTTTTACAAAAAATCCGAATCGCTCGTGCTCAGCTATAGCGACCAACTGGCGTACATCAATAAAATCACCGGCGCACAGCACGACCGATTGCCCGACAGCCTGTTAGCCGCGTTCAACGTGCCGCGTTTTCACCTGTTTCTCGGTTTTGATTTTGACGATTGGAGCCTGCCGGTGCTGTTGGATGCTTTGTTCAAAAACGCCCGCAACAACATTCAGCCGTTTGCTTACCCTCTCAAAGGGAAACCTTCTGCAAACCCCGAGGCACGGGTTTTTTTCCAGAGCGAGTTCCGCATGGAATTTCCGAAGGTAGATATAGAAACCTTCGTTACTAAACTAATGGAACATTATGACAAACTCGGCGGGCAGTCCGATAGCGACAGTGCCGCGCCATTGGCCCAAGCCCTCATCCTGCACAACGAGGCAAAAGACGATGACGGCTGCCAAGCCCTGCTCACCCACCTTAAACCTTTGAAAATCCGCACCTTGACGCTCAAAGACGCGGTCGGGCAAGGGGACGTACAGCAATGGATTCGCACAAAATTGGACGAAAGCCAAGTGGTGCTGCCCCTCGTGAGCGCCGATTTTTTTGACAGTTCAAACCCAGCGCTCCCCCTGCTCGACGAAATCGTGCAGCGCAATAACCCCCGCAACCGATTCCTCGTGATGCCCATTGTGCTGAAAAATTGCGCCATTGACGCCACGCCGCTCGGCACCCTGCGCACCACCCGACCGCTCAATCGCCAAACCGTGTTTGGGGGCGGGCAGGAAGACAAACATTTGGCAGACATTGCCGAAACATTGAAAAAGTATATCGAGAACCTCGCATGACACCATACGCTGCCAATCTCCCGCGCCGCTATCCGGGCCTAAAACCCTTTGAGCGTGCCCAGAGCGCTGTGTTCTACGGTCGCAGGGAGGATGCAGTGCGCCTGACCAACCTCATTGTCCAACAGCGGCTTATGGTGCTTTTTGCCAAATCGGGTATTGGCAAAACCTCCATTTTGCAGGCAGGCGTGGCACCCCATTTGGAACCGCAGAATTTCGCGCCCATTTTTCTCCGCCTCGACAAAACGGATACGCCTTTGGTGGACACGGTGCGGGAAATTCTGACAAATCACCCGCTTGCGGGCAGGCGCGTCGTGACAGGTGAGCGACCCGGCGAGCGCGAAACGATGTGGGAACTGATGAAGCGGCTTGAGTTTGACTTGGACGGTTTGCCCGCCACCCCGGTGCTCGTGTTCGACCAATTTGAGGAGGTTTTTACACTCGGCCACAGCGACACCAGCCGCCGCCGTTTCCTGTCCGAATTGGCCGATTTGGCCAACGGCGCGATGCCAGAGAGCATCCGCGCCAGCCTGCTCCAACGTTTTCAGCAAGGCGACGCCAGCTTGACCGCCGACATCATGCAGTGGTGGGAACGCCAGCCGGAATTGCGCGTCGTCATCTCCATCCGCTCCGATTTTTTGCACCTGCTGGACGACATCAGCCCGCTCATCCCCGGCATCCTGCACAACCGGTACCAGCTCCAACCGCTCAACCGCAAACAGGCCGAAGAGGCCATTTCATCGCCCGCCGCAGCACCGGGCGGCCCCTACGCCAGCGCGCCTTTTGTTTATCGCACTGATGCCTTAGATCAAGTCATTGACTTTTTGGCGGGGCGCGACAAACAACCCGCGCAACAAACGATGGAGGATTTGCCACTGTTGAAAAAACAGGACGAAATCGAGTCTTTCAACCTCCAGATTCTTTGCCAATATGTCGAAGAAAAAATCATAAAAGAAGCCAAACCGGAGGGGTTCGAGGTGACACCCGAATTTTATGGGGAGCAACCGGGACTGGAGCATGAAATCCGCAATTTTTACCAAAAACAACTGCAAACGCTGCCCGATGCTTACTCCAGCAAAACGGGCCAACCGCTTGAAACCCCGGTCGTGATGGTTGCCACGGTGCAGCGTTTGATAGAAGAGAGCCTCGTGACGCCCAACGACCGCCGGTGCAGCATGGTGGACGATTACCTTATTGCCAGTTATCCCGGCGTCACACAAGATTTTCTGGATGTGCTGGTGGACAGCCGTTTGCTGCGCAAGGAAAATCGCCTCAACGATTTTTACTACGAAATCAGCCACGACACGCTCCTGCCGGCCATCGTCGAATCCCGCGACAACCGCCGCCGCCAAGAAAAGGCCGAACGGGAGAGGGCTGAACAGGAAGCCAAAAAGGCAGAAGAAGCCCGTCGTTGGGAAGAAGTGAATGCCCAATTGGCCGCAGCGAGAAAGCAACGCCGTCTGGCGCGCACGGTGGCTATCACCTCATTTGTTTCCTTGCTCGTTACGCTCGGTTTTGGTGTGTGGTTTGTCCGCGACTATATCAACGCAGCCAAAGACCAACTGCAAAGTGCCGAGCGGAGTGTGCGCGACGAATTGTACGGCGCAGCTATTCCGGGTTATGAAGAATTGCTGAGCCATCCGCGCCGCTGCTGGGTGTTGCTGCACTCGGACCCACCCAAAGTCGTGGCCGACGAACTCGCCATCGCGCAAAGTTTTGATTCCCTGTACCAATTGGTGGACGACAGCCTTACACGTGGCGACGGCCTTTTTTTCCGGGACGACTATGCCACGGCGCTCGATGCTTACCGCCATGCGGAAACTTTGCAGCGCAACTACGAAAATCTCAACCGAAAATACTCGCCCGTCAGCGAAAGCGGCGACACCCTCTGGCGCGTGGATACGGCTCGTGTACAGACCAGGTTCAGAACACTCAGTTTCAGAAATGAAAATGCCAGCAAGGCGCTCATCAGAGAGTTCAAAATCCGGCAGCGCGATTATGAAGTGTTCACTGAGGCCAAAGTGTGGGGGCAGGCCTTGCGAAACATCCAGCGGATGAAAAAACTTTTGCCCAAACACCCGCACGACATAAGGAATTTAAAATCAGAATTGAACCTCGACGAAGAGCCGCGCGAATATGTAGAGCGAGAATTGGAACGGGTGTTGGCAGAGATACGACGGATTTAGAAGTTGTTTGAGTTATTCTGCCGGAGGCAAAAAGAGCAGATTTTTGAGTCAATCGAAATCATTTTTGAAATTCATAGTGGAGCTACGGATTGAGAAAATGACGCAGAGTGGCTTAAAAAGATGCCTTTTTGACCCGGTGAGAATAATTCAAACAACTTCTTAAGCATGAAAAAAGGGCGATACCTTAGCAGGTATGCCCTCTTTTCTCATAGTCGTTTCGTTTTGATGGCGGCGCTCATTCGCCCTCCCGATAACAGCCTCTCAAACTGGGTTTTAGGTCTTGGGTGATTGAAAGTTGGTTGATTTTACTTAATTCGTTGGCCGACAAGCGCGTATTGAAATTGCTCTTGCAAATCAGGCAAAGCAAGCGCAGCAAGCGGCGCAAGACTTTCGCAAGTTTGCTCAAATTCCTCCGCACATTCAGGTGTCAAAATTTCGTCTTCCGGCACGGATGGCGAAAGAGCCGTGCTGTTTTGAACCTGATTGTCCAGCAGTTGGCGTTCCAATGCTTGCCGCGTAATCACATCGCGGGCAAACATGATTTTTGGCCTCCAATATCTGGACGTGGAAATGTTCTCCACCACTATCCCTCTCGAGCAAGTGCTGTGGACGCAGATGATGCCTTCTTTGGTATTTTGCACCACCAATGCCACGTGCGTGATGCGACCCCGGCGGCCAAAGAAAATCAAGTCGCCAGGCAACACTGCATCGAGGCCAATTTCCTCACCCTGTTTGGATTGCGCAGCAGAAGAGGGCGACACATTGATGCCAAATTCTTTCAACGCAAAACTCGTGAACCCGGAGCAATCAAACCCTTTGGCGGTGCTGCCACCACCATGCACATATTCGATGCCGACAAAATTCTGTGCATATCCGGCGATGTACTCGCGCAGTTGCATCATTTGCTCAGCGACGGCGCGGGGCAATTGCGGGTCGTTGTTGCTGAAAACAGGATTGGTGAAAAAAACGGAGAGGAAAAAGAACAGTGAAAACAGTCGTTTGGGGCAACTGGAAGGAAGAGTTTCAGACATTTTTTATGTCATTTTGGTTAGCAGCCGGAAAATTCGGCTGCTCGCCCCGCCATGGGCGAAAAAAGTTGGTTTTAAATACTGGTTTCTAAGGGGGGTGAAGCGGTTCCGCTGGCTGCTGCGTATGGCGGATTAAGCAACGGAAGGACTTGATAAAGAACCACTTAACTGGAGTAAAATACCGCAAAGCCGGGGCAAAGGTAGAAACGGTTTTGAGAAAACAATGCGTTTGAAACAAAAAATGGAAAAAAGTTATCAACGCAGTTCAAATGTATCCCCATCCTGCAAAAAAGGCAATTGGCGGCGGTAATGCTGCAAATCTTCGAGTGAAAGTTCGGCGGTAAAGATGCCTTCCCGGCCAGAAATTTGGACAATCGGCTGCCCCGAAAAATCAACAACGGCGCTGTCGCCCATGTATTCCAGCCCGTTGCCATCCGTGCCAATGATGTTCACGCCCGCTACAAATGCTTGGTTTTCAATCGCTCTGGCCGCCAAGAGCGTGCGCCAATGGTGGGCGCGGCGGGAAGGCCAATTGGCGGCGTAGATGAGCAGGTCGTAGGGCGGCTGAAAACCCGTCACTATCGAGCCCGTGCTGTTGCGGCTCCAAGCCGGGAAGCGCAAATCGTAGCAAATCAACGGGCAGATATTCCAGCCCAACCACTCCACCGTCAGCCGTTTTTTCCCCGGCGAAAAATAGGCCTGTTCCCCTGCCAGCGAAAAAAGGTGTTTTTTGTCGTAAAAATCAAACTGCCCATCGGGGCGCATGAACACGAGGCGGTTGAAAAACTGCCCATTTTCGATACAAATAAAACTGCCGGTGACGGCCGCGCCGAGGTCTTTTGCCGTAGTTGCAAACCACCTCATAGTGGTGCCGTCCATCGGCTCGGCCAACGAGGCGGCGTTCATGGAGAATCCTGTGGTGAACATTTCGGGCAGCACCACGAGATCGGTGCCGCCGCGCAGGGGTGCCAGTTTTTGGGAAAACGCCTGGCGGTTTGCGTCGGCGTTTTCCCATTGCAAGTTTGACTGAACTATGGTGAGGCGCATATAAGTGGTTGTGCGCTATGCTTTTTCCATTACCCTCGGCGCAGCTTCCAATACTTCTGCCTTCGCTTGGTCGGCGTATTTCTCGAAGTTTTTAACGAATTCTTCCGCCAATTGGTTGGCCTTTTTGTCGTATTCGTTCTTGCTCGACCAAGTGTTGCGCGGGTTCAGAATTTCGGAAGGCACATCAGGGCAAGAAGTCGGCATCATCATCCCAAACACCTCGTGTTTTTCATAACTGACCCCATCGAGATACCCGTTCAGAGCCGCCGTAATCATGGTACGGGTATATTTGAGTTTGATGCGTTCGCCGATGCCGTACGGTCCACCGCTCCAACCGGTGTTGATGAGCCAAACTTTTGCTTTGCTCTTGCGGAGTTTTTTGCCCAAAAGGTCGGCATACTTGGCGGGGTGCAAGGGAAGGAATGGCGCACCGAAACAGGCCGAAAAGGTGGATTTTGGCTCTTTTACGCCTACCTCCGTGCCTGCCACGCGGGCTGTATAGCCGCTGATAAAGTAATACATAGCCTGCTCTGGTGTGAGCCGCGAGATGGGCGGCAGGATACCATAGGCATCGCAGGTGAGGAAAAAGATATTGTGCGGATCGCCCTCGGCGCGGCTGGGGATGACGGCGTTTTCAATGTGGTGGATGGGGTAAGAAACGCGGGTATTTTCCGTGATGCTGCGGTCGGCGTAGTTCACCGTGCGGGTGCCTTCGAAGAATTTGATGTTTTCCAAAATAGCCCCATGACGGATGGCGCGGAAGATATCGGGCTCCTTTTCCTCGGTCAGGTCAATAGTTTTGGCGTAGCAGCCGCCTTCAAAGTTGAACACCTCGTTTTCAGCCCAAGCATGCTCGTCGTCGCCGATGAGCGGGCGGTTTGGGTCGGCGCTGAGCGTAGTTTTACCTGTACCGGAAAGGCCGAAAAAGAGCGCGATATCGCCCGATTTGCCCACATTGGCGGAGCAGTGCATGGGCAGCGCGTTTTTCCCTCGGGTGGGCAGCACGAAATTGATAACGGAAAAAATGCCTTTTTTGATTTCGCCCGTGTAGCCCGTCCCGCCGATGAGCAGGCGGCGTTTTTTCACATTCACGATGGCGAAATTATGCTGGCGGGTGCCGTCTTTGGCCGGGTCGGCTTTGAAGCCGGGGGCACAAAGCACCGTCCAGCGCGCATCGAAATCAAGAATTTCCTCGCGGTCGGGGCGCAGGAACATGTTGTTGGCAAATTGGTTGCTCCACGGGTATTCGGTGATGACGCGGAGCCGGAGTTGGAAGTCTGGGTTGGCGCTGGCGTTGGCGCGCACGTCGCGCACGTACACCTCTTTCTTTTTGAGGTAATTGCAGCATTTGCGCCACAGCGCGTCGAACTTCCGGCTATCGAATGGGAGGTTGACTTTGCCCCAGTTGACTTTGTTGGCGGTCTCGCTGTCTTTCACGATAAAACGGTCGTCGGGAGAGCGCCCGGTGAACTCGCCGGTGTAGATGACGAGCGCACCAGAGTCGGCCAATTGACCCATGCCTTTGGTGATGGAATGTTCCACAAGTTCTTCGGGAGAGAGGTTCCAGTAGGCTGTTTTCAGGTTTTTGAGGCCGATTTCTTCAAGGTTAGCCAAAGGGTTTTTAAGTCCAATTTCTTGCATAGATGTAGTTTTAAAAACTGGTTAGGCAATGTGGATTTTGTGCGCCGCTGACGGAAAAAGGACGGGGAAAGTGGTGGCCGCAACGGCGGGGCGAAGTTACGGCGGGGCGTTTGCTTTCAAATAGCTGCGCCATATTTTTAGATTTTTTCAAAAATGCTGTGCTCAAGCCCTTTCCAAAAATTCAGGTATGAAAGAAAGGATTGCCGATAACAGCATCCTTCGCACCTTTGCCCAAAATTTTTTTGTGGAAAAAACGGCGACAAAAACGGCAATCGTTTCCCGGGCAGACTTGC
>CAYZVM010000088.1:0-12657 GCA_964481485.1 uncultured Saprospiraceae bacterium | reverse complement strand
TTTTTTGTGGAAAAAACGGCGACAAAAACGGCAATCGTTTCCCGGGCAGACTTGCTCGCCCAGCCCCGTTTTTTCCCGCACCGTTTTATTTTTGAAAAAATAATTTTTGCGCAAATAGCTGTCAGCGAGGACATCGAATACGGTGCTGCGGTCAATCTCGAAAATCAAAAACGCTACTGCACTTGCCCTTTCCGCCCCAAACCTTGCGTCCATACCCTGGCGCTGAACGCGCTTTTTGACCGGGAGGGCGACAGCATTTTTACACCTTCCAACGAGCTGCCAGCATGGACAAATGCTTTGCTGGATGGGTTGTCGGCTCCAAATATAACGTCCGCCTCCGCCAAGGCTGCGGCGGTTAAGACAAAACAGCAACGCCGGTTCGAGCGCCTCGAACGCGCCGCCAACGGCTTCGACGACCTCGATGCATGGCTGCTCGACACCGCCCGGCGTGGCATCGCCGCCGTCGTCTCCGAAAACCCGAAATGGTGGGAAGCCATCGCTGCCCGTATGGCCGATGCCTCCATGACCGGCCTCAGCCGCACGTTGCGTTTGCTAGGGCAAATCCCGACCGCTGCACCCGATTGGGCCGATAAAACCGCCGCCGTTTTGGCCGACTGCTATCTCGCCGTCCGCGCCTTCCGAAAACGAGATGATTTGTCTGAAAACCTGCTTTTCGACCTCCAAAATTTTATCGGGATAAACCTAAAAAAAGACGAAGTGCTGGCCTCCGGCGAACGGATGCACGATGCTTGGGCGGTGGTCGGCCAATATGAAGAGCCGTTGGAAGACAAACTTTTCGCACGCCGGACGTGGCTATTGGGCGGCAAAACGGGGCGTTATGCCTTGCTGCTGGATTTCAAATTCGGCAGCGAGGATTTTTTGCCCGGCTTCGCGCCCGGCAGTATCCAACAAGGCACTTTGGCATTTTATCCTTCGGCTTTCCCGCAACGTGCCCTCGTGTTCGACGACCTTGTTTCTATTCCAAAAAACGTGGAAAAACTGCCCGGATTTGCGGATTTTGACACATTTGCGCGGGCATATTCGGCGGCATTGGCGACACAGCCCTGGCTGCAAATATTTCCGGCGGCATTCAGCGAGGCAACCCCGTACACGCACGGCGGGCGTTTTTTTCTTCTTGACAAAAATGAAAAATCGCTCGTGCTGAATGTCGCTGAAAATGACGGCTGGAAACTGCCCGCCCTGAGCGGGGGCTTCCCAATTGGCGTGTTTGGCGAATGGGATGGCGCGGTTTTCAAACCTTTGAGTGTGGTGGCCGAGGGGAGGTTTGTCGCCATTAAATCATTGATAACCAAATCAGTAAATCACCAATTAAACAAATCACCATGAAGGCTACCATCATCGGCGGCGGCATCATCGGCCTCAGCGCCGCTTTTTATCTCCATGAAGACGGCTGGGACGTGACAGTGCTGGAGCGCGGCGACCTCTCGGACAACTGCTCGTTTGGCAACATGGGCTACCTCTCGCCCTCGCATTTTGTGCCGTTGGCCGCGCCCGGCATTATCAGTCAGGGTATTTTGTGGATGTTCCGGCAAAAAAGCCCGTTTTATGTGCGCCCCTCGCTGCGTTGGGATTTGATTGATTGGGGCTGGAAATTCATGCGCGCCAGCAATCAAAGGCACGTCGAGCGCAGCGCCCGCCCGCTCGTGGACTTGCTCATGTTGTCCAAAAGCCTGACTGCCGAATGGAGCAAAAAAGGTCTGATGGACTTCGAGTACACGGAGGATGGCTGCATTATGTACTATCAAACTCCCAAAAAAGAAAGGGAGGAACTCGAAAACGCCCGCATCGCCGCCGACTTGGGGCTGAAAACCGAGATTCTTGACCGCCAGCAAGTTCACGCGCTCGAACCCGACCTCCTCCCCGATGTGCGCGGCGGCGTTTGGTTCAAGGATGATGCTCACCTGCACCCCAATACTTTGATGAAAAAACTGCCCGCACTGCTGGAAAAACGCGGCGTGAAAATTTTGAGAGATGCGGAAGTGATTGGTTTCCAAAAAGAAAATGGAAAAATAACAGCAGTTCGCTATCGCGGAGCAAACAACGAGCAACAAACAACCAGCAGCGATTTAACGGTTTTGGCCGCAGGCTCTTGGTCGCCCCAAATCGCCAAAATGGCGGGCGAGCACATCCCCCTCATGCCCGGGAAAGGCTATTCGATGACCGTGGATACGCCCCGCCAATTGCTCCGCTACCCCTGCATTCTGCTCGAAGCCAAAGTCGCGCTCACGCCCTGGGCCACGAGCCTGCGCATCGGCAGCACGATGGAAATCGGCCCGGTGAACGACCGCATCTTGTTCCCGCGTGTACAGGGGATTTTGGAAGCAGTGCCGAAGTTTCTGCCTGGCTATGCGGACGACCCCGCCTTCCGCGAATTGGCTGATTTTGAGAAACTTAAAAAGAATGTGCGGGAAAAAGTGTGGTTCGGGTTCCGCCCAGTTTCAGCCGACGGGCTGCCCTATATCGGCTTCGCGAAAAAAACAAGCAATCTCCTTGTTGCCACCGGCCATGCGATGATTGGCCTCAGCATGGGCGCAGGAACGGGCAAATTGGTAGCAGAAATGGCGAACGGGAAACCAACGAGCGTGGGGGTGGAGGCGTTTGACCCGAAAAGGTATTAAAAGCCATTGGGGGTAATTGGGGGTAATTTTTAATAACCATTAATGACTTTAATGACCCCTAATGACCCTTACTTCCCTCCGTTTTTCACCAATCTATTGTTCTCATCGGGAAAAACAGCCACAGGCCGGAAAGTCTTGGCTTCTTCCGGTGTCATCAGTGCGTAGGAGATAATAATCACAATATCACCGACTTGCACCCGACGGGCGGCGGCACCGTTGAGGCAGATGACCCCGCTGCCGCGTTCGCCGCGAATGGTGTAGGTCTCGAAGCGCTCGCCGTTGTTGTTGTTCACGATTTGCACTTTTTCGCCTTCCATGATATTGGCTGCTTCCATCAACTCCTCGTCAATGGTGATGCTGCCGATGTAGTTCAGGTCGGCCTGCGTGACGCGCACGCGGTGTATTTTGCTTTTGAAAACTTCTATGAACATGGTGTGTCCTTTGCAAAATTTTGGTTGTCTAAAACAACCGGAGGGTGCATTTGGTTGGGCAAATGTAGAGCCTTAGACGAGTTTCCTGCCCTCCCGTTTCAAGGTTTTGCAAAGAAGAATACAATTCCAGTAGCGCCCCCGAAAAGCAATTTTCCTTTCCACCCGCCGTTTTTGCCCAAAAATCAACCAATCTATGCAAAAACAGTCACTTCCTTTCCTTTTCGTTTTTCTGTCCGCCACTCTTTCCGCCCAAGTGATGGGCAACTACGGCCAACAACAGAAAACTTACCAGAACATCAACTTTAACGCCCAATATCGCGGCGTGGCAAAAGCCGCTGCTTTTATCGGCGACAACCAATTGGAAATCAACGTCAACGCACTCTCCAACCAAAAAGCCAGTACCTACACCGCCATTTTCAGCATCGTGCAATTGGGCAAAACCGCCGACGAGACCAACACCCTGCTCAACACCCGCCTTGATGTTTTTCTCAACGACCTGAAAGCACTCGGCATCCCGGCCACCGAAATTTATGTGGACATGGTCAACTTTCTGCCGAAATACGAGTACGACGTGACCAAAAAACTGTTTTCCAAAAAAACATACACCGAAATCCCGAAAGGGTTTGAGTTGCAGAAAAACGTCCACATCCGCTATACCGACCCATCCTTGCTCGACCGCATCGTGACCGCCGCCGCCCGCCAAGAAATTTACGACATCGTGAAGGTGGATTATTTTGTCAAAGACCCGGAGGCCGTTTATACCCAACTTCGCGACGCTACTTTCAAGTACATCAAAAAGATTGACAATCAATACAAAACCATCGGCATCCACCTCGATTCGGCTTATTTGATAACCGCCGAAAACGCATGGGTGGCCTACCCCATCAATCGCTATGAAACGTATCAAGCATTCAGCACCCAACGCCTCGATGCCGACGAAAACAGCAAGATAAACCCAGCCGACAAACTTACCTCTCGCTTCTACAACGCTGTGCCTGCCAACGACTATGACATCGTGATAAATCCGGAAATCCTCGAACCTGCCGTGCAATTTTCCTACAACCTCGTCGTGCGCTTCACCCTGCCTGAATACAAGCCCCGCGAAAAAACGGTGGTGAAAAAGGAGTTTATTATGGTCACGCCCGCCGGGGAGGTAAAAACCCTGAAAGTTGAGTGAACCTCTTTCAAAATCGGCGCATCGGCTTACCTTTGCGGCTCTTTCTTGGGTAGGGTGGGCTTTCCAGTCCGCCGCCGTACATGAAAAGCGGACTAGAAAGTCCGCCCTACACTGATCTATGAAACGCACAAAAATCGCCGAACTTCTTCGTACAGAACCCATTAGCACCGAAGTTTTGGTAAAAGGCTGGGTCAAAGCCTTCCGCAACAACCAGTTCATCGCCCTCAACGACGGCTCCACGCCCCACAACCTGCAAGTGGTGGTGGATTTTGAAAACACAGACCCCGCCGTGACCGACCGCATCAAATTTGGTGCGGCCATCGGGGCTCGCGGCCAACTCGTCGAGTCGCAAGGCAAAGGCCAAAAAGTGGAAGTAAAAGCCACCGAAATCATCATCTACGGCGATTGCAACCCGGAGGAATTTCCGCTGCAACCGAAGAAACAAACGCTGGAGTTTTTGCGCGAACACGCCCACCTGCGTTTCCGCACCAACACCTTCGCGGCGGTGTTCCGCATCCGCCACGCGCTGGCCTATGCGATTCATAAGTTCTTCAACGACAGAGGTTTTTACTATCAACACACGCCCGTCATCACGGCCAGCGATGCCGAAGGAGCGGGCGAAATGTTCCAAGTGACCACGCTGCCGTTGGAAAAACTCCCCCGCACGGAGCAGGGCGGAATTGATTTTTCGCAAGACTTTTTCGGTCGCCCCACCAACCTCACCGTATCTGGCCAATTGGAAGCCGAACTGGCAGCGCTCGCATTGGGCGAGGTTTACACTTTTGGCCCCACTTTCCGCGCCGAAAACTCCAACACCACGCGCCACCTCGCCGAGTTTTGGATGATAGAGCCGGAGGTCGCGTTCGCTGATTTGGACGACAACATGAACCTCGCCGAGGATATGCTCCAATACGTCATTCGCTACGCACTGGAACATTGCGCCGACGATTTGAAAATATTGGAAGACCGCCTGACAGAGGAAGAAAAAACCAAGCCGCAAGACCAGCGCAGCGAAATGAGTTTGACCGAAAAATTGCGATTTGTCATTGACAATCAGTTCATTCGGTTGACCTATACTGAGGCAATTGATATCTTGAAAAACTCCAACCCGAACAAAAAGGGCAAGTTCCAATTCCCGGTGGAAGGTTGGGGTACCGATTTGCAAAGCGAGCACGAACGGTATCTGGTGGAAAAACATTTCAAAAAACCCGTCATCCTCACCAACTATCCTGCCGCCATCAAGGCATTTTATATGCGCCAAGATGAGGCGAAAGAAGGTGTGCCTGGCCCAACCGTATCTGCGATGGACATCCTCTTCCCCGGCATCGGCGAAATCGTGGGCGGCTCGCAGCGTGAGGAGCGGCTGGAAAAATTGCAGGCGCGGATGCGCGAAATGCACATCCCTGAAAAGGAACTTTACTGGTATCTGGACACCCGGCGGTTTGGCTCCTGCCCCCATGCTGGCTTTGGGCTTGGTTTTGAGCGCCTTGTGTTGTTCGTGACGGGCATGACCAACATCCGCGACGTGATTGCGTTCCCGCGTTATCCAGGAAATGCGGAGTTTTAAATTGGCCGTAGAGGCCAATTCGTGTTCCCAATACGTCTCGATATGACATTTTTAAGAAAAAATTTTGTGGATAAAGTGACCAAAAACGAAAAAAAGCGTCTGAAAACCGCTTTTTTTGAATACAATCGCGACTTTTTTTCCACACCCTCTTGCGCCGCGTATTAACAAAATCTTAAATTGCACCGTTTTTCAGACTAATCATTCAACGAGTTTTTGAAAGCGACGCGCTTTTTTCCCATTGTCGCTAATCCTTCAGCCCGATTCTTACTGTGGTAATTTGACTGAACGCTGTTGCAAATACCTCTCCCGGCACCGACTGTTTCTCTCTTCCCCAACCACCTGAAAGCGTACACCATCAGTCAGATTTTTTAACAAAAATTTGCGAATGAGCGACTTACACACAAACTTGACCCTGCACTCCAACCCCGACAATGTATCCAAACTTCAGCCTTTCATTCACGACGTAGCAACCCGCTACAACCTTTCTCCCGATATTCACGGGAATATTCTCATCAGCCTTACCGAAGCAGTCACCAACGCTATCTTGCACGGCAATCAAGCCGATGACAACAAATGCGTTTCTATTTCCTTGCGCCGCCAAAAAGATGCACTTTCCATTCGCGTTTCCGATGAAGGTCCGGGCTTCGACCCAAATTGCATACCCGACCCGACCACTTCTGAGTGCCTCGAAAAATGCGGTGGCCGTGGCCTTTTTCTGATGCGCCACTTGAGCGACGAATGCAAGTTTATCCGCAATGGCAGCACGGTAGAAATGCGCTTCAAACTCGATTGATTTTCAAAAATTTATTGAAAAAAATCAAACCTCCGGGGTCTCGAAAGGCCCCGGAGGTTTTTTCATTTGCCCGCCATGAATTTTCCTGAACCAGAACTGGCAGAACAACCGGAGCAGCCCATCTCATTTTTCTTTGAAGATGTGGCATTTGAACTGCCGGACGAGCGACGGCTGTGCCAATGGCTCATGTCAGTTGCCGAATCCGAAAAAAAACCAATTTGGGAAGTCAACTACATTTTTTGCTCCGACGAACATCTGCGCGGTATCAATGTGGAATTTCTCGACCACGATTATTACACCGACATCATCACGTTCGATTACGGCGACGAGGCGCGGATGCAAGGAGAAATCTACATCAGCATAGAACGGGTAGCGGAAAATGCCCAAGCGCACGGCGTTTCTTTCGCCAATGAACTTTGCCGGGTTATGGTGCATGGGGTACTCCATATTGCCGGTTATGGCGACAAGACCCCGGAACAAGAGAAAGTTATGCGCGAAAAAGAGAATTTTTATTTGCAAAATTTCTTCTCTGAAAAGGCCTCACCCCCACCTGCGTAAAATCCCTCGCACACTTTCCACATATCCACCGCCAAACAAATTGACGTGTGCGAGCAGGTAGTAAAGTTGGTAAATCTCCACGCGCTCCTCAAAGCCCGGCGCGAGCGGCCAAGCCTCCTCATAACTTTGGTAAAACGCCGCATCGAAACCGCCGAACAAACGGCTCATCGCCAAGTCCATTTCGCGATGGGCAAAAGACGCAGCCGGGTCAATCAGCACCGGTTTGTTGGCGGTGTTGCACAAAAAATTGCCACTCCAAAGGTCACCATGCGTGAGTGCGGGCGGTTCGTCCGGGCAAATGGAGGGAATTCTTTTGCAAAGGTTTTCCAGCAGATGCTCATCGTTGGCATTCAGCCGATTGTGTTCGCGCGCGCGGCGCATTTGCGGGAGCAGACGTTCTTCCGAAAAGAAACTTTGCCAGCCGTCGTGCCGGGTATTCCACTGCGGCAACGAGCCAATGAAATTGTCGTGGGCGAAGCCAAATTGCGCAGAAGTCGTGCCGTGCAAAGTGGCAAGCGACGAGCCGAATTCTTCCCAAAAGCGGCGGCTCCTCAAACCCGGCTCGATGTATTCAAGCAGAAGAAATGCGTATTCGCCGGCAGTGCCATGCCCCAGCACTTTCGGCACGGCGACGACACGCGAAGCACCGAGCAAGGCCAACCCGAGTGCCTCCGTCCTGAACATTTCGGGAGATTGCCCGCCTGTGTTGTATTTCAAAAAATACTGCTGACCCGTAGTCGTAGTCAAGAGAGCTGCGCGATGGATGTCACCTCCGGCGATTGGTTTGGCGGCAGCAATGCGAATGTTGAATGCCGATTCAAAATAGGTATGCAAGGAGACAGGGAGCATCGTTTTGTTCCTAAAAAAGTTCACCTTGCTCTGCAAACCGGACGGGGTTCTCGTGGCGCAGCAGCTGCATTTTGGTGTCTAATCCATAGAAATAGCCGCGCAGTTCTCCTCCTTTCCCAATGACGCGATGGCAAGGCACGACGATGGCAATCGGGTTGGAACGATTGGCCAACCCGACGGCGCGGACTGCCGCCGGGTTGCCGATTCGTTCGGCAACATCAGAATAGGAAGTCGTTTTGCCAAAAGGAATTTTCAACAATTCTGCCCAGACCGCCCGGTGAAAATCCGGCGCACCGCTCCAGTCCAATTTCAAATCGAACATTTGGCGCTTGCCAGTAAAATATTCCTCCATTTGTTGGCGGCAGACAGCCACCGGGTGGTCGTCCGGCAAATTGGCAGAGGTCTCGCCCGGCGGCTGTTCGCATAAATGCACAGTGCGGACACCGAGTTCGCTGCCAGTGATTTCAAACCAGCCAACGGGAGTGGATAGATACGTTTTGGCGCTCATAAATGATGTGCGAAAAGTAGGCATTCCTCCTGTTCAAGCCCGTGATTTACAGTCAAAAAGTTTTGCAAAATAGCAGTACCCAAATTTTCAAACTATCCACAATGAACGGGTTGTTGCATACTTTTGCCAAGGCACAAATTGAAAACTTTCCCCACCCTATGACGAAAACAATTACTCCCATCGCATTTATCATCTTCAGCATTCCTTTTTCTGTTTCGGGGCAATTTTCCACCGATACTGCCCGTGTCCACTCTTTGCTTGAAGCATCCATCTCGGCAGAAGGAGATACCGTGTTCGCCATTCTGCAGGAAGCCCAAGACCTTGCGCACAAAGCGCAGTATTACAAAGGCGAAGCCAATGCATTGATGTACACGGGCATAGAGCGAGAGGAAATCAGCGATTTTGCTGGAGCCGTTCCTTTGTATTTGGAGGCGCTGGATATCTACAGTAAGTTGGGCGATTCACTCGGGATAGCCAAGTGTTACACCAACTTAGGCTCTGCTTTTCATCGCCAGAATGATACGCCCAAAAGCATCGAATATTGGGAACTGGCTCGCCCCTTGCTTCATCGGCACGGCCAGCCTAGGCATATAATCACGCTGCTCAGCAACTTGGCAGGCGCCTATACTAGTACCAAAGAGTATGAGAAAAGTTTGGCAACGGCAGATACCGCGTTCCAGATGGCCGTCCGATTGCAGGACACGCTGAATATGGCCAATCTTTTGAACAACATGGGCAATACTCACGTGAAGCTCCAGCGTTGGGAGGTCGCGTTAAATCATTACCAGCAAAGCTTGCGCCTATACGAGTTGTGGGGCGACGCGGGAAATTACTGTCGTTCCTTATCCAACATAGCGGAGGTCTTGAATCATACCAGCCGCCACCAAGAAGCATATCAATTATTGAATGCCGATTCTGCTACCTGTCTAAATGAATCATTGGTTATTCAAGGGTTGTTTCTGGCATCTCTGGCAGATGCGGCCAAGGGGGTGGGGCATTATAAAGAAGCGTTGCAATTTGTCCTCCGCACAAAGGTCATAGATGACAGCATTTATAATGCAGAGCGCACCCAGATTATCCGCGAAACTGAGGGCAAATACCAGAATGAACTTCTTAAAAAAGAAAAAGCCATCCAACAGACTCAGCTCGACAGCCAGCGCACTGCCTTATGGTTAGTACTGAGCGGTCTGTTGTTGTTGTTGCTGCTGGCTTGGTCGGTATGGCGTGGCAAGCGCCGTTCCGACGGTCTGCTCGCCAACATCCTTCCCCGCGATACCATTAAAGAATTAAAGAGTAGGGGTAGTGTGCAAGCCCGGCGCTATGAATCTGTCAGCGTCTTGTTCACTGATTTCAAGGATTTTACGCGAATTGCCGAGCAACTCTCGCCCGAGCAGTTGGTTGCCGATATAGACCGTTGCTTCCGTGCTTTCGATGCCATATTGGAGCGTTACCCAGTAGAAAAAATCAAGACCATCGGCGACTCTTATATGTGTGCTGCCGGGCTGCCAAAGCCAGACACACGTCATGCGCAAATGCTTGTTCAGGTAGGTTTGGAAATGCAGAATTTCATGCAGCACCATAACGCTGAGCGCCGCGCCCAAGGGCAGCAAGAATTCCCTATGAGAGTTGGGATACATTCCGGCCCAGTTGTGGCAGGAGTAGTCGGTGTCCGCAAGTTCGCCTACGACATTTGGGGCGATACAGTGAACACGGCTGCCCGTATGGAGTCGTCCGGTGAGCCGGGACAGGTTAATATCTCGGGCGCGACATATTCTCTGGTGAACGGCACCTATCGCTGCACTCCGCGCGGCACTGTCGAGGCCAAAGGCAAAGAGCCAATGGAAATGTATTTTGTTCACGAACCTTCCGCTGCCTAAATAGCCCATCTGAAGATGTTGTCACTCGCGCCAAAACAGACTGCGTTCTGTCATTTACTACTAGCATTTCTGCCATTTTGTCAAAATCCCCCCGTTTTCATCGCATGGAATGAAATGTGAGGACTACCCCCTTTCTGCGCGGGCAAACATTTATCTTTGCCGCGTTTTTGATACATTGCCCATTCTCTACATCAACACATCTTGTCCCGAACCCTCGGGATTGACCACATTAGCACGTTAGAAATGTTTGGATTCATAAAAAAAATACTCGGCACCAAGCAAGACCGCGACCTTAAACAATATCTGGCTTTCGTCGCCGAAATCAACCACCATTACGAGCAATACCAATCGCTCTCCAACGACGACCTGCGCGCCAAAACCCTTGATTTTCGCACCCGCATCAAGGAATACCTCAGCGATATAGATGCAGAAATCGCCTCTGTCAATCAGCAAGCCCGCGAAGCAGAAGACTTCAATGATAAAGAGAGCCTCTTCAAAGAGGTGGACGAACTCCGTAAAACCCGCGACAAATCGCTGGAAGACATCCTGTTATCCATTTTGCCCGAAGGTTTTGCAGTGGTAAAAGAAACCAGCCGCCGCTTCACCCAAAACGAGACATTGGTCGTGACAGCCACCGACCACGACCGCAGCTTGGCAGCCAAAACCGGTAAAAATTATGTCACCATCGAAGGCGATAAAGCTATTTGGAAAAATAAATGGACTGCTGCTGGGGGTGAAATCACCTGGAACATGGTGCACTACGACGTGCAGCTCATCGGCGGCATGGTGCTCCACGACGGCAAAATAGCCGAGATGGCGACCGGTGAGGGCAAAACCCTCGTAGCCACTTTGCCGGCTTATCTCAACGGCGTGGCTGGCGAAGGTGTCCACATCGTCACGGTGAACGACTACCTCGCCCGCCGTGACTCTGAGTGGGTAGGCCCGATTTACGAGTTCCTCATGCTCACGGTGGATTGTATTGACAAATACCGCCCACACTCCCGCGAGCGCATCGAGGCATACCGCTGCGACATCACTTTCGGCACAAACTCCGAATTTGGATTCGACTACCTGCGCGACAACATGGTGATTTCGCCCGACGAACTCGTGCAGCGCAAACACCATTACGCCATCGTGGACGAAGTGGACTCCGTGTTGATTGACGATGCGCGCACCCCGCTCATCATCTCGGGCCCCGTCACACGCGGCGCCGAAGACCAGGAATATGTAGAACTCAACCCAACCGTGAAACGGCTCCACGACGAGCAAGGCAAAATCGTGGCAGGGCTGCTCGCCGAGGCAAAAAAACTCGTGGCATCCGGCAACACAAGTCCCGAGGCGGGTGGCGGTGGTTTGGCGTTGTTACGCGCCCACCGCGGCTTGCCGAAGAACCGGGCTTTGGTGAAATTCCTCAGCGAAGAGGGCATGAAAGTCTTGTTGCAAAAAACAGAAAACGTTTATTTACAAGAAAATAGCAAACGGATGCCCGAGGTGGACACCGAATTGCTGTTTCACATTGATGAAAAAAACCGCAACGTCGAACTGACCGAAAAAGGTGTAGAATACCTCTCGCGGTTCAACAACAACCCCGATTTCTTCATCATGCCCGACATTGGTGAAGAGCTGGTGAAAATTGACCGCGAAGACAGTTTGAGCCACGAAGAAAAAATAGAGGCGAAAGAGCGCTTATCGCAGGATTATGGAGTGAAAAGCCGCCGCATCCACGCCATTCAGCAATTGCTGAAAGCATACACCTTGTTTGAAAACGACAACGAATACATCGTGCAGGAAGGCGAGGTGAAAATCGTGGACGAGCAAACAGGCCGCGTTATGGAAGGCCGCCGCTACTCCGACGGTCTGCACCAAGCAATCGAAGCCAAGGAAAATGTGAAAGTGGGCGAAATCACCCAAACCTACGCCACCGTCACGCTCCAGAACTATTTCCGGATGTACCACAAACTCGCGGGCATGACCGGCACCGCCGAGACCGAGGCCAAAGAACTGTGGGACATTTACAAACTCGACGTGGTGGTCATCCCGACCAACCGCCCCATTACCCGGAAAGACGAAGAAGATTTGGTGTATAAAACCGCCCGTGAGAAGTACAACGCTGTTATTGACGACATCATAAAACTCCGCGACGCAGGTCGCCCCATTTTGGTGGGTACTACCTCCGTTGAGATTTCTGAATTGCTGTCGCGGATGTTGAAAATGCGCGGCATTGACCACAACGTGCTGAATGCCAAGCAACACCAACG
>CAYZVM010000087.1:0-23248 GCA_964481485.1 uncultured Saprospiraceae bacterium | reverse complement strand
ATCTTGTCAAACTTGCTCATCCGCGAAAGTTAGCACTTTCGCAAGAAGTCTATTGGGAAAATAGGGGAAAAGTGTAATTGCAGAGGGGAGGCTCGGCAGGGCATCTTTGCCTTCAACGATTGCGCAATCGCCTGAAAACCTGCATCAATCATCTTCCTTTTTTACACTTAAACTTTTTTCCAGTCATGAAAAAACTGATTGTCACCATTCCGCTTTTTGCCCTCCTGCTGACCCTCACTTTTTGCACCAAAGAAAACAACGTCGTGAGTGAAGCGACTGAACCGCAGATAGCTAATCCTAATACAGCTGTCACAGACCGAGCCCCCTGCAATGTCAGAATCACTTCCGACCTCCCGGTGGATGTTTGCGGTCTTACTCCGTTTAGCACAGCATCTTGTACCAACTGTACAGGTGCTTCCAAATATCTTTCCTCTGGCACCTACCAAGTCTTTGTGGTAGACGACGCCGTGCTCGTCAACTTTACCTTGACCAACAACAACAGCACCGCAATAACAGGTTACGTCTCGCTGGGCAATGGCATGGGTGGCAGCACACACTATTGCTACATATTACAGCCCAATGAAAGCCGCTGTTTCGGCACTTTGGGTTGCGGGCTTTTCGCGAGCCAAGCTCCTGATTGCTAAGCCATGTATGGAAGGGTGGGCACAAAAAAACAAATGCCCGCTCTTCCCATTTTCTCCACCATTAAAATCCTTTTCAGGCATGAAAAAACTTCTTTTTGCACTGCCTTTCTTTGTGCTCGCGCTGACGCTGACCTATTGCGTCAAAGAAAACAACACCAAGACGGTAGTCGAACAAATCCCAGCGACCCCAGTCGCTGACAGAGCAGATTGCCTGGTCGAAGTGGCGTCCGACATGATTCCAGTGACGGTTTGCGGCACCGGCACCAACCTCATCGTTTGCCAACAATGTCCGGGAGGTAATGGGGTTGGTTTTTCACCCGCCGCCACAGAACACGCTTTCTACGCTGACGATGCCTCCACGGTTTTCATCTCTATCACCAATACCTCCACCACGGATCCGGCGGAAGGCAAAGTGGTGATACTGGACGGGCCAACCTACTGTTTTAAGTTACAGCCGGGCGAGTGCCGTTATATCGGCATAGTGAACTGCACCTATTTCCTGAGCCAAGTCTGGGATTGCTGAGCAGATTTTATCAAAACAGTATAACACGAAAGCGCATCGAACAACTTGCCCGGGAGGTCGCCCTCCCGGGATTTTTTATTTCCCTGTCCCGTCCTTCTCCTTCCGCGTGCCGTTTTTAGCCGCCCATTCAAACATTTCTGCCAAAACGTGCAGCACACTTTCGCGGGCACGGTAGCCGTGGCTTTCGTGTGGCAAAAGCACAAACCGCGATGTGCCGCCATTGCCTTTTATGGCTTGATACAGCCGTTCTGTTTGCATCGTGTGGGTGCCGGGATTGTTGTCGGCCTCCCCGTGGATGAGCAGGATGGGCTCATTGATTTTGTTGGCGTGCATGAAAGGCGACACATTCATATAAATGTCCTTTGCCTCCCAAAAAGAGCGGCGCTCGCTTTGGAACCCGAACGGCGTGAGTGTGCGGTTGTACGCTCCCGAACGAGCAATGCCGTAAGCGTAGTCGTCGCTGTGTGCCAGCAAATTAGCCGTCATAAACGCCCCGTACGAATGGCCGCCGACACCCACCCGGTTGCGGTCAATAATGCCCAGCGAATCGAGATAATCTATCGCTGCCCGACCCGAAGAAGTAGCCTGCTCCACAAAAGTGTTGTTCATCGTTTCAGGGTCGCCCACGATGGGAATCGTGGCATTCATCAGTACCGCGTAGCCTTGCGTGGCAAAGAACAATGGCGAGTCATTGCGGTAATATGTAAACGTGTTGTCCGAGCCGCGCACCTGCCCAGCGGTACTTGCGTC
This sequence comes from uncultured Saprospiraceae bacterium, assembly GCA_964481485.1. GTDB lineage: Bacteria > Bacteroidota > Bacteroidia > Chitinophagales > Saprospiraceae > M3007. Next base: position 21,331 of record CAYZVM010000087.1, on the reverse strand, counting down.
GGAGTATTCGAGCGGGTACGCCCAGATGAAAAGTGGCAGCCGTTCGCCCTGCTTGTAATTCGTTGGCAGATAAAGTGTTCCGCTCAATGGCACGCCGTCTTTGCGGGTGTATTTCACGAGGCGTTTTTCGATGCCCGTGAGTTGTGGTGCGGGGTCTTTAAAGGCTGTGAGGGCTTTCCGTTCTGCATTTTTCAGATTGACGAGAAAAAGATTCGGCACCTCTTTGTTGCTTTGGTAGCGATTGATGACGCGGCTACGGTCTTTTCCGGCAAATGCAAGAAACTCCTCGTAAGCATTGGGCGGACATTTGTACAACACCTCCTTCTGCTTGGTTTTCAGGTTCATGCGGTCGAGGTGTGGGAACTCGCCCTCGGGCGATGCGCCGTCGTTGTTGAAATAAATCCAGTCGCCATCCTGCGCCAGCACATCGTCGCCGTTGGGCAACCGCTCGTACACGGGTTGGCCGGGATTGTTGTAATCGTCGTTCACACTGAGGTCGAAGAAGGTATCTTTTGCTGCCGGGCTGTTCAGGTCGAGCCGATAGGTGGTGACCCAGCGGCGGTCGCGGTCATATTCGGCGAGCATGGCTTGGTCTTTCGCGGCCAGCCATTCAAAGCCGGCATAGCGATATTTTGTTTTCAAAACTTCTTTTGGCTGCGCGGTGAAAGGCGCGTCGAGCAACATGAGTTTGTCGCGGAAATCGGCTTTGCGCTTGGGGTCGCCGCCGTCCAATGCCTCCACCCAGAGCAGGCGGGCATCGTGGAGCGGTTGCCATTCAAAATTGCGCGGCCCCGTCACCACGCCTTGGCGCGGGATTTCGTCGGTCACCGGAAACTCGACCACTGTGCGCACCACCTTGCCGTTTTTGTCCCAAATCTCTGTTTTTCTGGAAAAATTGCCGAACGTGACGCGGTACGAAAATGGGCGCCGCAAAGTCGTGACGAGCAAATAATTTTCATCCGGCGACCACGAAACGCCGGAATACAGCGCGGGCGAGCCAAGCATTTGGGTTTTGCCAGTAACGGCGTTCACCACCGCCAATTGGCTTGTGGCGTAGTATTCAAAAAGTTTTTCGTCATTTTCGTTGCGCAGCAAATCTTGGTAAGTCATCACCTGCGAAAGCCTGCCCGCCGTCTCTTCTATGGCCGGGCCTGTGGGCAACGGATTGGTGCTCGGTGCTGCGCCGCGCCCAGCCGAAACCATCCGCACGAGCAGGCGCTCGCTGTCTTCGAGCCATTGGAAAGGGCCGCCAAGCACATCATTCACGGCGAAAGAGCCGAGTCGGGCGGATTTGCCCGTGCGGGTGTCGGCTGTCCAAAGTTGGACGTGGTCGGTGGCATCTACTGCGAACGCGATGCGATTGCCGTCGGGCGACCACTGCGGCACCCCGGCGAGGCTGCCAGTGGTGGGCATTTCGATTTTGACGGTTTTGCCTTCCAAAAACCGCTCAATAGTCACGCCGGTGAACTCGGTGATGCGCTGACGGCTGTTGAGTTCGGGGTTGACGCGGATACCCGCAAGTTTGAGGAATGGTTGGGCCAGCGTCGCGATGCCGGGATTGGGGTTGTAATTTATGAGCATCATTGCGTCGCGCACAGGGTTGATGCTGACAAATGGAGTGGGTGGCGCAAGCACGATGGCTGTCACGTCGGCAGGTGGCTGTTTGTAAGTGTTTTGGGAAAAAATGAGGGAAGGGGAAACAAAAAAAGTAAGGATAACGAAAACCCGGAAAATGGAAAAGGAAAAAAGGGAACGCGGTAAAAAATTGGGGGGAGCGGAGGTTTGAGTCTTTGTGTGCATGGCGTTTTTTTCAAAAATTAGAAAATACCGCACAAAATACCGCAAAAATCCTTTTCGCAAGCTCAATATGCCCCAATCGAAAGCATCACCAATGTGCAGCCTTCCACCGTTTCGATGCCGTTTTCGTTGGCCAATTTGCTCAATTCGGGGTTTTCCGCGCCGGGATTGAAGATGATGCGCTTGGGTTGGAGCGACAAAATGTAGTCGTAATACTCGCGCTGGCGTTGGGCGTTGAGGTACATGGTCACCGTGTCCACGTCTTCGACTTTTGGCATACCTTTTTGAATTTCAATACCTTCTATATCTCCGTCGCGGATGCCGACAGGTATTACTTCATGGCCGTACAACCGGAGCCGCATCACAGCCAAATAGGCGTAGCGGGCTGGATTGGGCGTGGCACCGAGGACGAGGGTCTTTTTCATTGGTGATGTGTTGTTGCGGTGATTTGATTATTTTTTGCTGGCAAACAAGACTTTCGGCGAAAAGTTAGCCAATCGGTTTTTTTTCACGGCATTGGGGTACTTTTGCCCGCTTTTTTAAAAATATGATTTTAACCGACAAGAAAATTCTGGAGGCCATCGGGCGGGGCGAAATCGTCATAGAGCCTTTTCGCCGCGATTGCTTGGGCACCAATTCCTACGACGTGCATTTGGGAAAATATTTAGCCGTCTATCGCGAGCGGGTATTGGACGCCAAAAAACACAATCAGGTGGATATGCTTGAAATCCCTGAAGAAGGCTTTGTGCTGCAGCCCGGCACGCTCTACCTCGGCGTGACGGAGGAATATACGGAGACGCACAACTCGGTGCCTTTCCTCGAGGGCAAAAGCAGCATTGGGCGGCTGGGCATCGACATTCACGCGACTGCTGGCAAGGGTGACGTGGGCTTCTCGAATACTTGGACGCTAGAGATTTCCTGTGTGCAACCCGTGCGCGTGTACGCCGGGATGCCTATCGGCCAATTAATTTATTTCCTCGTGGACGGCGACATCGAAAATTACTACAACAAAAAACAGAACGCGAAATACAACCAGCGCACCGACAAACCGGTGGAAAGCATGATGTGGAAAAATTTTCAGTAAGCAGTTCGCAGTGGGCAGTATTCAGTAGGCAGATTGCAGTAGGCAGTGGACGAATACAACGAAGATATTTTTACCGCTCACTGCAAACTGCCTTCTGCGAACTGAAAACGGTTTTAAGCCTTTTCTAAGGCTCGGGTTGGCGGCAAGTTTTTACTTTTGGCAAAAAGTTCAATTTTCAAAAATTGTTATGAAGCACACATTACTCAAAATCAATCTTGTGGCCTTGTTCATGCTCGTATGGATGTCGGGCTGTAAAGAATACAACAAGAACTATCAGCAGGAAGCCAACAATCCTGAGTTCCTCCACGCCAGTGTCCGCCGCATCACGGATATCATCCGGCACGACATTTTTGCGCCCCCCATTTCTGCCCGCATTTATGCCTATTCGGCGATAGCGGGCTATGAAGCGTTGGTGCCGGGCTTCCCCGAATATCAAAGTCTTGCTGGCCAAATCAACGACCTCAAGCCGAGCCCTCAGCCGGAAGCCGGCAAGGAATATTGCTTCCCGCTGGCGAGTGCCAACGCGATGCTCACAGTGGGCAAGCAACTGGTTTTTTCGGAGGGCGATATTCAGGATTTGAAAGAAACGATTTTCGAGGATTTCACAAAAATGAATATGCCTCCGGATGTCTATAAACGCTCGATGGAATACGGCGACGCGGTGGCAAAGCACATTTTGGCTTGGTCAAAAACGGACAACTATGCACAGACGCGCAGCGCACCAAAATTCACCATTGATACCAAAGAGCCCTCGCGCTGGCGGCCTACACCGCCCATGTACGCTGATGGGCTCGAGCCACATTGGCCTAAAATACGCCCATGGGTGATGGATCCGGCCAATCCGTTCAAACCCGAGCCGCCTATTGAGTTCAGCACAGAAAAGACCAGTGAGTTTTACAAACAGGCCAAAGAAGTATGCGACATTGTGAAAGCACAAGACACCACCCAAATCGCCACGGCTTGGTATTGGGACGACAATCCTTTTGCGATGGAGGTGAGCGGTCACTTGATGTTTGGCAAAAAGAAAATCAGCCCCGGCGGCCACTGGATGAACATTGCGGCCCATACTTGCCGCAAAGCGAAATCCGACATGATGTATTCGGCTGAAACTTATGTGAAAGTTGCCTGCGCTTTGGCTGATGGGTTTATCGTAGCTTGGACGGAAAAATACCGCAGCAATCTCATCCGCCCAGAATCGTACATCAACCAATATATTGACCCCGAATGGGCACCGCTGATTCAAACGCCCCCATTCCCCGAGCACCCCAGTGCGCACAGCACCGTTTCGGCTGCGGCAGCTTCGGTGCTTACCAACCTATATGGCGATAATTTTGCCTTTTCCGACAGCACGGAGGTTGAGTTTGGCATCCCGCCGCGTTCGTTCGATTCATTTTATCAAGCATCGGAAGAAGTGGGCATGAGCCGTCTGTACGGCGGCATCCATTACAAACAGGGCAACCAAGCAGGGCTGAAATGTGGCCGTACATTGGGTCAATTTATCTTCGAAAAGTTGAAAACCCGGAAATCTGCTGGTACGATGGGCCGCCAATAAAAATTTGGTTGGCGATTAAAAAGAGGGTCGAAAAGGGACAAAACGGTGCTGCCCTTTTCGACCCTCTTGCCTTTTTCGGAATGGACAAAAATGCGCCTCTTGGATTGTATCAGCCCACCGTTGAAAAAGCAATCTACCCGACATATCAAGGCAAAATTGTTAAAGTTGATTGTCGTTATGTACCGTATAGTTTGGGAATTACTATTTTTGTCACGCATAAGCATTTAGAGTTCCCGCCTTTTTCAATCCTCTCCTCCCGCCCGTAGGTAAAGTACCAGTTACTTTCTCGATGTAACTCGTTTATCTGTTTTAGATAATCCAATCTATCACATTTTCCGGTTAATGCTAAAACAAACCATTTCCCATGGGAAAAACATTCACTTATCTCAATTTCCGAGCAAATACATCTCCTTTTTTCGGCGGATTATTGGCTTTGCTCTTTTTATTCCCCAATCTTTCACAGGCACAAGTTTCCGTCACAATCATTAAGACAAACGTCTCTTGCAATGGCAACGAGGATGGTTCCGCCACAGCAGTAGCATCTGGCGGGACGGGGCCTTACACATATCTTTGGAATACGGGCGCAACAACGAACACTATCAACAATCTTGCTGCCGGCACATACATGGTGACAGCTACCGATGCCAACCTCAACACGGCGGCGGATACGGTTCAGATTATTGAGCCTGCCCAATTGGGTGTAATTGTGTACGGTTCCAATCAAATCTGCGACCTCGCACCCGACGGCACTGCTACCGCCGTCCCCTCCAATGGCACACCACCATACACTTACTTGTGGAGCAACGGCGGTACCACGCCTCAAATCACGGGTCTGGCCGCAGGGACTTACACCGTGACGGTGACTGATGCCAACGATTGTACCACTTCCGGCAGCTGGGTTGTCGAATATTGGCCTGAAGGTATTTGGCTGATGGACAGCACGGTAGATGTCACCTGTTTTGGCCTGAACAATGGCTTTTCACATATTGGCGCCATGTCTGGCACACCACCTTATGCCTATCTGTGGAGTACTGGCGACACTACTTCCGATGTGTTCAACCTCGCCCCGGGTAATTATACTGTTACCGTGACCGATGCCAATGGCTGCACAAACTTTTGGAACGTTTCTGTCAATCAGCCTACTCAACTGCTCTGCAACGTCACTTCCACGCCGGGCGCTTGCGGCTTGACCGGCTCTGCAACCGTGAACCCCACTGGCGGCACCACACCCTATTCCGTTTTGTGGAGTACAGGCTCTACGAACTTTACAATTTCTGCCCCGCCGGGCGATTACAGCGTGACTATCACCGATGCCAATGATTGTACCTGCACCTCAATGGTAACAATTGACAGTTCATCCGGCACCCTGACCGTCACTACAACTGTCCTTAGTAGCGCCGGATGTACCATTGGCGGTGATGCAACTGCTACCGCGAGCGGCGGCACCGGCAACTACGCTTATTCTTGGGACAACGGCCAAACGACCGCAACCGCGACCAACCTGACAGCAGGCAACCACACCGTCACCGTCACAGACATCACCACCGGGTGCATGGGTACTGCCACAGTGAATATCCCCTCAGCACCTCAACTGACTGCCAACGCCACCTTAGTCTCCGATGCTACTTGCCTAGTCGGCGGCAGCGCCACAGCAGCGGGCGATGGCGGTACACCACCCTACACCTATTCATGGGACAACGGCCAAACGACTGCTACCGCAACCAACCTCGGTGCAGGGCCGCATTCCGTAACTATCACAGATTCAAAAGGCTGTATCGCCACCGCTATTATTAACATTGGCCAAAGCCAAGGGCCAACCGTGACGGTTCAAGTAAATTCCAACGCAACTTGCACCATGGGCGGCAGTGCCACAGCCACCGCTTCAGGAGGCGCAGGCGGCTATGTTTATCTCTGGGACAATGGCCAAACAACAACTACTGCTACCAACCTTTCCGTCGGCCCTCACATGGTCACGGTCACGGATGCCGCTGGCTGTTCGGCCTCAGCCGCTGTCACTATTACCCAGCCCGATGCCCCTACCCTAACAGTTACAAACAGCACCAATGCCAGCTGCATGAACGGTGGCTCGGCCACCATCGCGGCTTCCGGCGGCACACCCCCTTATTCATATCTCTGGAACACAGGAGCCACAACGACCACTGTGCCAAATCTTGCCCCCGGCACGTACACCGCCACCGTCACCGATGCCGCCAGCTGTACCGCATCAGTCAGCGTCACCATCACTGGCTCGCTGCCCCCCAATGTGGTTATCACAGCTTCTTCCAATGCCAAATGTGACCAACCCGGCAGTGCCACTGCCAGCGCCACCGGCGGCACGGGGCCTTATACTTATTCATGGGACAACAGTGAAACAACCGCTACCGCAACCAATCTCTCGGCTGGTCCTCATAGCGTGACAGTCACCGATGCCGCGGGTTGCACGGCAACCGCTTCTGTAACAATCGGCTTCACCAACAACGGCATCAAAATCGGTGACTATGTGTGGTACGACGACGACCAAGACGGGTTCCAGCACCCGCTCGAAACGAACGGGGTGCCGAATATGACCGTCATGTTGGTAAAAGCAGGTCAGGACGGGTTGTTTGGCACACCGGATGACCAAATGGTACAAACAACCATGACTGATGCTGCTGGAAAATATGAGTTTACTTGCGTGACACCGGGTGTATATGTGCTCATGTTCAGCGGGATACCATCCGGTTATGAATTCACGAGGAAAGACTTTGTAAACAACGACTGCAAAGACAGCGATGTCAAATCGAACGGCAAAACCGACCCATTTACCATCGTGGCTGGCCAGACCGACAATCTGTGCTTCGACGCTGGCATCCATATCTTCTGCGATAATGTGATGAATGCCGGATCTGTCTGCTGCAACCAGACCATCTGCGAAGGCGAAACACCTGCCCTCATCACCAACTCATTGTTGCCGTGGGGCGGCAGCGGTGCTATCCAGTTCCAATGGATTCAACTCGTGCAAATGGGTCCCGCGCCGCCAGTTTGGGTAGCCATCCCGGGTGCTACGGGCATCAATTACCAGCCAGGGCCATTGTACGAAACCTCTTATTTCATGCGCTGCGCACGCCGTGAAGGTTGTCTCAACTTCCTTGAGTCAAACATCATTACCATCACGGTACTTCCCGCAGGCTCGCCGACCTGCCCCAATTTCACGGGCGATTTGATAGCCAATTTGGTGGGAGACAACACCGTGCGTGTAGAGTGGACAACTTCTTTCCCAGAAACGAGCCAATATCTCTACAGCGTGGAACACTCGACCACCATGGCGGATTGGGAACTTGTGGCGACCGTAATGGGCCAGCCCAACGCCAACCAACCAAGCCATTACAGCGTGTTGCACCAAACACCGGTAAGCGGCAAAAACTACTATCGCGTAAAACGCACCAACGCGGGCGGGATAGAAAGTTATTCGCAAATCCGCTCGCTCGACTTGGACTTCGCACTTTTGGGCTCCATCTCCATCAATCCCAATCCGGTATCTGATTTCCTGATTGTAAAAAATGTAGTGAATTTTGATACCGATGTGACGGTACAAATTGTCAGTACCAACGGCGACGTGTTACATACATTGACGATACCGCAGGGCACGCTGTACTTCGAAGAATTGTCTGTGAAAGACCTCCCGTCAGGACTATATCTGGCGCGTATCCGCTTCGGAAATGGGGACGTGAGGACAATCAAACTCACCAAATTCTGAGAATTGGGGAAGGTTTTTTGAAAACCTGATGCCTGCAAATTTGGTTACTTGCAAAGTTTCTTTGCGTCATTTCAGCCCGTTTTTGAGAAGCTTCACTCAAAAACGGGCTTTTTGTAGGTTTTCAAAAACAGTGTATTAGAGTGGTTTAGAAAGTTTAGATGGTTTAGGGGCGCGATTTTCATTCAGTTGCACAAATCCTTTGTTCCAAACCACGCTGCATTGGCTAAAACCTATTTGCCCGAGAGTGAAATCGCTCAACCCTTTTTAGTAAAAGCAATTCGACCATTGGCCGACAATGCTTCGCACGCAAGGATTCCGCCTTTCAAATTGTAGAGGTTGTCAAAACCAAATTTTTCTTCCAATTCGCGTATCGCAGTCGCACTTCGTGTGCCCGAGCGGCAATGTACCACCACTTTTATATCTCTTGAAAGGCGATTGGCGTGGGCAGAAATGTTGGACAAAGGCATCAATTCAGCCCCGATGTTGGACACTTCGTATTCGGATGGTTCACGCACGTCAATCAGTTGGAATTTTTCTCCCGACACCTGCCAGTCGTGCAATTCCTGGGCGCTGATTTCCTTCATTGGCTTTTCAGTGGAAAGATTTTTTAGGCCACAAAACAACTCGTAATCAATGAGTTTGGTGATGGTCGGGTTTTTTCCGTTCAACGGATTGTCGTCGCGACGTTTGATATTGAACGTGCGCATCTGAAAACTCAGCGCATCAAAAACCAACAAACGGCCACTCAACGGCTCGCCGATTCCTGCTATAACTTTTATCACTTCGAGTGCCTGCATACTGCCAATGATGCCCGGCAAAACACCCAGTACCCCACCTTCGGCGCAACTCGGCACCAAGCCTGAAGCAGGAGGCACCGGATACAAATCGCGATAGTTAGGCCCCAACTCTCCTTTTTTATTCACGTAATTGAAGACCGAAACCTGCCCCTCAAATTGAAAAACAGAGGCATAGATGTTGGTTTTGCCGCTCAAAACGCACGCGTCGTTGACCAGATAGCGCGTCGGGAAATTGTCTGTTCCGTCCGCCACTACGTCGTAATCTTCAATGATTTCCAATGCATTTTCTGAAATGAGACGCACATCGTGCACTCGGATTTCGATATGTGGGTTCAGTGATTCGAGGCGACGTTTTGCGGCAAACACTTTTGATGCGCCAATATCGTTTTGTCCGAACAAAACTTGCCGTTGGAGATTACTGTCGTCCACCACGTCAAAATCAACGATGCCGATAGTGCCGATACCCGCAGCAGCCAGATACAACATCAACGGGCTGCCCAATCCGCCCGAACCCACCACCAGCACTTTGGCGGCTTTTAGTTTTTGCTGGGCAGCAAGGCCAAATTCAGGCATGATGATATGGCGGTCGTATCGCGCCATTTCTTCTTCCGAAAAATGGATGTCGTGGAGAGATGGCATTGTTTTTTGGTTTTAATATTTTGACAATAAGTGACTTAGGAAGAAAACCTGTTTCAAGACGAGACATTTTTATCTTTAAAATGTTCAACTGTGACACGGAGCGTTTTCAGAGCGGTTTCAGTCACCACCGCAAGTTATTGTTTACCCGCTCCTAAGCAGGGTTCGCTGCTGCATTCTATTTTTGTTGTTCTAATTGCGTTTTGCATTGAAAGAAATCCGACACATCGTTTCCGCCTATGGGCAAATCGATTTTTCCAAAAATAGGGTCGCCCTCGCCATGGTCGCCCGTGTGGAAGGCTCGTCGTACCGCCGCACTGGGGCAAGAATGCTGGTGCTCGACAACGGCACCTACCTCGGCGGCATCAGCGGCGGCTGCCTCGAAGGCGACGCGCTGCGCCGGGCACAAAAAGCCATCGCCGCCAACCGACCTTCTCTCGTGACCTACGACACCACCCGCGACGACCACGACCAAATCGGCGTTGGATTGGGCTGCAACGGCATTGTGGATGTGCTGTTTGCCCCACTCGAGCCTGCCGATGCCGCCAATCCTGTTGCCCTGCTCGGCCAGTTGGCTCACAGTCGTGAACCACGTTTGCTCGCTACCGTCACCGACTGCCAATCGCGCCCCGATATACTCGGCAAATCATTTATTCTTGAAGATCAAGAACAATGGCGAGAAATCTTCCCATTCCCTGAACTTGCCGAACCCGTCTTGAACGATGCGCAGCAATGCTTGAAAAATGGCGAAACTCGAACTTCATTTTACCAAACGACATCGGGCGCTGAAGTGCGCATTTGCCTCGAAGTCCTGATGCCCGCCACCCATCTTGTGATTTTTGGCGGCAACAACGATATTTACCCGCTGGCCCGCATCGGCAAAGAACTCGGCTGGGATTTGACCGTGATGGCCAATCCTTTAAAAGTCGAAAAATCGCTGTTCGCACTCGGCGCAAAAGTGCTGCATCCGAAAGGTGACGAAAAACCGAATATTGACCCCTACACTGCCCTCGTTTTGATGGCACACGATTACAAAACGGATCTTCAAAATCTTCAAAACTTGTCAGGCTCGAAAGCGCGTTATATTGGTCTGCTCGGCCCGCGCAAGCGTTTTCAAAAAATGCTCGACACCCTCGAATCTGAAGGCAAACCCATTTTCCATGAACATATGGAGCACATCTTTGCCCCTGCAGGATTGGACATCGGTGCGCTCACACCTGAAGAAATCGCCCTTTCAATTGCTGCCGAAATCCGTGCTTGTTTTGCCGGAAGAGCGGGCACTTCATTGCGGTCAAGAGTGGGCGCTATTCACGAACAAGTAGGACATTTTTCAAAAAAACTGACATAAACGAACAAGATGAAAAGCAATCTCGTCCTAATTTTTGTTTTACTTGCCCATCTTTCTTTTGCTCAAAAAGCAATAGAAAAAAACTGACGAAATCAAAATCACAGGCAAGGTAAAGGCAGAAAACGAGATTACCATCCCAGATTTATCAACCTATACAAGGGTCAAAATCAAAGCCGTTGTCATCACTAACGATTTGGGAGAAAAGAAAGGGAAGGCTCGCAAATTGAAAGGCGTTTTACTGAAAAACATCTTGGCCGACTTTTACTCCGCGCGTTTCGCCCGCTCCCACAGCACCGACTGCCGTCCCCGCACCAGCCGCACAAAACCCGCATACATGGAGTAGTTCATCAGGCAAAAATAGTAGGGCACAAAAAAGGCTTTGACCTTCAATTTTTTTTGTTCCAACAGATAGCCCGCCAATGCAGCGGTGTAAAAAAGCATTTGCGCCAGCAAGGCAATTTGGTAAAAACGACTGCCCTGAGCAGCCAATAAAATATTGATAACCAATAGAATGGGCAAGAAAAGCGGTGCCAGCGTCCAGCGCAATACCCGGTGCGAAATGTATTGGAAACTCAATCTTCCGTACCTGAAAACATTGAGCAGCGATGCCAACCGCACCACCGCCTGCAAGCCGCCCGCCGCGATGCGCACTTTGCGTTTCATTTCCTCCGCCACTGATGCCGAAGACGTTTCCACGGCGTAAGCCTCCGGCTCGTATTGCACCCGGTAGCCTTTTTGGGCAATGCGCATGGTGAGGTAAAAATCTTCCACAATCGTGTCTGTTGGCACGGGCTCGTAGATGTCCCGGCGGAAAGCAAAAAGTTCGCCCGCCGCACCGACGACCGACCAAAACTCGGCGTCCCATTTTTTCAGTGTGCTTTCATATTGCCAATAAATCCCCTCGCCTGCCTCGCCTGCGTCTGCTTTGCCACTCATGGAAATGCGTTTTTCGCCAGCCACAGCACCCACCTGCGGGTCGGCAAAATGCCGGACGAGGTGGCGAACGGCTTCGCGATTGACGAAAGTGTTGGCATCGGTGCTGATGACGACGGGCACCTGCACTTGCTGCATGGCGCGTTGGAAGGCGGCGATTTTGCCCCGGCGTTCCGGTTGGTGGAGCAATTCCCAGCGCACATCGGCGGGATAGGGGAAGTTTCGCACGATGTCGGGCGTTTGGTCATTGGAGCCATCGGTGACAAATAAAAAGCGGATTCGCTCGCGTGGGTAGTCAACTGCGAGGGAATTGTGGATTTTTTGCCCCATATACACCTCCTCATTGTAAGCGCACACGATAAATATGACTTCGGGCAAATAATCAGTAGGTAGAGTATTGGCAGGGGAAAAAAGCCTTTTCAGCCGCACCAATGCCCACAGCACGATACCGTAGCCAATATAGGCATAAAACACGGTGAGGATACCTGTCCAAAAAACAATTTCGAGTGCAAACGTAGTCATCGGAGCAATCAATCAAACAAACTGTGCTGTTCGTGCGGCATAAGATTGGTTGGGATATATTTTTCGAGATGGCGGCATGCACAACAAAGGCGTGGGCGTATGGCCGACGGAGCGGTAAAGCGGGGGCAAATTGGCGACAAATTTCGCTTGTTTCTCACTGAGACAGAGATTTAACATCAAATCTATGCAGACGAAGTTCAATGTGCAAGGTGTTGATTTTTATTTATTTAATCAATTTCTGCGAAAAAAAGGCTATAAACCAAGAGATTATGACCTGATTCAGCCGCATCTACTGTGATTGTATTATTACAGGACGGCATTATCTTTGTCAAGCAAGCAATGCCCTAAAACGCCCTATTTGCTTACCGACATCCGAACAGTTTGCGCTCCTTGTCCCCGTGCAATACAGGGCGAGTGCTATAATCCGACTCATAATGCCAAAACCATCATTTTGTTGGTTTTGGGAATCGCGGATTTTTTCGGTGGGGAGTTTTGCCTCAGCGAGAAGAAGCACAAGGGAGGCCGCCGGGATAGTTTGAACCGGCTGACGTTTGGTTCTACCTGTTTTGAATAACATAACACAAAGTGAAACAATTGAATTGATTGGATGCAAAAAACCGGAACTTTCGGTTGCGCCGATATTCTGATTCACTGCTTTTGAGCAACTTCATCTTTTTTCGCACATCCGTTTGTTTGCGCGATTTCTTAATCTTTTTTTAATCAACCTCTCGCCCAAATTTCGATTGCCGAGCATTTGTTTGCCCGTTCAGATTCAGTCAGCATTACAAAACCGATTCCATGAACAGGAAAATACTCTTAGTGGAAGCCCACGACAGCTTTCGCCAAGTTATTGGGGCTTTTCTTTCCAAACAATTCGAAGTGGTAGGGGTGCGAAACGGCATCGAAGCTTTGGGCAAGCTCAGCCAAGGATTTTTCCCCGATGCCATAGTGACCGATACGCGTGTGTCTGGTATCAGTGGTGCACAATTGCTCTCCCAGCTTCGATGTAGCGGCCTTTTTGCCGACATCCCAGTTGTTGTCATCAGTAGTGTTGAGAATGACGAGGAGGAATTGCATTTCAGGCAACTCGGCGTACATGATTATTTCAGAAAACCATTCAGCCCCACTAAACTCCAAAACCGCTTAATCCAAATAATGGGGTAACCCACCGTAATTTCCCCCTCACAGCACAGTTCATCGAACAAACACTTCATCCACACTGTCTATGAGTTTGAATCTTAATCGTCCGACAACTTCATTGGCATCTTGCGAGATGCTGTTCATCGGCTTCGAGGGTAACTTCGATGCCAACATCCTCGATTACCCGTACCAAAACCAAGCGTATTATTTTGAAATCATAAATGACCCGGGCAATGCGATGCGTTGGCTGGAATACCGTGTAGAGCGTCTTGAAACATACCAACTTCCTTATGCCATCTTTTGTAGTTACCAATGGCTTCTCCGCAATGATTTTTCCTTCCTTCATCAAATAAAAGCACACCCTGATTTGCGTTTTGTCCCGATCATCATGCTCACACGACAAGGAGAAGTAGTTGATAAAGAGATGCTTGTCGAGAACGGCGCAGATGATTGCTACACCATGCCAGTCAATTGGAGGCGACTGGAATACCGCCTCGACTTTCTGAACCAATACAAATCAAGGCTAATGGAACAGCCCCAACCCGAGCAATTCCAATTTCGCATCCCGCGCATCAAGCGTATTTTCGACATAGTGGGCGCTTCTCTCGGCATTGTACTTACTTCCGTGATATGGCTGCCTGTCGCCATTGCGATTTATCTGGAATCGAGAGGCCCCGTGATTTATCGGTCAAAACGGGTCGGCGCGGGCTATCAAATTTTTGATTTTCTGAAATTTCGCTCCATGTGCTCGGACGCGGAGGAGCATTTGCTCGCGCTGCAACACCTCAATGTGTACGGCAGATCGGGACAAGATGCTGTTTTTGTCAAATATGCCCGCGACCCGCGCATCACGCGCATCGGGCGTTTTATCCGAAAATACAGTATTGACGAATTGCCACAACTCATCAACGTGCTGCGCGGCGAGATGTCGCTCGTAGGCAATCGCCCGCTACCGATCTACGAAGCCGAGATGCTTACCCGCGACGAGTGGAGCGACAGGTTTCTGGCACCCGCCGGGCTCACAGGGCTTTGGCAAGTGACCAAACGCGGCCATGCCGACATGAGCGACGAAGAGCGCATCGCCCTTGATATTGCTTATGCCCGCAACTACAATATCTGGATGGACGTGAAAATTATCATGCGAACCTTTCGCGCCATAGTGCAAAAGGAAGATGTGTGATTACCGTTTCCCTCCTCGCTCCTCCAATATTTTCGGATTGATTTCCAACGCTTTGCGCAAGGCCTCTTCACTTTTTGCCACATCGCCCGTGGCACGATAGGCCATGGAGAGGTCAAAGAAAAATGTCGCATTATCGGGCGAAAGTTCTACGGCTTTTGTAAACCAAGCGATGGCATCGGTGTGCTTGCCCTGTACCCCATTGGCCACGCCGAGCAGCCGCGCCGTTTCGGCATCTTTCGTGTTGTATTGCCATGATTCGGTCAGGTATTGAAAAGCCTTTGCCACATCTCCTCTTTGTTCGCCGTGGTATTTGCCCGCATCGCGCAGCACGAGCGACAGCGCAGTTTTTATTCGCGCATCTTCTCCGGCCAATTGTTGGGCACGGCGATAGTCGTCCACCGCCGCATCGTAGTTTTTCAATAAATAATTACAGCCCCCGCGGCTCATGTACGCGTCCTTGTAGTTGGGATAAAGCTGCACGGCCTTGTCCAAATACATGAGCGCTCGCTGGCAGATTTCCGATTGTTCCACCACGTTTTTTTCTTTCATAGCCCTGTCAAAAAGCACCCCGCCGCAAGCATTGTGGATTTTTGCGCTGTTGGTAGAAGTTTTGACATCGGCGAAAAACAGGGTCTCGTTGCTCACCCAAGCGGTGTTGCGCGTCGCGGTTTTTAGAGAAAAAAGAAGGACGGCTGCGCCGAAAATGCCAAGCGCGACATTCCTGTTTTTTCCAAAAAAATGCAGCAACAGTGCGGGCGCAGCAATGCAAAAACCCACCGATGGCATGAACACAAAACGGTCGCCCATCAATGTGCCGACGGGGAACACTATATTGGATACAATGCTGATTGTCAGCAGATAAAACAAAATCCCGAAGCGCACAGCATCGCGGCGGCGCATACCGCTCAAGGCATACCACGCCAAAAATCCATACAACACCAGCCCCAACAACGCCCCCGGGCTGCCAAAAGTCATCATCGGGATTTGTTTCGGGTAGTAATCGTGTGTGAGCGGGTGCGGCACAAAGAGCAGTTGCACATATTTCCAGAGCGTGAAAAACACCGTCGCCAATTTTTCGGAAAAAGCCCAGGGTATCCATTTGTCGCCCTCGATTTTCAGGAAAGGATTGTTCATCAGTTCCATCGGTGCTTTGCCTCCAATGAGTTTGGGCCAATTCAAAATACTGCCGCGGATGAAGAAAAAAACGAGAAACGCGACGAGGAGCGGCAGAGCGTATTTCCAAATGGCACCCGCTCCAGATTTTGCCGGAGCAGTTTCCCCAGTCCTGAAAAACCACAGCGCCAACGGCACCACCGCCAAAAACGTGACGGCATTTTCTTTGGAAAGGCAGGCCAGAAAAAACGAAACCCCGGCGGCCAAACCCCATGCAATTTTCTTTGTGTCAAAAAATTTCAATGTAAAATACAAGGCTCCGAGGCTGCCGAGCAACGTGACGATTTCGTCGCAACCTTTGATGTTCGCCACCACCTCCACATGTATCGGGTGCGCGGCAAAAAGCACCGCCGACATCCACGCGAGCATGGACGTGTAATCGTCGCCAAAACGGGACCCGAACAATAGCAACAGCGTGCGGTACAGCACCACACAAGTAGCAGCAAACAACAGCACCGTGAACAAGTGAAAGACAAAACTGCTTTCTCCAAACAGTTGATACACAGATGCAAACAGCACCAGTGTCAGTGGGCGGTAGCGCCCGCCCATCACTAATTCTGCTTTGCCTTCGACTTTGAAAAAACCAAAAAACGTATCGTTCGACAGGATGCCGGAGATGCCCTCCGTCCCTTTTTTGGTGAACATATTGTCGGTGATGACAATGCTGTCGTCCAGCGTGAAGCCGTGCGTCAGGGTATTGGCGTAAAGCAGGAATGCAAAGGCGAAAATCAGCCCGCTTTGGAGCAGGGTGTTTTTGAAAAACTGCGGTACTTCAAACCCGGTTTCGGGAACTGCAGGCTGCGAACTGCGAACTGTGGGCTGTTTTGGTGCGGGTATGCGGCGCTTGGACATTTGCAACAGATTTTGGCAGGGCGAAAAAACTGAAAATTTCCGAATCGCATCAAATGAACACGGTTATCACCGAAATGCGCCGATGCCACAGAGAACCATTTTTCTATTTTTTTCAGTGTTCCATCGAAGACAAAGAGAGCGCCGACCGCCGAAAAGCCTTGTACACGCCTTTGCCAAACTTCGAGCCGCTGAACACCTCGGTTTTTGCCCGCTCTTTTTGTTCTTCTTGCGGCAGCCGGTGGAAATCGCGGCACTTGTCGGAGCAGCAAGCTTCGTACTTTTCCCGGCATTCGTCGCACTGGATGAAAAGGATGTGGCAGTGGTTGTTGGCGCAGTTGGTATGCGCGTCGGCGGGCTGGCCGCATTGGTGGCAATGGGCGATGATCTCTGGGCTGATGCGCTCGCCCAGGCGTTCGTCGAAGACGAAATTTTTCCCTAAAAACTTGTTTTTCAAACCTTTGGCCTGCACCTGCCGGGCATATTCGATGATGCCACCTTCGAGTTGGAACACGTTTTCAAAACCCCGGTATTTCAAATAGGCACTCGCTTTTTCGCAGCGGATGCCGCCCGTGCAGTACATCAAAATCTTTTTGTCCTTCTGGTCGGCGAGCATTTCGGCCACCATCGGCAGTTCCTCGCGGAAAGTGGCGGCATCGGGTGTGAGCGCATTTTCAAAATGGCCGACCTCGCTCTCGTAATGGTTGCGCATATCCACCACAATGGCATCTGGGTCGTTGGAGAGGCGGTTCCAATTTTCGGCATCAAGGTGGGTGCCGGTGTTGGATGGATTGAACGCGGGGTCTTCGATGCCGTCGGCCACGATTTTATGGCGGACTTTGATAGTGAGGGTGAAAAAGGATTTGCCATCGTCTTCCACCGCGATGTTCAGGCGAAGATTTTTGAAAAAACCCCAGCCGTCCATGGCATTTTTGAATGCCTCAAAATTTGCTTCCGGCACAGAAATTTGCGCGTTCACACCCTCGCGGGCGACATAAATACGCCCCAGTACGCCGAGCTTTTTGTACGTCAAATACAACTCGTCGCGGAAAGCCGCTGGGTCGGGGAGTTGCACATATTTGTAGTAGGAAAGGGTGACGCGGCGCTCGTCGGTTTGGCGCAGGCGCTCTTTGAGTTCGCGCCGGTTGACACGGTTGTGAAGTAATTTGCCCATAATACAGTTGGCAGTTGGCAGTGGGCGGTTTGCAGTGGGCAGTCGTAAATGGCAAATAAGTTAGTTCAATTTACCAATACTCGTTAACTGCCAACTGCTCACTGCCAACTGCTTTTATTCTCCAAAAATTTCCTTCAACTTTTGCCCCAGTTGTTCCCCGCGTATATTGCGGGCGATGATTTTGCCATTGCGGTCGAGCAAAAGGGTTTGAGGGATGGAAGTCACCGAATAAAGTGCGGCGTGGCTACTCTGCCATCCTTTAAGGTCGCTGATGTGGCGCCAAGGCAAGCCATCCTTTTCGATGGCTTTCAGCCACGCCGTGCGGTCTTTATCGAGGCTCACGCCGAGGATGTCGAAGCCTTTGTCTTTGTACTTGTTGTAGTTGGCCACCACGTTGGGGTTTTCCTTCCGGCAGGGGCCGCACCAGCTGGCCCAAAAGTCAATCAACACCACTTTGCCGCGCATTTGTTTGAGCGAATAGGAGCCGCTGTCGGGGGTCATGCCGACGAGGTCGGGCGCTTCGAAGCCGGGCGTGAACGTGCTCGATTTTTTCATGTCAAATTCGAGCCGACCGATTTCGCCCCAATTGGCCTTGCGGTACAAATCGAGGTATTTGTTGATGTAGGTGGGAGCGAGATGGCTTTCGGCAGTTTTTAGGCCGGATATGATGCCGCCCAATGCCAAGCGGTAGGTCTTGGTGCCAGCTGGCAAATTCCCCAACTGCATCTCGATGTACTGCTCGAGTTTTTCCTGCGGAGCATTGAGGTACACCAATTGTTTGATGTAATTTTCAAAACCGTTGAATACTTCGGGGGTCTCCTCGTAAGATTTGTCTTTGAGGTCGGCGTAGCGGAAAAAGTGTTTGCCGTAAAATTCCAGTTCGGTCGGGGCGGCATTTTTTTCAGCAATAAATTCCGGCGTGACCGACAAAGTAGCCATGCGCCACAGGAGCGGATTGGCATTTTTGAGCGAATCGAGAAAGCGGTTTTTGGCTTTTGCCAATTGTGCGGCGCGCTCTTCGAGGGGTTTGCGCTCCGATGCGCCGGGCGTATTGAAGAATTGGCCGCGCAACAATTCGCTCTGTGCGCCAAACAGTTCGAGTTGCTTCCGCATATTTTCCAAATCCTTGTTCGCAGCAGAATTGACCGCGCGGGATTTTTCCATAAAGTTGGAGTTGCCCCACAGCGTCACCTCTTTTTCTTCGCCGAGGATGACTTTTGCGATGTTGTTGTCCGTTGCCCCCACGCCGTAGATGCGCGGTTTCGACACGGGCATCGTGAACACAAACGCACTGTCGGGCAGTCGGCGGCCAGCGCGGGCGACGAGGCGGTTGGCAAGGCCGGAAAGTTCATAAAGGTTGATGCTGTCAATGCTGGGCGGCACGTTCCAAAGTTTGCAGGCGAGCGTGATTTTGCCGGCGGATTTGGCGGATTGTTGCGCGGTCGCAATGATGGCCGGAAACAAAAAAAGTAGTAGAAGTAGTTTTTTCATGACAAATTCAAAATCAAGTGTTTTTGAACAAGGAACGGTGCTGGAATAAAGTACCAAATTGATGCGCATCTTTTGGTGCCATATTTTCTGTTTTTGAGCGAGCATAGCAGCACTATTTGAGCGAAAAAAGAGGAAATATAGCACCAAAAGATGCGCATCAATTTGGTACTTTATTTCAGCACCGTTCCTTGAAGCGGGAAAATGGAGTGCAAAAATACTGTGTTCGATGGCAGGTGTGAAATTCAGAAAAGTTAATGGGGACTTAAAAGACGACCCAATAAGGTTGCCATTTTGATTTGCGTTTACGAAACTTTCAAAGTTTTCGCAAACGTCGGCGCTGTACCTCGTACAGAATGACGGTTCGCGTTACGAGCGGCTGTAATTCGGCGATTCGCGTGTGATAATAATATTGTGCGGGTGACTCTCCTTCATGCCCGCATTCGTGATTTTGACAAACCGGGCGTTTTCCTGCAAATCCTTCACCGTGGCTGCGCCGCAGTAGCCCATGCCCGCCCGCAAGCCGCCGATGTATTGCACCATGATTTCCTGCAAAGTGCCTTTGTACGGCACGCGACCTTCGATGCCTTCTGGCACCAATTTTTTGAGGTCGTCTTCCACGTCCTGAAAGTAGCGGTCTTTCGAGCCGAGTTCCATCGCAGCGAGGCTGCCCATGCCGCGATAGGATTTGAATTTGCGTCCGTCGAAAATGATGGTTTCGCCCGGCGATTCTTCCACGCCCGCGAACAGCGAACCCGCCATGATGCTGCTCGCCCCGGCGGCCAATGCCTTCACGATATCGCCCGTGTAGCGGATGCCGCCGTCGCCGATGATGGGCACACCGGAGCCTTGGATGGCCTGCGCCGCGTTGAGAATGGCGGACAATTGCGCCACGCCCACCCCCGCCACGATGCGGGTGGTGCAGATGCTGCCAGGGCCGACACCGACTTTCACGCCATCCACGCCTGCGTCCACGAGCGCCTTGGCTCCCTCGCCCGTGGCGACGTTGCCGCCGATGACTTGTAGTTTCGGGAACTTGATTTTCAATTGTTTAACGGCTTCCAGCACCCCGCGTGAATGGCCGTGCGCGGTGTCCACGCACACCACGTCCACCCCGACGGCGACCAATGCCGACACGCGCTCTTCCATATCGGTGGTGACACCGACCGCCGCGCCGACCACGAGGCGGCCAAAAGTGTCTTTGCAGGCGTGGGGGAAATTCACGCCCTTCATGATGTCTTTGTAAGTGATAAGCCCGACGAGGTGGAATTTGTCATCCACCACCGGCAGTTTTTCGATTTTCCGAAATTGGAGGATATCGCGGGCTTGTTCGAGTGTGGTGCCGAGCGGGGCGGTCACGAGGTTTTTCTTCGTCATCAATTCCCGCACGAGACGGCTGCGGTCGGTCTCAAAACGCAGGTCGCGGTTGGTGAGGATGCCCACGAGTTTGCCGCGCCGGTCGGTGACGGGTATGCCGCCGATGCTGTATTTTTTCATCAAATCCAGCGCCTCGGAGATGCGGGCTTCCGGATGCAGCGTCACCGGGTCAATAATCATCCCGGCTTCGGAGCGTTTCACGGCACGGACTTGGTCGGCTTGATCGGCGATGGTCATGTTCTTGTGAATCATGCCGATGCCGCCCTGCCGTGCGATGGCGATTGCCAGATTTTTGTCCGTCACGGTGTCCATAGCGGCGGACACGACGGGTACGTTCAGGCGGATGCCGCGCGTGAGTTGGCTCGAAATATCAACTTCTCGTGGTAAAACTTCGCTGTAAGCGGGGACGAGCAGGACGTCGTCGTAGGTGAGTGATTCGCCGAGGAACTTCGACTCGGCGGTTATTTTCTTCATTTCCATGTGCAAAGGTCGGAAGAGAAGCGATTAAGTTGGAGGGGTGGGGCTTGCAAAATTTTTGTGAATGG
>CAYZVM010000086.1:15517-23414 GCA_964481485.1 uncultured Saprospiraceae bacterium | reverse complement strand
AACCGCACAAAAGCAATGCAAAAAGCATAAGGCTCTTGCCGAGTGCGGGCAGCACCAAGTTTCGGAAAGTAAAATGATTCATACAAAAAACGGATTTAGTGAAAAAGAGGAAAAATTCGGCGGCGAAATTACGCACGGCGTGTTAACTTCCGGTTAAGTTTTCCGGTTTTTCGGCGAATAGCGCACAGGAACGGCTTGCCGTGCAAAACCACAAACACCTCTTTTGAAAACATAATTAGGCCACTTCCAAGCGGCGAAAACATTTTTCAGAACAACCGCCAACATCGGCGAACGATGCTTTGCCCCAATAGCCCGGCAGCGACTTCCACCTTTTCCCTATTTTTGAGGCAAAATTTTTTTCCAACAAACAAGATTCAAAACAACAGAACATGAAAAAAACAATCCTGACGCTCACCTGCTTTTTCAACTTGTTCGTGGCTGCCCAAGCCCAAATCGTCATCTCCGAAATCATGTACAACCCGCCCGAAAGCGGCAACGACTCATTGGAATTTATTGAATTGTACAACAACGGCACCGTTGCGGTCAACATGGAGAACTGGATCATGTTTGGCGTCGTTTTCACCTTTCCCGCCGTCACCCTGCAGCCCGGGGGCTATTTGGTGTTGTCCATCAATGCTGGGGCTTTGCAAAACCAACTTGGTGTCACATCATTGCAATGGACCAGCGGCGCCCTGTCCAACGGTGGAGAAATGATCCGGGTCATCAACAGCGCCGGCACCGTCGTGGATTCGGTGCTCTACGACGATGCGGCCCCTTGGCCCACAACGGCGGCAGGCGGCGGAGCCTCCATCGTATTGTGCAACTACAACAGCGACAACAACCAAGCCGTGAATTGGCAAGCCGCCAGCACACCCACCGGAGCCACCATCAACGGTCTTGCAGTTTTTGCCAACCCCGGCGCAGCCTCTGGTTGCTCCACAGTTTTGAATGCCAATGACGATACCTTTTTGGCACTGCCAAACCAAACTACCCAGTTCAGCGTACTCGCCAACGACAACCTACCCGACCCCAACAATACGACTATAAATATCACAGCCGCACCCTCTTCCGGCACCGCTGTCGTAAATCCAGACAAATCAATATCTTATACGCCAAACACCAACTACTGCGGCAGCGACGAGTTTTCCTACCGCGCGTGCGACCCCGGCGGCTGCGATACGGCAACAGTGAGCATCACCGTCCCCTGTTACCCATCTTATTCCATCGCCGAAGTAACGACTGAAAATATGGATGGAGAAGCCGATTCAATTGATGTGAATTGTGAACTGACGGGCATTGTATATGGTGTCAACACACGCGCCAGCGCTATCGGGGCACAATTCACGCTGATTGATGCGACCAATTCTGCCGGCATCAACGTGTTCAGCCCTGCCAGCACATTGGGGTACACCGTCTCCGAAGGCGACCGGATTAGCGTCAAAGGCCAAATTGACCAATTCAGCGGACTTACGGAGATAATCCCGCAAGCAATTTCTCTCATTTCGTCAAACAATCCTCTCGCTGCGCCGGAAGTCGTCGTCGCTCCCGACGAAAGCACTGAATCGCGCCTTATCCGCATCAACAACCTACGCTTGGTGGCTGATACCCAATGGACTACCGTAAACAACCCCAGTGGATTCAATGTCCGCGCTGTTTCAAACGACCATCCGCAAGATACTATCGTGATTCGGATAGACAATGATGTAAATCTGTACAACGAGCCTGTGCCGCCCCAACCTTTTGACCTCACCGGTATTGGCGGTCAGTTTGACCAATCTGCGCCTTACACCGCCGAATATCAAATCGCGCCGCGTTATATCAACGACATTAGCACACTCGTCAAAACAAAAGAGGCCGATTTCAGTGCTTATGTCAAACTCACGCCCAACCCCGTCAGCGACCAACTGCTGCTCCAAACGGCAGTTCAATTCGACCGGGTACGGATTTTCTCCAGTTCGGGAGTGTTGGTGAAAACTATGGAAAACCCTGCATTGTCTGGCCAGATTCCAGTCCATGCGTTTTCTGCTGGCGTTTACTTTGTGCAGTTTGAAAAAGATGGGGCTGTGTGGATGACACGTTTTGTAAAGCAATAGTAGGGGGGAAACAATATTTGAAAAGTCACCCTATCGCATAGCCCGCCGCGCCTTGTCGTGCAGCGGGCTTTTTTCGTGGCATCTATGCGGCATCCCTCAAAATTTCTTTCTTTTGCGCCCTTTTTGGCCTGCGACTTGCTATGAAAGCCAATTCTCTTTACCTAAAATATTGAATCTGTGATGAATCCACTTATCCGCCTATTGCCGGCCTTGCTGGCATTTTCCCTTCCGGTTGCTTCATTTGCTCAAAATAAAATCACTCGCCGCACCCCGTTGCCTGATGTGTTGCGCGAAGTTTCCGGTATGGTGCGGACACCGTCTGGCGACCTTTGGCTCCTGAACGACAGCAAAAACCCACCTGAATTGTTCCGTTTCGACCCCGTCGCCGGAAAACTCCTCGAAACCCGCCGCCTGCCCATTGCCAACCGCGATTGGGAAGACCTCGCTGCCGACGACAAAGGCAACCTATATATCGGCGACTTTGGTAATAACCGCAACGCTCGCCGAGATTTGCGCATCTATCGTTACAACCCAACAACACAAGCACTCGACAGTATTTTGCTCCGCTACCCCGACCAAACCGCTTTCGCCCCCGCCGACGAGAGAGATTGGAACTTCAATTGCGAGGCGATGGTCTTTTTCCGCGACAGCCTCCATCTTTTTTCCAAAAATGCTTTTAAAGGAAATTTTGTCACCAAACATTATGTCGTCCCTGCCAAACCGGGGAATTACGTTGCCGAACTCCGCGACAGCATCCGTTTGAAAAATCGTGTGGTAACCGGCGCGGCGCTCAGCCGCGATGGCAAAACGCTTGCGCTTACGGGCTACATTATTGGCAAAAAAATGAGCATTCTCCCTTACACCAAAGCCAGCGTTTTTTATTTCACGGACTTCAATGAGAGCAATTTTCTGCGCGGGAAGCAAGACCAAAAGCGTCTTCCCAAATTCCTCATAGCCCGGCAGTACGAGTCGGTCACACAATGGGAGGGCGATTGCTGGATAGTTGCCAACGAAGGTCGGAAACCACAATTTCAGGCTGTCTGGCGTTTAAGAGGTGCTAAAAATGGACAAAGCAAATCGCCATCAGCACCTGGGTTGTCATCGGCCAAATGATTGTCAGGCATAGAATAAAATAGGGCATTTCAAAAAAGCGCGGCACACATTGGATGGTCAATGTGTGCCGCGCTTTTTTGAAATGCCCTGAAAAAAAACAGCCCTCCGCCCTTTCTCATTTGAAAGGACCGGAGGGCCCCCGCCTTCGGTTTTCTTTGCTCAAGCGAGCCTTATATTTTTCGGGTGTCTGTTGTTAGAAAAAGACATCCCAGCATTTTGTCAAAAAGATTGATTGGGGTTATGGTTATGTTGTCTCGTAGTATGCAGTCGGTTTTTTGCAAGATATGGTATAAAGTGCTTTGCCGTTCAAAGTTTGCTTCTAACCGAAGCAATTTTTCTCAAAATCACTTTTTGTTTCAAAAGATAAACGAACTGAAAAGATGATGTGTGTGAGTATGGGTTTTTTCAGAGTCAGATTTCATTGTCAGGTGAGCAACAAATCGTGATGCAAATATGAACGAAAAATTCAATTCAGTGATACATCTGCACTTCGCGGTATGCCCAAAAATGGTGTTTTTTCATTTTCAGACTCGTAATACAATGCGCTGTTTTTTGAAAACCAGTCAATAAAGGCGGTAAAACAGTTGGAAGGGAAATGGTATTTTGCATCGGGGGATGCAAACTCTGGAAAAATTACTTTTTTTTAAAATTTTTTCAAAAAACTGCCGATGCCTTCCCAAAACCGACCGTTCCCTGAAAAAAACGACCGCTAAGGTGTGTCAAAACTGCTTGCCGGAATAGACTCTGCACAAGCAAAATGGCCCTCTGGACATGATTTGCGACCGTGCAAACCACATGGGCGGCATCCTAAGTGTTGGGGTGTCTCGACGACGAATTTGCGGCCAGACAAAGGCGTGAACCCAAAAGCCGGAATGGTGGAGCAAAAAACCGCTGTGATGGGCGCGTTCATTGCCGAAGCAATGTGAACTGGGGCTGAGTCGTTGGCATAGCTCATAGTTGCTCCTTGCATCAGCGCTGCTGACTCCAAAAAAGACAATTGCCCCGCTACGTTTCGAACATTTGATTGCTTCGCCGCACTGCGAATCGTTTCGCACGCCTCCACGTCGTCTTTGCCTCCGAGCAGAAAAACTTCACAGCCAGCGGGCATACACTGCACCACTTCCACCCACTTGTGCGCCGGAAACTGTTTGGTGAACCAAACCGATGTAGGGGCTATGCAAATATATTTTTTCCCCGCTGCCAATTGCCTCATTTTTTCAAAATCTGACTCAGAGGGGTAGAGGCGCGGACGCTCGAAGGAGTTGTCTGTGAGATGTTCGATGAGTCTGAGGTTGCGCTCCACTTCGTGAATGGGTTGGTCGGCCGTCCCAAAGCGGTGTGGGACATGATTTGAATAAGAAAACGCAAATGGGCTTTTGTCAAAGCCAGCTGTTTTTTTTGCTCCCGATAAAAAAGTCAGCAGACCGGATGCGGCAAAACGCTGGCAGTTGATGACCCAGTCGTATCGCTCTCGACGCAGTTGGCGAATCAGGCCAAACATTCCACGGTATTTGCTGCCTTTTTTGTCCCAAACCAGTACCTGCCTGATATACGGATGCCCCGACAGCAATTTTTCATTGCCTTTGCGCAGCACAAAATCTATCTGTGCGTCAGGGAAAAAACGGTGAAGTTTCTCCACCAAAGGAGTGGCCAGCACGACATCACCAATAAAGGCTGTTTGGATGATAAGGAATTTCATGCGAAAAAAAATCAGGGCATAAAGAAAAAGGACTTGGTGAAAACGAAAACGCCCTTACATTTGCACCCGCTTTTGAGAGCATCACTGCTCAATGTGAAAATTGCCTTGCGGGAATGGCGGAACTGGTAGACGCATACGTTTCAGGGGCGTACGCCCGTAAGGGTGTGGGGGTTCGACTCCCCCTTCCCGCACAGAGGCGGCCTTTTCAGGTCGCCTTTTTTTATTTTGGTTCATAGTTCTATGGCTATTTGATTGGCCACCAAATCTTCTATTGTCTCTCTTTTGCGAATCAAGTGCGCCTTGCCTTTGTATAGCAACACCTCAGCGGGTCTTGGGCGGGAGTTGTAGTTGGAGGCCATCATCCAGCCGTAAGCACCTGCGTTGTAAAACCCGATGATGTCGCCTTCCACGACTTCGGCGATACGGCGGTCAACAGCGAAAGTGTCTGTCTCGCAAATATTGCCCACCACCGTGTAGATGCGCGGTTTGAAGGTTGGCTCGGTCACGTTCACGATTTTGTGGTAAGAGCCGTAAAACATGGGGCGGATAAGGTGGTTCAAACCCGTGTCGAGGCCGACAAAAACTGTCGAGGTGGTTTGTTTGACCAACGTGCATTTTGCAAAAAGATAACCTGCCTCGCTCACGAGGAATTTGCCCGGCTCAAACATCAGCGTCAGTTCGTGGCCTATTTCCTCACAAAATTCTGCAAACTTCTGGCTGAGTTTTTCGCCCAATTCTTCTACATCCGTTTCGATGTCGTCGGGTTTGTAGGATACTTTGAAGCCGCTGCCGAGGTCAATGTATTTCAGGTGTGGAAACTTTCGGGCGGCCTCAAACAAAATATCGGCTCCGCGCAGAAAAACATCCACGTCGAGGATATCTGACCCCGTGTGCATGTGCAGCCCTTCGATGATAAGCCCTTGACTTTCAACGATGCGCAAAACGTGCGGCATTTGGTGGATACTGATGCCGAACTTGGAGTCAATGTGGCCGACGCTAATTTTTTCATTGCCGCCAGCCATCAAGTGCGGGTTGATGCGCAGACAAATCGGGACGGTTTTGTGGTGCAAGCCCCAGTTTTCGAGCATCGGGATGGCGTCCACGTTGATTTTTACGCCGATTCGTGCAGCCTCTTCGTATTCGTCGCTCCCGGCAAAGTTGGGCGTGTACAGAATGTCGTCTGGTTGGAAGCCCGCCATGAGGCCGAGGTGTACTTCCTGAATAGAGACACAATCCAGCCCCGCTCCCCATTGGCGGAACAGGCGCATGACGCTCAGGTTGGTCAGTGCCTTGCAGGCGTAATGGATGCGCACTTTTGGGTATGAAAAAGCCTCCGTGATGCGCTTGTATTGGCGCTCCATCACGGAGGCATCATAGACATATAGTGGTGTGCCGAATTCTTTGCAAAGAGCGAGCGGGTCTATGCCGCCGGCAAGTTGGTAGTGGTCGTTGATGAGTTCCATGTATGCGTCTCGCAAGTAATTTTGAAACGCGAAGGTAGGTTTTTTGGAAAAGCCGCTCGATTTGTTAGCGCAAATTGCCTTTCGCCCGCTCTTGCAATGCCGGGTGGTTCTCGATAGACCCAAGGTAAGTTTCCAAGTACTGCACCAAACTTTTTGCGGCATTTTTTGAAAAGACGGGCGCATTGCAAATCGCCAGCAAGTCCGGCCAAGCATTTTTGATGATTTGGGCGGATTGCCGCAGTGCCGATGGCGGAATGCCGTCGGCCATCAGGTGGCGTTCGCGCACATTTTTGAGGCCGCTCTCTGCATAAGGCGAGGCATAAGGAGCATTGACCAGACCAGCGAAGTCAAAATCGTATGGAATCAACCGGATTTTGTCGCCATTGGCAGGCCTGAACATGTGGACATTGCGGGCATCGTGAATACCCCAATCGGTGTTTCCAATCAAGTATTGGAACATAGCCGTCTGTGCCGCTTGCTCTGTGTGGAGGCTGTCGGGGGTTAAACTATAAGCTGCGGCGATTTGCCCGCCGAGCCGCGCGGCCAATTGTTCTTCATGTTCCAACAAAATGCAGTAAACCGGGGATTTGAATTGCTCCACATGGCGGTCACGGAAAGTGATTTTCACCAAACGTGCGCGGACGCTATATTGGGGGCTGAGCTGCTCGAACATCCGGTAGGCGACGTATTCACGGAGCAGCAGTTCTTCTCCGCGCGGGTCGTCGAAACAGGGTACTACCAACTTGATTTCGTTGAAGGTGTCCAATTGTGCGGCACGCAGTTCTTTTTTGGGAAACTTGAGTTTGAGGGGCGGCACTTCGCAGATTCTGCGGCGAAATTTCCCCCGAGGACGCACTTCCACTTTTAGCATTTTGCCGTCGGGTGCGGTGAGCGAGCCGGGGAAATAAGTCTTCGTGTTTTTATTGTTAATCAGCTCCGTCAAGTCGAGTTCCAACGTCAGGCTGGCACCTTCTTCTGGGGTAAGGTAGTCAAGAGCCGATTGTTTGGCTAGTGGTGCTTGGGCATGGGCATAAAGGCCGGATGCAAGAACCAAACAAGTGATAATCAGGTTTTTGAAGCGAGGGAGGATTGTTTTCGTAACCATAACCTTCTAGTTTTATTTTTTTGAAAGACCGAGATTAAAATGACAATACCCTCTCATACGCCGGAGGGCGCATGGTGATGGTAATGCCTAGAAATGTCACTGATTTGGTAGCGTACAAATAGACAGGAACGGCGACGCTAACGTTGCAAATCGGAATGTTAAACTTTTCCGCGCCATCGTCCTTTGTCTTTTGAAAAATTACATTGCAAATATGCAGTCAAACAAAAGTACTATGCGATGCAAAGTATATGTGCTTTTGGTTTGCCCCGACGAATGGCTCTTTTGTTTCGATGAACTGGATATGCTGCAAAGGTCGCCCCGACATTTTGGTCGAAAGTTTACGGGGGTAACATTTGTCAATCAAGACGCAACAAAGGTCGCCGTGTTTACTTTGCACGGCAACCCGATTCTTGTTGACTTCAAA
>CAYZVM010000086.1:0-15417 GCA_964481485.1 uncultured Saprospiraceae bacterium | reverse complement strand
TTTTTCAGGATTTTATGCCCGAGTCCGGTCTCCATTTCCATCAAAAAATAGATACCGTTGGGCAACGATGACAGGTCTATTTTTCCACTGCCGCGAATAGTTTGGAGCAAAAGTGGCTGCCCGATGGCATTGAAAAGGCTCAGGGTCGTTTCGGTGTCGCTTTGCACAAAGATGGCATCGGAGGCAGGATTGGGGTATATCGTGATGCCAGCTGAGGCTGTCGGCGTTTCTCCCGTGGGGACGGTTTCGGGAGTGAGTTTAACTACCCAATAATCGTAAAGCGATCCACCCCAGCTATTTTCAGTCTTGTCGCCCGAAATATTGGAAGCAGAACCTCCGCCGAGGATATAGCTTTTGTCGGCAGTCTGTTGGAGAGAATAAAGCTCGTCGTCGTCAGTGCCTCCGATAGTATTTTGCCATTGAATAGCGCCCGTGGCATCCAGTTTCAATATCCAGTAGTCCCAGCCCCCCATGCTGTTTTCGGTCTTGTCGCCCGAAATATTGGACCAAGAACTTCCGCCAAGGATGTAGCCCCCATCGGCGGTTTGCTGGAGCGAGTAGAGAAAGTCGCCGCCAGCACCACCGATGGTTTTCTGCCATTGGATAGTGCCTGTGGTATCCAATTTCAGCACCCAGTAGTCTTCATTGCCCCAGCCGTCTTCGGTTTTGTCGCCCGAAGTGTTGGAAGTGGAATATCCGCCGAGGATGTAGCCACCATCGGCGGTCTGTTTGACGGAACGAAGATTGTCGCCGCCGCTGCCGCCGATGGTTTTCTGCCATCGGATAGCGCCTGCGGCATCCAATTTTACAACCCAATAGTCATTAACCCCCACATTGTTTTCGGTTTTGTCGCCCGAAATATTGGAGCTGGAGGTTCCGCCGAGGATATATCCTCCATCCGCAGTTTGTTGCAATGAATTGAGTGCATCGCTGCTGCTGCCGCCAATGGTGTTTTGCCATTGGATGGTACCTGAAGCATCCAACTTTAGCACCCAGTAGTCGTTGCCGAAGCTGTTTTCGGTTTTGTTGCCCGAAATGGTTGAACTAGAAGTTCCGCCGAGGACATATCCTCCGTCGGCAGTTTGCTCAAGGGAACTCAGGTTTTCAGTGAGGTTGCCACCGATGGTGTTTTGCCATTGAACAGCGCCCGTTGCATCCAATTTGACGACCCAATAATCATTCCCTCCCCAACCATTTTCGGTTTTGTCACCCGAAATATTTGAATTGGAATTTCCGCCGAGGATGCAGCCTCCATCGGCAGTCTGTTGTAATGAATTGAGTATTTCACTATTGTTGCCACCGATGGTATTCTGCCATTGAACAGCGCCTGTGGCATCCAATTTCAGTACCCAATAATCTCTTCCTCCCAAACTGTTTTCGGTCTTATCATCGGAAATATTTGAATTGGAATTTCCGCCGAGGATATAGCCCCCGTCAGCAGTCTGTTGTAATGAATTGAGTATATCGCTGCCGGTGCCGCCGACCGTGTTCTGCCATTCGATGACCGGGGCTTGAGCGAAAAATGGGGAAATGGCGTAAAGGGTTGCTGCGAAGAGGGAAAAGATTTTTTTCACGTTGAAATGGATTTAAAATTTGATAGTTTCGAGCGAAAGGGACTAATACGGTTCTTGTGAATTGCCGTGCAATTGTAGTCAAAATCTTCCAAAGAGTAAGCCCGCCCGCCAAACCCTGCTCCATCCGCATCTTTTAAAAAATATCTCAAACTTCGCACCTTTGACCGCGTGAACGAAACAACCCTTCTCCAACGCCTTGCGGCGCAAGACCCGGTCGCTCAAAAGTGGCTCTACGACCGCTATTCGCCGCTGATGTTCAGCGTGTGCCGGCGTTATTTGCATTCGCGGGAAGACGCTGAAGAGGCTTTGGTGAGCGGGTTTTTCAAAGTTTTTTCACAGATAGAAAGTTATACCGGGGCGGGCAGTTTCGAGGGTTGGGTACGCCGCATCATGGTCAATGAAAGTTTAATGGCACTGCGCAAAACCCAAAACCTCGTGTTTCCCGGCGACGAGGCCAGCATTCCCGAACAGATGGACAGCTTCAGCATAGAAGCCGAACTTTCTGCCCGCGAAATCCTCGAACTTTTGGACCAACTCCCCAACGGCTACCGCACGGTGTTCAACCTCTATGTGCTGGAAGGATTTAAACACCACGAAATTGCTGACACGCTCGGCATCAGTATCAATACGAGCAAAAGCCAGCTTATTTTAGCTAAAGAAAAACTGCGCAACTTGTTGAAGGCTAAAGGCTATTGATTAAAAGAGAAATGACACAAAGTAATGACCCCTAATTACCTTTAATGACTTCTACCATGCCTGACCTTTTTGATTTTTTCAAAGAAAACGAGGACAAACTTCATGAACGCCCGTCGGAGCAGGCGTGGCAAAAACTGGAGCAAAAACTCAAAAAAAGTCGCCGCCCCAAACGGCAGGGCATCCGTTTTTTGCAATTGGGCGTGATAGCACTTGCTGTTTTGCTGCTCCTTTTCGCCGCTGCGATGGTTTGGTATTTTTCCAAGAAGTAGCCCGGACTTTCTACCTTGCGCCGGTTTTTTAAAAGGTGGCTCTACTCTCCATCTTCTACCTTCAACAATAAGCAATGGCAAAATCCGGCAAACCCAAGCACAGTCAACAGTCGGCATCAGGCAGCAAGCAGCCCGCAGTTGGCAGCAAGCATTCCAATCCACCGCCCCGAATCCCCAATCCCCCCGTTGACAGGCTGGCACGCCCTTCGGTGGATTCGCCCGCCGACCCCTTGTTGCGCAAAATCTTCTGGGGCGTGGCCGCGTTGGGCTTCGTCATTTTGGTCGGCCTCTCGTTCGGCTCCGGCATCAACGCCGATGACAAGTTCCAAGTGGACTATTCCCAAAAATTGGTGGGTTGGTACAGCACATTTGGTAAGGATTCTTCTGCGCTTAATATCCCCGACGGCAATATGCACCTCTACGGCGGCTTCTTCGAGGTCGTCACGGGTTTTGCCAATAAAATGCTCGGGTTTGAGCCGACGAATTTGGCGTACCACAACGTCCGCCATGCGTCGAGCGCGATATTGGGCTGGGTAGCGATTTTGTGCGCCGCGCTGTTCGCGCAACTGATTGCTGGCTGGCGGGCAGGGCTTATCACTTTGATAATCATGCTCTTGTCGCCGCGTTTTGTCGGCGATTCCTTGATGAATCCGAAAGATATTCCGTTCGCGGCGGGCTACATGATGGCGATTTACAACATGGCTGCCGTGCTGGAGCGGATGCCGAATCCGCGCCGTTGGAACATCGTAGGTTTGGTGGCGGGGCTTGGCATCGCGTTGGCGATTCGGGCGGGAGGTTTGTTGCCATTCGCTATGTTGGGGCTGTTCGCGGGGGTGCATTTTTTGTTGAAAAACGGTGGGCTCGCGGCATTTTCAAATGGGGCAGTTTTGAAAAAATACGCACTTGTCGTGGTCGGAACGGGTGTGGCAGGTTACGTTTTGGCGCTGCTTTTTTGGCCGTTCGCGCTGCAGGCACCGTTGAAAAGCCCTTTTGATGCGCTGTCGAAATTTGCCGATTTGGAAGTGAAAATCCGTGTGCTTTTTGAAGGTGTGAATATGATGTCGGACAAAACGCCCTGGGACTATCCGCTCAAATGGATTATTTATACCATCCCGTTGGCGGCTATTGTGGGGTTTGTTGGCAGCATCATTTTGTTGTCGCGTTTGTTGAAGAGGTACAATCCGCTCTGGGTTTCGTTGGCACTTTTTGCTGCTATTTTCCCCGTTTTTTATGTGATTTACAAAAACTCCGTGATTCACGACGGGTGGCGTCACCTCACGTTTGCGTACCCGACATTGGCGGTGGCGGCGGGTGTGTTTTGGAATGAGTTGGCAAATGGTTTTTCCGAAAAAAAATACGCGCAGTGGGCAGTGTTTGGTGGAATGGGGCTGCTGCTGGCAGATGCGGGCGCGTACATCGCGGCCAACCCGAAATTCCCCTACACCTATTTCAACCCCATCGTGGGCGGCACAAAAGGTGCTTTTGGAGAGTTCGAGACCGACTACTGGGGCGTGAGTGTGCGGCAGGGCATCGAGTGGCTGGAACAACAGGGCGTGCTGAAACCCGATATGCCTGATATGGTGGTGATTGCGACGAATATGTACTACCCGGCGCGGCAACTCACCGCCAAATACGGCGACAAGGTGAAACTCAAATACCTGAAATGGGAAAAACGCTGCGACGATGCCTGGGACTACGGCCTGTACCCGACGCGATTCCTCGACGGCGCGACTTTGCAAAAAGGTTTTTGGCCGCCTGACAATGCTGTTCATATCGTGACGGCGGGCGGCGCACCGGTGCTGGCGGTGCTGAAAGACAATGGCAAAAACTGCTCGCTCGGCATGGCGGCTTCCAAACTCGGCGACTGGAACTCGGCCATCGAACGATTCAAAGCGGAGGTGGCCAATGTACCGGACAACGACCTCGCTTGGGTCAATCTCGGCCAGGCTTACATGAACGCGGATAGTCTCGAACTCGGAAAGGCCGCTGCCGAAAAAGCCATAGAAATCAGCCCCGACGACGTGCAGGCCAATAACCTCGTCGGGATGTATTGGCTCTACAAAAATGATGGCGCAAAGGCGAAGGCTCAATTTGAGTTGGCGCTCAAAAAAGAACCCAGCAACCCGGCGGCGTGGTACTATCTGGCGATGATTGCCCGCAGCGAGGGCGACAACCAGACAGCGCTGAACAACCTGATGTCGGCCATCAAAATCTCCCCCAATTTCAAGCCGGCTTACGAACTCTCGGCGCAGATTTATGAAGCGCAGGGGAATCCGCAGGCCGCACAGCAGTTCCGGGCGGCGATTCAGCAAATCAAGTAACAAGTCAAGTTTGGAGTTTGGAGTTTGAAGTTTGAAGTTCATGTGGCCTCAAACTCCAAACTCCAAACTCCAAACTCCAAACTATTCATGCATTGAACTTCAAATTTCTATTTCCGACTTTTAGAAACCGCTACCTGTTCGTCCGCGACAGGCTAAAAAAATACATGACGGCCGACGGTCAACAGTCAACCATC
Source organism: uncultured Saprospiraceae bacterium (assembly GCA_964481485.1). Lineage (GTDB taxonomy): Bacteria > Bacteroidota > Bacteroidia > Chitinophagales > Saprospiraceae > M3007. The sequence continues at coordinate 10,363 of CAYZVM010000086.1, read as the reverse complement.
AACGGCCTCAACCTTGGCACTGGCGAAGGCGATTACGACCGCATGATTGCCGGTTATTGCACACAACTCATTGGTTGTGATGTGAATGAAGAAGACCTCGCCCACGCCCGCGCGCTGAACAAAGATGTCCCAAATCTGCGTTATGAGCCGAACAACGCACTCGCGCTGACATATCCCGACAATTCGTTCGACCTCATCGTGAGTTGCGAAGTCATCGAACACGTCGGCCAGCCTGCGCAGATGATTCGGGAAATGTACCGCGTGATGAAGCCCGGCGGCGTGGCCATCATGACTTTTCCGAGCCGCGAATTTCCGGCCACCTACGACCCGATAAACAGAATCTGGCAACTCACGCGCAGCGAGGGCAGCCGCGAATACGCCATCTCGCAAGGGGCTTATGCTTTTGGCCACGAATACCTCATTGGCTCGGACGATTTCAAAAAATGGGCGACCGAGGCAGGGTTCGAAATTGTTGAATTTGAAGGGTTGAGCGGGCAGTTGGTCGGATTAGTGGAGATGTATTGGACGGGCATCGCGCAAAGTATTTTCAAAAAAAACGCCCGCAACGTGACGACGGATTCTGGCAAGGGATTGACGGTAAGGCCGGCTTCGACCAAAGAACCCGCGCTGGTTTTTTTGACAGATTTACTTCTTTGGAAAGATAAAGTTCTGTTCGCTTGGACGGAGCGAAGTGTGGGCAAGGGCGTGGTGCTGCGGAAAAAATAATCAACTTTTCACCAACACCATTTGCTGCGCATCTGCTTGGCTAATGCGGGCAAAAAACTGCTGCACTTCCATATAACGGGCGGCGGGTACTTGCACAGGTGGCAGTTCGATGTGCCGAAATACACGCACTTGGCCGGCCGATTTTTCCAAACGAAGTTCGTACTTGCCAAACTCTGATGTGAGCGACACGTCGGCGGGAGCGTTTTCCACGCCATACCCGGACGGCAGCACAAAAGTCAGCGTATCCGTGATGGCATGACCAAATGGGATGGACAAATCGAACACCCGCGCCGTATCAACCGGCAGTGTCCGTCCGTATGGGTGCAACTTGTTGATAGGCAGAAACATCCGTTTGCCGCTCCGGGTCGCGTAATTGGTGATGTCGAGTTGATACTGCACCGTTGTTTCAGGTTTGTCCGCAGAAGGCCGGATATCGAGTTGGCCCATGCGGGCCACGCTGAAACCCAGGCTTTCTGCAAATTTTTTCCGCAAATCCTCACCTTTAATATTGGCCACAAAACTTCTATATCCTTCTTCGCGCTCTCCATCAAGTTGGATGTGACTTTCTATGATGGCCACACCCAACTCATTGATTGTGACTGTGGCGCGGGTGCTGCGTCGGTTTTCGGCTACACCTAACGTGTGCGTGTTGACCAACTTTCCTCCTTCCGGTGTCAGCAGGAGGGCTTTGCGGTTGGCGGTAAAATCACCCGGAAAACCCGGCGGCTGGTGCTGGCTGGTACATTCGAGCCAAGTATTGGTGGAAGGGACGTAGAGTATCATGTGGTTGAAGGCCGGATTGGGGAAATCCTCCGTCACGGATGGAGCGCCGTCGGAATCGCCATATACAGACGCTAGCCAAGATTCGATGCCAACAGTTTTGAGCATGGCACGCATAAAATTGCTGAGTGCCTTGCAATCGCCGTATTTGTTCTTCGCCACATAAGCGGCATCAAAAGATTGCCACCCGCCGATGCCGATTTGCACGCTCACATAGCGGTAGTTTTCTTGCAAATAGCGATACAGGACGGCTATTTTTTCGGTTGGGGAATTTGTGGAGGCAACCAGTTGTCGCACCTGTGCTGCCACCTCGGGCGGCAACTGGTCGCGGTCGCGATTGAGTTCGTGGATAAACTGGCCGAACGATTTCCAGTCGCGCATAGAGCCAGCATACCCACCGCGCTCAAATTTTTCAGGGGCAAAAATGACCTCCGCGTAATTGTTGGAGAAATAAGGGTGCCAAGTTTCGCTGGGCAGGGCTGGCAGGTTGGCGACTTCTGCATACCAAGTTTTTTCTTTGCCGGCTGTGGCGGTTTTTGGTTGAATATCAATGTTTTGAGCTTTCCAGCGGAACTCGTAGCCCGATGGGGCAGAGATGGAGAATGTGCTGCGCTCGACGGATTTTCCGAACTCGCGCACCGTCCAGTCGGGGATGTACACGAAATCGTTGAATTCCATTTTATATGAAAATTCGAGCGTGAAAGGCAGTTCGGTGTAGTCCATTTTCAGCACCCGATGCCGAGCGTTGGTGAATTGGTAAGCCCGGGAATCGCCGTAGTTTTCCACTTCCGATTTTTCGCTCTCGCGCACCAATGTCCCTGCTGCGTCGTAGATTTTTCCTTTGATGGATTTTATTTTCGTTTCGCCTTCTCGTTCCGATACCACCAAATGCAGGTCTGATTCTGAAGGTTTTTTGAAAAAAGTCACCGCATAACGGCGGGTCATGGTGGCTTTGGTGAGTGATTTGATGTCCATCACCGTTTCGTCAAGCCGCACGACAGCTGAGGCATTTTTTAGTAATGCAGGCGGTATGTCGGACACGGGGAAAGCTTTTTGGGCGAGCACGGCATTTGCCCAAAAAACGAAAAAGAAGAGAGCCGGGACACAGGGTTTGTTTTGCATGAGTTTTTGATGTGAGTTGGTCATATTTTTTTCAGAACGATTTGCTCGTCCAATTTTTGAGCAATGCGGTCAAAAAACTGTCGCAGCCCCTCGTATTCATCGGGCATGAAATCCAATTGTTTGATAGTCAGCCGCATATTTACTTGTATAACACCCTCTTCAGGCGTACTGACGCTGTGCATCACGGAGCCGCCGTCGTTGGGGAATTTGAGGTTGGTGGGGGGCGGCGCGTCTTCAAGTTTGTATCCCGGCGGGATTTTTACAAGGGCTACATATTGCACTTTGATGGGGTAGGGGAAGTTGACTGGATATAGCCGCGTGAGTGCCTTGAACGGGTTTTCGTCAATATAAAAATCGGCAATGGGCGACAGGTAAATAAAGTCATTGACGACCTGCCCGGCGTTGGGGTAAGTAGCGCGGAATTTTAGCACGACGGGCTGTTGCACCGCTTCCAAACCCTCCACTTGTGTGGAGTCAATAGTCGTTTCGGGGAATTTGTCGTCGTAGCGTTCTTTCAAAAAAGCACCTTGCGCGTCGGCGGCTATTTTTTCCCTAAAATAAACCGCCGAATGGCCGCCAGCCTTGATAGTCACTTGACCATCCAAGGTGCCGTCTTCGCGCAAAGTCATTTTTGCCATCTCTGTCATGCTGTATTCGGGAGGCGAGAGCGGCTGCCAAGCAGGTGTGCCTTTGCGCGCCACCCAGCCAGCAAAATTATACACTTCGTCATTGACAAAATTGAGGGGGTAAAATGGATTGGTGGCATCGAGCAGGAGGCCGCCAGTGTCATCTTGCAGCCAAACGACTACGGTGTTGAACTGCTCCACGAAAGGATACTCCTGATAACAAAAGCCATTGCTGCGGGTGCTGACAAGCATTGGCCATGCATACAACCCCGCCTCGCGAAGCAACGCAAGAAGTGCAAGGTTAATTTCGGCGGAACTGCCGGTTTTGCGCTCAAAAGCATCGTTCAGTGAACCATTATTGACAAAAACCCGGTAATTACCGTTCCATTTTATATTGTTAGAAACAAATGTGCGGGCGAGTTCTGCCAAGTCTTTTGTGTCCATGCCTGGTGTTATTTGCCGTTGAAACGCTTTCCAAATCTTGTCGTATCGCCCCCTTTTGAGATATTGCTCGCCAAATCCCTCTAACGTCTCGAGGTCTTCGGCCAGCTTGTGCCAGGTCGAAAGGATGTCGCGCGACCGATTGGGATAGTTGATGCGCTTCAATTGGAATCGGACATTCGAGCGGTAGTCGTCAAGTGTGGTGACAAATGGCTCTTCTTTCATGGCGGGCATATCCTCCATCACCATGCGCCGGGTAATTGTGCGAGAGCTGCCGCCGCTGAACTCTGTTTTTTCGGTCAACTCGTTCAGAGCAAACGGTTTCGTGATATTGTTGAGATGAATGTACTCAAAATATTCCGGGATGTTCAACTCAATTTCGCTGCGGCGCACAGGGTTGTCTTCTTGAAAATACCAAGGGCGCAATGTGAGCCAGTCGTCGGTCTCGATAAGGTAGCGGTATTCGACCACCGAGCCTTTTTGGAGGTTGGGGATAAAAACCTTTTTGGCCGATATGCGCTTGGTGATTTTTTCAGTGAAAATATTGTCCGTTTTCACCTTTGTCTTTGTCCCATCCGGGGCAATGACCACCACATCGAGATCTTTCATTTTTTCGGTGTAGTCTGCGGAATAAAAGGGAATCAGCAAGTTGCCTTCCTGAAACGCACTTTTGTCAAACACTTTCAAACGCCGGTGGTGAAAGAAATAAGCAATGAAGCCCCTGTCGGAATTGTATTTGAAAAAAATGTGACCGTAGTCCGACAGCACCACAGCATTGGCACTGGTGTCGTCCGCATATACGGTCATCTTGAGGTCTGATTCGGGAATGTCGCCCCATTTGGGCGGGTTGTTGGCTTGGGAAAAAACGAGATTGGCGAGCAGGATAAAGAACAGGGCAAGCAGGCAAGGTTTTTTTTTCATGGGTGGAAACTCGTCGGTTTGAGATGAGAAATGAGCGTATGAACTGATTTTTGGTTTCAAAGATATAGGCGGCTTTTTGAGATTGCAAACACCAGAACGAAGTTTCACGCGCTGTTTACCTTTGCCACTGCCGTTGAGACAAATATCTTGTCGGGCTATTTTTTCTTACCTTCGGAATCGTTCCTTTTTTGAGAAAAATCTCATGGATAAAAAATTTGAAACTCTCCAATCCAAACTCGCCGAGGCCAAGCTCGGCGGCGGCCAAGCCCGCATAGATGCCCAGCACAAAAAAGGCAAACTCACCGCTCGCGAGCGTGTGCATTTTCTGCTCGACGAGGACTCTTTCGAGGAGATCGGCGCGCTCGTCACCCACCGCAGCACCGATTTCGGCATGGCCGAGCAACAGTTTCTCGGCGATGGTGTGGTGACCGGCTACGGCACCATCGGCGGGCGGCTGGTGTACGTGTTTGCCCAGGATTTCACGGTATTCGGCGGCTCCCTATCGGAAACACACGCGGAAAAAATCTGCAAAGTCATGGATTTGGCGATGAAAAACGGTGCGCCCGTCATTGGCCTCAACGACTCCGGCGGTGCGCGGATTCAGGAGGGCGTGAACTCTTTGGGCGGCTACGCTGATATTTTTTACCGCAACGTGCAGGCCAGCGGCGTCATCCCGCAAATCTCCGCCATCCTCGGCCCCTGCGCGGGCGGGGCGGTCTATAGTCCGGCCATGACCGATTTTATCCTCATGGTGGAGGGCAGTTCGTATATGTTCGTGACGGGGCCAAACGTGGTGAAAACCGTTACAAATGAGAATGTTACCTCCGAAGAACTCGGCGGCGCCAGCACCCATGCGAGCAAATCCGGCGTAACGCACCTCGTGGCATCCAACGACGTGGATGCGATGGCGAAAATCAAACGTCTGCTCTCCTATATTCCCCAAAATTGCGAGGATAAGGCACCAAATCTGCCATATACGCTCGGTGACGAATACCGCGAGGAACTCAACGACATCGTTCCCGAAAATGCCAACCAGCCCTACGACATGAAGGAGGTGATTGCGGGCATCACAGACGCAGACTCGTTTTTTGAAATCCATGAAAACTACGCGGAAAATATCGTTGTCGGCTTCGCACGGCTTGCAGGTCGCAGCATCGGCATCGTGGCGAACCAGCCGATGAACCTCGCGGGTGTGCTCGACGTGAATTCCTCCAAAAAAGCCGCCCGGTTTGTGCGTTTTTGCGACTGCTTCAACATCCCGCTGCTCGTGCTCGAAGACGTGCCCGGCTTCCTGCCCGGCACCGACCAGGAGTGGAACGCCATCATCACCAACGGCGCGAAATTGCTTTATGCCTTCTCGGAGGCCACTGTGCCGCGCATCACCGTTATCACCCGCAAAGCCTACGGCGGCGCTTACGATGTGATGAACTCCAAGCACATCGGCGCGGACATGAACTTCGCCTGGCCTTCGGCAGAAATCGCCGTGATGGGCGCCAAAGGCGCGTCGGAAATCATTTTCAAAAAGGAAATAGACGCTGCGGACGACCCTGTTGCCAAACTTTTAGAAAAAGAAAAAGAATACGCCGACACCTTCGCCAACCCCTACCGGGCTGCGGCGCGGGGTTTTATTGACGAGGTGATTCACCCACGCGAGACGCGGCGGAAGTTGATAAAAGCCTTCGCGATGCTGGAACATAAGGCGGTGGCGAGAGCGAAGCGGAAGCATGGGAATGTGCCGCTGTAGCGTCTCTTTTTTATGAAAACAATTAAACATGAAAAACGAGCATCTTACCAAAACCGCTATTTGCCTCGCGGTGCTTTTTTGTGTTTTCAACACGCATTCCAGCGCCCAAATAGATCTTTATCTGCGATATAAGTCCAAAATTGATTCCCTGGAAAAAGGCCTGACCAAACTGCCCTTCGAACACGAAAAACTGGTGTGGGTAAATGAAAGAGGCGCCTGTTTTCAACTGACGGGCGGCAAACGGGGAATCTGCACATTGGATGGCCGGGTATATATCCCCGCACAATTTTCAGCCATCCATACTGAGCCGCACTACAATTTTTTCGCAGAAAATTTCGAGACAAAAAAATGGGGCGTACTCGATTCGGCTGGCCAGGAACTGATACCGTTCGGGTACGACGAGGTGGAAGATGTGAGCGATTATTACGGCGAGTATGCCCCACTTATAAAGTGCAAAACCGATAGAAAATGGGCTTTTTTTGACCTAAAAGGGGATAAGCTGACCGAACATTTTTACCTGAAGGCCTTTTGGCGCCCCGTTGCCCCAGAGATTTTAGTAGTTCAAAATGCCAACAACAAGTGGCAGTTTTTGAACCTGAAAGGACAACTGGCGAGCGCTTGGGAATTTGACGACCTGGAATTTTACCCCAACGGACTCGTCGTGGAAAAAGATAAAAAATTCGGTTTTTTCAGTTATCAGGGAACACCTCTGACCGAATTGAAATACCGCGATGCCTATGGTTTCAAAAACGAGGAGGACGCTAAAGCGAAGGCAGAATCCTTGGGTTTGCCCGAAAACCTGACGCTGGTCGGGAGTGCCGATATTTCTTTTGGCAATAGCGTTTGGATTGACAGTGCGGGCGGCGAACATCCGATACATTGACTACTCAAATAATTAGCAATCAATTTTTTTATGAAAGCAGTCACCCTTCTACTCGCGTTTTTCCCCTCGATACTATTTGCCCAATTTCACGCCGAAAAAGACCCCACAACAGGCAAGAAAGGGATCGTCAATCCATATAATGGAGAAATCATTATTCCATTCGAGTATGATGAATTGAATGGGGTACTGAACGATTCCATTTACGTGGTGCAAAATGGCGGCAAATACGGAGTGATTGATCAGCGCGGCAAATTGCTCATCCCCATGAATTTTGGACAAATCATTTTCATGCGGTATCGCCGGGAGCATCCTTGTGTTTTTGCGCGGGTGTACAACGAAGGCAGCGGGGAAAACAAGTGGAGCGTCATCAACAGAAAGGGGGAACCAGTATTGTCTCAAACATTTACAGAAGTCAACGCGCTTTTCCCGGATATGTTGGTAGCGAAGAGTTTCCGCGACTCCATGTTGCAGTTTTTTGACGGCAAGGGGAAAAAACTGTTTGAACGCGCAGGTAAATCATCCGCGCCGGGATTCGACGAAAATTCCATCGAAATCACGCGTCGCGACCGCAGCGTTTATTTCATCCAGAAAAATGGCGAGCCGTTTTTCGACAACCGCTACCCCGGCCTGACCTGGACGAACGGCGACCTGATTGTGTATGGAAAAACGGCAAAAGGCATGGTGAACATCAACGGCGACACGATTTTGCCCTTTGTAAACGAAAAAATACAAGCTTTTGGAGACGGCAATTTTCTGGTAGAAGGCAGCAAAGGCATTTTTGCGCTGGCGAACAGCGAGGGCAAATTGCTCGTGCCGTTCGCCAAACAACATATCCAGAAATGGCTAAAAAAGCCCGAAAGTGTCTATACTGTCAAACGCGGTTCTCGCTGGGAAGACCTGCTCGACCGCAACGGAAAGCTACTGGTGGCAGATTGCCGGGTGCAGGTTGGCTCGACGGGGGATTTTGCTCTCAGCAGCGATGAAAAGAAATGGGATTACCTCAAAGTTGGCTACGAGGAAAAAATGCAGTGGGGGCTTTTTCGCTCGGATGGCACTCAAATACTGCCCATCGAGTACATTGATGTGAAATATTTCACCGAAAAACACCCGGTTTTGGTGAGCATAACGAACCGCGAGGACTACAAAAAAAGTAAAATGCGGGCCTTCAATTTTAAAGGTGAAAGTCTCTTGCCCGACCGTTTTTACAAATTGCAGTTCACCCGGAATCCCCGAATCCTGATTGCCTGCGAGAGCGAAACCTTCTATTGGGGTTTCCTTGATTTGGACAAACCCGGCAAGGCAACATTTGAGTACGACGGCATCTACGACCTCGGCAACGGCTATTTCTCAGCGAAGAATGGCAACAATTTTCGACTTTTTGGTTCAAATTTAAAGGAACTGGAAATCGAAAATTTTACCAATGTCACGCAGCCGATACGCACGCACTTCGACCAGTTTCGCAAGCAAAAACTTCCGGGAAAACTCGTCGCCATAGGCTACCGGCCCGACGCGCCCACGCCTTTTGCTATCAATGACAAGGGCAAATCATTTTCTTTCGAACCGTTGCCGGAGCAGCGGGTAGAAACAGTGGTGGATTTGAGCAACGCCACAGGCAGCGGGCGCAGCAAGGCGCCGGAAATAGCGGTGGAAGCCCCACCCCATCCTGTCATAGTGGACAAAGTGGAAGAAGTCGCGGAGATTTCGGCGCCTTCCCCGCCGCCCGCGAAACAGCCCACCGGCGAAGAAGTAGTGCTTTATCCCCAAAAAACCGCCGAATTTCCGGGGGGCGAACCAGCTTTGAGAAAATACTTGAAAGACAATTTGCAATATCCTGTGATAGCCAAGGAAGCCAAAATTCAGGGCGCGGTCACCCTCTCGTTTGTGGTCGAAAAAGACGGTAGCATCACCAATATTGTCATGAACAAAGACATTGGGGGAGGCTGTGGCAAAGAGGCTGTGCGCATGGTTAGCAGTATGCCGAACTGGTATCCCGCCATGCAGGATGGAAACCGCGTCCGCTCGGTGGTGGCTTTATCGGTGCCGTTCGAGTTGAAATGACCTGATTGGCGCGAAGGGTACGGGCGCATCAGGTTTTAAAAAGTGGCTTTTGATGGAAGCCAGCTCTGAGAGATATGACTTGCAATATATTTGGCGATGTCTTGAACAATGGTTCGTGAAAAATTTTCAGTATTCTAGGAGTGTATGCATGATTGAAAATAACTGTTTCGCACCACCCGCCGGAGGCGGGTGCTAAACAGTTGCAAAGTGTTTTTTATTTTTTCAAATTCGCTGGCGCAACTTACAAAATAAATACAAAACACGGGACAGCCCCGCCGGGGCTGTCCCGTGTTCACATAACTCACAAAAGGGATCTTATGTGAGCCAAAAGGCAGGTTAATCAGCGCTCTCCCGATAAAACTTCCCGAATCGAAACGTCAACGCCATGCCCCCTGCATTGAAGTCGCGGTTGTTCAGCCCCGCCAGGTTTTTCGGCTGAATACCACTCACGATGCGGTAATTGCCCGTGAGCGCGATGCGGAACCATTTGAACAAATTCACTTCTACGCCGACTTCGGGCTGTGCCACAAACACGGTTTCGTCAAAAAGAGTGTTTGCGTTGTCGTCGCGATCTTCAGTGAGCGAAATGCCCCCGCCCGCAATTTTCAGGCTGCTGAAAAAGTGAAATGCCTTGTGCGATGGCACCGTGTAACCTATCCACAGGCCGCCAAAACCAAAATTGATGGGATAAAGGATGCCGCCATCAGCAACATATTCGGCAAAACTGCCGCCCTGCCCGAAGCCACCCACAAAAAAATCATTCAGAATCACGCCGCCGCCGCCGCCCGCCATCACACCCGATTGGTCGTCCATGCTGGTCATTTCGATAAATGGACCTCCAAAACCGCCGTGTACTTTGACGCGGTCAAAAATGACCTCTTCTTGCTGTGCGAAAAGCGGCGCCGACAGCAAAAATGCGAGCGGAATAAGTAGTTTTTTCATGATGTCAGAGATTGGGAAAAATGTGCAAAAAGTAGAGTTGGTTTAGCGAGGTTTAGAAAGTTTAGATAATAGACTTCTTGCGAAAGTGCTAACTTTCGCGGATGAGCAAGTTTGACAAGA
>CAYZVM010000085.1:18393-23538 GCA_964481485.1 uncultured Saprospiraceae bacterium | reverse complement strand
AATTCAGCATCGTCATCGGTAATTCCTACGGCGCGGGCAATTACGCCATGTGCGGCAAAGCCTACGACCCGCGCCTCATCGCCGCCTGGCCGACCGCCAAAATCGCTGTGATGGGCGGCGAACAGGCCGCTAAAGTGTTGACACAGATACAAGTACAATCTTTGAAAGACAAAGGTCACGCTCCCGACCCGGCGGCTGAAAAAGAATTGCTGGAAAAAACAAAAGCCAGTTATCTCGCCCAAACCACGCCCTACTACGCCGCCGCCCGCCTCTGGGTGGATGCCATCATTGACCCGCGCGACACCCGCCGCTGGATTTCGATGGGCATCGAAGCAGCGAATAATGCGCCGGTGGAGAAGTTTAATGTGGGAGTTTTGCAGGTTTGACAACTTACGATGTACGATTTTCGCCTACTCTACTTTTGTCATCCTTGTAAGGATCTGTCCACTCTACGGGCGAGTTTCACGTGTTTTTTCCCTCGTAGATTGGACAGATGTTTCCAACAAGACAAAAAGCCCTGAAAGTCAAGGCGAGTATAGAAAAACAAAGAAAAGCAGCAAACCGCTTGACCCTCCCGTTTGAATGTGAAATCATTCTTTCACCAAACACAAAAACACATGACCAAGCAACATCTTCCGCTGTTCTATTTCGGCCTGTTCGCCGCCTATCTGACCGTGTTCAATTGGGGCACACCCATTAGTTGGGTCTTTTTTGCCGGCGCGGCATTGGCCGTGATACAGCTCGCCCGACCGCGACGAACTTGGGTCAAGCCACTTTTTGGGCTGGCCGTTTTGTTCTCGTTGGGGTACGCCAGCTCGCTGATTCGGGTGGTGGCCGACACCCAGTCGCTCACGCCATTTTTGACATCCGAAAGCAACGCGACCTTCGCATGGAATTGTCTGGTTGCTCTAATCAACTTTGGCTTGGTGTTTTTTTGGTTCAAAAATGGTTTGCCTTCGGGCAAAACTCAGAGCCTCTCCGGATAACTGTATTGAACTGAAAACTAACACAAAACCCGCCCTGCGACCGGAGCTGCAGGGCGGGTTTTGTGTAAAAAAGGTGGTGCGAATTGGACAATTTTCCAAAATTTGCGGGCGAAAATCTTTTGTCCATGGCCATCACAAAAGTTGAACCTGATGACGCGGAAACCCTCCGCTCACTAGCCGAACGCACCTTCCGCGATGCCTGGCAGGATGCCAACGAGCCGGAGGCATTCGAGGCGTATTGCCAAGAAAATTTTTCATTGGAAAATGTGAAAGCCGAACTCGCCGCACCCGGCACGGAGTTCTATTTTGCCATGATAAATGACGAGCCGATAGCCTATTTGAAATTGAACATTGACAGACCTCCTCATTGGTCAGACGACTCCAAGTCGTCTGACCAATTTTTGGGCCCAGCCCTCCAACTCGAACGCATTTACGTCCTCCAAGGCATTCAGAGCCAAGGACTTGGCGCTGCCTTGCTGGGCTTCACCGAGACCCGTGCCCGCGAGACCGGCGCGACTTGGATATGGCTCAGCGTATGGCAAAAATCGCCGCGCACAATTGCTTTTTACGAGCGGCATGGGTTCGAAATCTTTGGTGTGGAAACTTTCTGGGTGGGCGACGACCCGCAGCCGGATTGGCTGATGCGGAAGCAATTAAGTACATAAATTTTTCCGCACTGTAATTGCCCGATAGCGCTACGAAAAACCCGCGTGTCGTTTTACCTTCGTAAATGTGAATCCGACAAAAACGAAATTTCAATTATGAGCACACAAACACAAAAATCCGAACTTGTCTTCTGGCTGCACCTGTTCATCACCGCGCTGGCGTGGGTGGCGCCGTTTTTCTTCAGTTGGCAATGGTCAGTGCCGGTGTATGCTGCGGTGATGCTGCAATTCGCTTTTTTTGGCAAATGCCTGATGAACGACCACCACGAAATGACGGAGGACGACAACGACGCAACCTTTTATTCTTATCTTTTTGAAAAAATGGGGTTTCAGCCTGACCGCCGCCGCCTGAAATTTTATGTGCGCAAGGTTTTCTACCCCGTGTTGGCGACGGTGGCGGTGGTGTGGCAGGAGCTGCTGGGGGTGGCGCCGTTGTTCTTCTAAAAAATTGCTCGCATTAACCCACGTTCCGGCTGTGCCGAATATCTTGTTTTCTTTTCAAAATCTGCTTGGCCCATTTGTTTCTCGCCAAGCGGCGATTCCCCGTTGCCGGGCAGCAAAAGAGCGTGTTGGCCAAATCAAACCAGACCGTGATTCGCGCGATATGCGGCATTTGCCCGGATGGTTTTTTGATGCCCGCACGCAGCAGTTGAGACAAATGTTTTCAACATGGCAAAAAATGAAAATCAGTTTACTTTTACCCCGTTTTTGAGCCATCTTTTCAACCAAAACATTTACCATGAGATTTCGCTTTACTCCTTCCTTGCCTGCCATAGTCTTGGCCACGGCAGGTCTTTTTTTCATGTTCCAAAACCCTCTTTTTTCCCAAAATGCCACCTTAAAAGGCATCGTCACCGATGCCTCCACCAATGAAACCATGCCGGGCGTGACGGTGAAAACCGGCGAAACCGGCACCGCCACGGATGCACAAGGCGCATATACGCTTTCGCTCCCGGCGGGCAATTACGAACTGAGTTTCAGGTCTATCGGCTACGAACCAAAAACCCAGACCGTGCAACTCCGCCCCGGCCAAACGCTCGAACTGAACGTGCAACTCGGCGATGCCGACAACTTGCTGCAAACCGCCACCGTCACTTCGGGCAAATTTGAAAAACCGTTGGGCGAAGTCACCGTCTCGATTGACGTGCTCAAGCCGCGCCTGTTGGAAAGCACCAACACTACTTCGGTGGACGAGGTGCTGGTGAAAGTACCCGGCGTGAGCATCATAGATGGCCAAGCCAGCATTCGGGGTGGCGCGGGTTTTTCTTATGGCGCCGGCACACGGGTGCTGCTGCTGGTGGACGACGTGCCTGCCTTGCAAGTGGACGCGGGTTTTCCCAATTGGGATGATTACCCGGTGGAAAATATCACGCAAATCGAGGTGCTAAAAGGTGCAGCATCAGCACTTTACGGCTCCTCGGCCATGAACGGCATCATCAACATCCGCACCGGCTTTGCCAAAGACAAACCCGAGACAAGCGCGGCTCTTTTTGGCAAAATATGGGACACCCCGAAAGACGAGGGGAAAAAATGGTGGGGCCGCGACACCTCTGATATTCAACTGCCGGTAGAGGCCGGTTTCAGCTTCAGCCACCGCCAAAAATTCAACAAACTCGACTTTGTGATGGGGATGTACGGGCTATACCGCGATAGCTACAACAAAGACACCTATTCTCGCTACGGACGCATCACGCCCAACGTCCGCTACCGCGTGAACGACCGCTTGAGCCTCGGGCTGAACACGAATTTCAATTTTGGCCGCAGTGGCAGCTTCTTTATTTGGGGCAACGACAGCACGGCAGCCTACCAGCCGGGGTTGAATTCCGCCTCCCAATCACTTGGCCGCCTGCGGTTTATGATCGACCCATCCGCGCAATATTTTGACCGGGGCGGCAACCGCCACAAATTCTTGGGGCGTTACTTTTATGTCCACAACAACAACTCGGGCAACCAAAGCAACAGCAGTCAGATGCTCTACGGCGAATACCAAATCCAACGCCAGATGGACCACCTTGGCCTCGTCGCGACCGCCGGAGTGGTGGGCATTTATACCACAGTGGATGCGGAACTTTATAGCAATGCCGATTACAAAACACGCAACTTGGCGGGCTACCTCCAACTCGACTACAAGGCTTTCAATCGGCTCAACCTTTCCGCAGGGGTGCGTTACGAACAAAATCGCCTGAAAAGCCCGGAGATTATCAAAATAAAGGAAAACCTTTTTGACACCATCCCGAACGGCATCACGGAAGAGGCAAAACCCGTGTTCCGGTTTGGCGCCAACTACCAAATAGCGCAGGCCACCTACCTGCGGGCTTCTTGGGGGCAGGGCTATCGTTATCCGACGCTCGCCGAAAAATTCATCAACACCGATTTTAGCGCCGGAAACGTGGTGCGCCCCAACCCGCGCTTGGTGTCCGAAACGGGCTGGACATCTGAAATCGGATTAAAACAAGGTTTCCGTTTAGGAAAATGGCAAGGCTATTTGGATCTGACGGGTTTTGTGTCGGAATACCAAGACATGATGGAGTTTGTGTTGGCCGAACTCCAGTTTTTCCCGACCCTCGGTGCCAGTTTTGAGTCGCAAAACTCCGGCGACGTCCGGGTCGTCGGCGGTGAAATTTCCGTCATTGGGCAGGGGCAAATCGGCAAGGGCACTTTGGCAATTATCACCGGCTTCACGGGCATTGACCCGAAGTACAAAGAATTTAACAAAGACACCCTGAACTACGGCTCTTCGGACACGACCAACGTGCTGAAATACCGCTACCGCAACCAATTCAAATTCGACGCAGAATACAGCATCGGGCGGTTTTCGATAGGTGGCGCCACGCTTTACAACAGCCACATGCAAGCCGTTGACGCACTGTTCGAGTTTGCGCTGCCGGGAGTCGCCAACTTCCGAAAAACGCACAACAACGGCTTTACTGTAGTGGACCTGCGGGCATCCTACAAAATAACTACCGCGCTCAAAGTCAGTGTTTTGTGCGGCAATTTGCTCAACGAAGAATATTCCGTGCGCCCCGCATTGCTCGAAGGCCCGCGCAACTACACGCTGCGGTTGGATTGGAAGATTTGAAAATAATGATGAATTGTGGATGGTGAGTGCCTTGTGCGAAAACCATCCATAATTCATCATTCATAATTGAAAACATGCGCTTTCTCTCGATACTTTTTGCCTTGCACTTGCTGGTTGCGTGCAATCAAACTGCGCCGCAGCCCCATCAAAAAACAGCCAATCCGGCGGCGTCTCCTACTTTGCTCCAATTCAGCAAAGCAGCGGCGTTGACCGAATTGAAGGATGCGAACAGCTGGTGCAACCGCCCCTACCCCGAAAGCGTGATGATAGGTGCCCAGCCAGACGACACCAATCGGCGGTACTTTGTGCTCGGCGATGGCGTACACAGGGTTGTGGTGCAGGGGGGGAACATGAGCAGTTTGTTTTTTGTCAAAAAGGCAAGCGATGGAAAAACTGCGGAAGTTTTCACCAGCGA
>CAYZVM010000085.1:9532-18293 GCA_964481485.1 uncultured Saprospiraceae bacterium | reverse complement strand
TGTTTTTTGTCAAAAAGGCAAGCGATGGAAAAACTGCGGAAGTTTTCACCAGCGACAACTTCCCGATGTGCCTTTCCAACCGCGCCAATTTTGAGATGAACCCGGACGGCAATTTGTTCAACTATGACAACCGACAGGGCATCCGATACTCCGTGGAAGCACAAACCGGAGACGGCGCAATAGCCGTTTTTATCGCATTTGAACCCGGGGTACAGTATGGGCTGACGGTGCATCGTTGCGCCGATTGCCGCTAAAAAACCTCGTTTTTGTAAAAAAAGATAGACACCATGATGTTCCACCGCCACGCCGCCTCTTTTCCTTGTCTGGTTTTTTTCTCCCTCGTCTTTTCTGTTTTCTCCCCAATCGCCGCGCAAGTCCCGGCGGGATATTGGCAACAACGGGTTGAATACCAACTTGATGTTCGCCTCGACGACCAGACCCACGCCGTGCAGGGCCGCGAGAAACTCAAATATTTCAACAACTCGCCCGACACGCTGCGACGGGTGTTTTTCCATCTGTATTGGAATGCCTTTCAGCCCGAAAGTGCTTTCACCAAGCGGGTGAAAAGGATGCTGGACGATGCGACAAGCAAAAAATTTGTGGAGTTGAAACCCAGCGAAATCGGCAAGCAGGACATTTTTTCCGTGCAGCAAAATGGCAACGCGGTGTCTTTCAAGGTGAACGAAACCATCATGGAGGTCGAACTGAACCGCCCGCTTTTGCCAAATGACTATGCCGTTTTCGACATCGCGTGGCAGGGGCAAGTTCCGGTGGCCATCGAGCGCAGCGGGCGCGACAACTCTGCGGGCGTGGCCTATTCGTTCAGCCAGTGGTACCCGAAAATCTGTGTGTACGACCGTTTTGGCTGGCACGCCACGCCGCATATCGGGCGCGAGTTCTACGGCGATTTTGGCTCCTTCAAAGTCAGCATCACCTTGCCGAAAAAATACATCGTGGCCGCCACAGGCATGTTACAAAATACCAATGTCATCGGATATGGCTATGAAAATGAAGGAGTTAAGCCGCCGCCCAATTATGGTTTTGTGAATGTCTGGAAATTTGAGGCCGAAAATGTGCACGATTTTGCGTGGGCCGCCGACCCCGAATACGTCCATGAAAAAGTGAAAGCACGCGACGGCCTCATGTTGCATTTTCTGTACCAACCTTCCGCCGATGTGACACCCGCTTTTACAGCATTGAAAAAATTTGCTGTCGAAAACCTGCCCTACATCGAAGCCAATTTTGGGAAATACCTCTACCCGCAATTCACTTTTGCGCAGGGCGGCCAATGGGCGATGGAATACCCGATGCTGACTTTAATGGAAAATCACGACCGCGACCCCGAGGCACCCGCGACCGCTATGCACGAGTGGATGCACAATTGGTATTACGGTATGCTGGGCAACAACGAAAATACCGAGTATTGGCTCGACGAGGGCTTTGCCAGTTATGCGGCCTCCGATATCTTGAGCCGCGCCAAACCCGATGCCGCAGCCTCCACCCGACGCGCCCTATTCGGGCAGGTAACACAAATGGCCGCCCAAGTCCAAGACCCAATGAGCACCCCGGCCAACCACTTCGGAAAAGACGAATGGTACTTTTTCAATGCCTACACGAAAGGCGAGGCTTTTCTCTGGCAGTTGCGCTACATCGTTGGCGATGAGGCGTTTAGAAGCGGGATGTTGCGCTACCACGCCGATTGGCATTTCAAACACCCGACTGGCGACGTCTTCATCCGCACCATGGAACGCGCCTCCGGCATGGAACTCGACTGGTACTATGCCGGATGGATAAAAAGCCTTAAAACCATAGACTACGGCGTGGAAACTCCATTGCCCGATGGCTCCTCGGCCTCCAAAATTATTCTGAAAAATCACGGTAGTCTGCCCATGCCCACCGAGGTGTTGGTGGCGTTCAAAGACGGCACCTCGGAGCTGCACTACATCCCGCTGGATTTGCAATATGGCTCCAAGTTTCTTGCAGAAAAAACGGCCATCGTCCACGCCCCCTGGAGTTTTTCCGTGGACACCTACGAGATTCGTTTGGAAAAACCCGTGACGAGCATCCAATCCATTTCGATTGACCCCGATAGTTGGACGGCAGATATGAATCGGGGGAACAATAAGTGGGCGTTTTGAAAAAAGGGCGCCCCATCTTTCCGACGGGCGCCCAACTGTTTTCATAGCTTACTTCCAAATTAGAATTTCACCACCTGCCGCGTGGCGACAGTGCCGTTTTCAAATTGTATTCGCACAAAATACGCCCCTGCCGGAGGGTTGCCATGAAGCCATACGCGCGTGCTTTTTTCCGAAAAATCTTGTTGGGTGGCGATGATTTTGCCCGTGCTGTCGAACACCTGCACGGCAGCAATTTTTTCGTCGGCCACGATGTCAAACTCCCGGCTCACAGGGTTGGGCTGGATTTTCAGATTGACCGCCGCATTTGGCTCAGTGGTTCCGACAATGACGCTAATATCTTGTCCTTCAATGACTTTATAAAAATTATTGCTCGCTAATCCTGTGAATGTTTGCACCAAACCCGATGGCCAGCGCACCACGAGTGAGTCAATCTCGGTCGCGTCGTTCAGCCCAAAATGTTGGCGCAAATCGCTCTGACTCTGAAAGGAATTGTGCGCCAATATCTCCCGGATTTGCCACACGTCTTTGCCGCCGATATTGGCTTTCAGCCGGAGCAAGGCACCGATAGCCGAGCGGTTGCTTTGCACCCCTTCGAGGGTGAATTGTGCCCAATGCCGAGCGCCCGCCACCGTGTCGTTGCGGAACAAACTCCGCGCATTGGATGCCCCGTTGACGTAAAAATCGAGGTCGCCGTCGTTGTCATAATCGGCCAAAGCAATGCCCGAGGGCGTAGCGGTGGGAATGCCCGCAATAGCGGCTGCGGCGAAAGTGCCGTCACCCTTGTTGCGGTACATCCGCACGGTGGACAGGCCGTCTTGTGTGACGAGGACATCCAAATCGCCGTCGTTGTCCATGTCGCCCCACACATTGGCGAGGTGGCCGACCGTGTTGGTGAACGGTGTGTTGACGCTCAAGTAAACGCCATTGTCGTTGCGGTAAAACCGCGTCGGAGCCTGCGAGTAATTCGTCAGGCAAATGTCGAGGTCGCCGTCGTTGTCATAGTCAATAAAATTATACGTCTGGCCGTCTTGCGGCACCATGAAAGGGAATGAGGTCAGCCGTTCGAGGGCAAAAGAGCCAGTTTCCTTCAATAAATTTTTGTAATTAAAATCGGGTTTCGCAGCGATTTGTGCCGGCCCGCTGCCGATGAACAAGTCCAAATCGCCGTCGAGGTCGTAGTCCGACCAAACGGGAATAGTGTAAGCCGCCGTCGTGTCAGTGAATTCATAACCAGTCGTTTGCGCAAATGTGCCGTCGGTATTTTGCAGATAAAACCTGCACTCAAATGGCCCGCTGGGGTGGAACGAGCAGCAGGCGTGGACGTAGGTGAGGTCGAGCCGCCCATTGTTGTCCACATCGGCGAGCACACAGTCCCAGCCCGAGTAATTGGTGAGATTCGTTAGGGCGGCAGTTTCCAGCGAAAATGTGTTGTCGCCATTGTTGCGGTGCAAACCCGAAACTGCGCTGGTAGTGATACAGTCCGCGTCGCCGTCGTTGTCAATATCGCCCCAACTGGAGCCGGCAGCAATCTGGCCAGCCTGTGCTCCATTGAGGTCGGCCAATTGGGTGAAGCTTCCGTTGCGGTCGTTGCGGAACAAAAAACGCTGGCTGGCAAACAAATCCGGCCAGTTGTCATGATCGAGGTCAATCCACGCCACGCCCTTGTAAGGCGCTGGGGTATTGGTAAATGTGGTGGCGGGATTGAACGAATCATTGACTCGGACAAACAAGCCCTGAGCATTCAGGCACCAGGGGAAGAGCAGGAAAAAGAGCAAAATGTGTTTCATGTGTTAATGTGTTTGGTGAACATTGTTTGCCCAAAAATCCCAGACTATTTGCCCTAAAAAGTCAATTCCGATAAAGTTTGACCTTTCCCGACGAAGTTTGACGGGTTTGAAAATGTGGGGCGAGATACTTTTGGGCGAGCTATCAATACAAAACTGCTTATGCAACCCTCCCCTACTTTCGATGCTTGGAGCATCATTTTCCTCATCGCCGCCGTGCAGGGTTTTTTCATCGCCCTAATCCTGTTCCGCTGGCGGCGCGGCGAGCGGCACGCCAACCGGCTGCTGGCACTCATCATGCTGCTTTTTTCACTGACCATGTGCGAGTATGTGTTGTTCTGGACGGGGCAGTGGCTGCGATTTCCGCACGTATCGGATATCAGTTCGCAGTTCCCGTTTTTGTTCGGGCCGTTGGTGTGGCTTTATTTGCGGACGATTTATGGAGAGAAAAACTGGAAGCGGACGGACTGGCTCCATCTCGTGCCGTTCCTCGTGGCGGTGCTGATATTGTCACGCTGGTATTTGCTCGATGCCGACAGCAAACGGGCGGTATTGAACGGAACCATGCCGCACCCGATGGCCGGTGGCTTGGGTCGCAATTTGATTTTCGTCCGGGTAACACACATGGCCGTTTATGCCGTCTGGAACGCTGTTTTTATCTTTCGACAACCCCGCGTAGGCACTACCACGCGCTGGGCCAACTTGCTCAATTGGTTTTACATCGGGTTTACATTGGCATACGCGTCCTATTGGGTGCTGGCATTTACCGGTCTGCTCAATCCGCAATTGGACTACCAAGTTTCCGCTGCGATGACGGCGTTTATTTACTTCATTGCCTACGCGGGTTATGTGCAGCCGGCGGTATTCGATGGCTACCAATGGACTGACCCTGCCGCCCCGGTCAAATACCGCAACTCCGGCCTCACGCCCGAGGCCAGCCGGTCGTTGTTGCAAAACATGAACCTGCTTATGGAGCAGGAAAAAGCCTACCACGACCCCGATATTAGTTTGGAAAAATTGGCTAACGCCTTGAATGCCACTAAACACCACGTTTCGCAGGTCATCAACGAACACCTCGGTGTCTCGTTTTTTGAATACGTCAACCAACTCCGCATCGAGGAGGCAAAACAACTTTTGGCCGAAACCACCCGCAGCGACCTGCACGTCATCGAGGTGGCCTACTCCGTGGGGTTCAACAACAAAGTTTCGTTCAACACGGCTTTCAAAAAAGCCACGGGCATGACCCCGACGGAATACCGGCGCAGCCACGGAAGGACGGATTCGGCAGCGGAGCAACCTGGAGCGGTGGGTGAAGGGCAAAATTGACTTTTGGTACTTATGCACGCCGGAAAATGGTTTGCGAAATTTGCCTTTCTTTGTTCAAATATCAATTCGCCATGACAATCCTTATCGCCCCCGACACATTCAAAGATTCTTTGCCCGCTATCAAAGTGGCCGAGGCTATCGCAGCAGGCATCCGTATAGCCAACCTGTCGGCAAAGACCGTTTTATTTCCATTAGCCGACGGTGGCGAGGGAACGTTGGAAGTGATGCTGCAACATTGGAGCGACACGAGGTGCGAAATGGTGGCGCACGGCCCGCTCAATCGAATGATGACTGCCACTTTTTTGATGAAAAACTCCGCTCATGCAGCATTCATCGAAATGGCGCAAGCATCTGGTTTGCAACGATTGACACTCGATGAAAGAAACCCGCTCCAAACAACCACGCTCGGCACGGGCGAGATGATAAAAGAAGCCATTTCAAGAGGTGCGCGGCGGATAGTGCTGGGCATCGGCGGCAGTGCCACCAACGACTGCGGCATGGGGATGCTGGAAGCATTGGGATGGCGTTTTTTGGATGAAAATAGCGACCAATTGGCACCCATCGGTCAAAATCTGGAACGCGTGGCAAGCATAGACGATGCGGGCGTTTTGCCCCAAATCCGCGGCGGGGAAGTTTCGTTCACCATCATGTGCGACGTGGACAACCCCCTCTACGGCCCCGATGGCGCGGCTTATATTTTTGCCCGGCAAAAAGGCGCCGACGACGCTGCCATCGAACGGCTCGAACGGGGGCTGCGGCATTTTGCCAGCATCATGGAGCAACATTTTGGGAAGGATTTTTCGCAGGAAAAAGGGGCAGGGGCGGCAGGTGGCGTCGGTGTGGCTGGCCTCGCATTTCTCAATGCCACACTCCGACCCGGCATAGAAATGATCATGGAATTGACAGGTTTTGAAACAAAACTGCTCGAATCCGATTGGGTGCTGACGGGCGAGGGGAAATTGGATGGCCAAACGCTGAAAGGCAAATTGATACACGGAGTGACAAAAAAAGCCAAACAATACGGGGTGCCCGTTACTGCTTTTTGCGGCACATTGGAAGCCACGCCCGAACAATTGGACGACATCGGCCTGAAAGGAGCTTTTTCCATCCTATCGCGCCCATGTTCCCTACAAGATGCCCTCGCAAGCACCTCCACCGGGCTGCGCAATCTGGCCTATAATTGGATGAAAACCATCATGGCCGCGCCATAGTCAAAATGCCATCGAACAACCCCAAACTATCAACTGCGCCACCAAAGCCATCACTACCGTCGCCGAAGAATACACCCGGAACACCGCGCCCGGCAGCAAATCCGAAAAACGGGTGACCACCCAGAAAAAACTGTCGTTGCTATACGACACCGCCATGCTGCCCGCGCCCATCGCCAGAGTGGCGCAAACGATATCCCATTCACCATCCAACCCCAGTTGGGACAACATCGGCGCGACGAGCGATGCCGTCGTAATCACCGCCACCGTGGACGAGCCTTGCGCCGTTTTCAGCACCACCGCCAACAAAAACGGCAGCCAGATACCGAGTTGCAGCCCGCTCATCATTTGCCCCAATGTGCTGCCGATGTGGGTTTCTTTCAAAATATGGCCGAACGCGCCGCCCGCCCCGGTTATCGCCAGTACCAGCCCCGCCTTCACGATGCCATCGGTGAGCCAGTTGTTGACAGGTTCGTTTTTTTTCATCAAAAAAACCAACGCGGCACCGATGGCCAGCAACAATGCTATGGCAGGTTCGCCCGCGAAAGCGACAATTTGCAGCCCCCAACTCAGGTCGGAGGGCGGCGTTTTGTTGCCAAACAATAAAAAGGATTTTAACCCGATGAGCAGAATCGGTAGCAACACCGGTAAGGCCGCGAGCAGGGGATTGATGCTGGAGGTTGTTTCTTCCTCCACCTCAACAGTTTGATTTTCAACAGTTTCTTCATCCGGTTTGGCAAATCGGGCGGCGATTTTTGTTGCCCAAAAATATCCTGCCAACGCAGTGGGCAATGCCACCAACAATCCCAACAACATCACCTTGCCGAGGTCGGCATTCATGGAGCCACAAGCCGCCGCAATGCCCGGATGCGGCGGCACGAGGCAATGCACCGCATACAGCGCCGTCGCCAACGTCGTCGCCATCACCGGCATCCCAAACCGCGTCAGGCGGGTCATGGCGCGGTTTAGCCCGCTGAGAATAATGAAACCGCTATCGCAAAAAATGGAAAGCCCGACCGTGAAACCCGTGACGCTGTTGGCAGCCGGGGCGTTTTGTTTGCCGACTTTTTCAAGGATAAAATTAGCTACGGCGTGCGTGGCGCGGGTTTTTTCCAGCAAAACACCCAACGCCGTGCCGAGCAAAATGATGATGCCGATTTTTGACATCGTGTCGCCAAAACCCGTTTTCACCGATTCGGCGATGAGCGGCAACGGCATACCGGCCAATGCTCCCGTGCCAATGGCAGCGAGCAGCAACACAAAAAACGCATTCAGATTGCGGCGGGCGGTGCCCCACACGATAAAGGCGATGGCGGCGAGCAGGGGAAGCAACAAGGAGACAGCATCATTCATAAAGCAAATGACGGGAAAAAGGCCGTTTTCGCGCTCCTTGCCGCCCGTTTTTTGCTTTTGCTATTATCAACCTTATCAATCTTTACCACTCACTGCTCAATCACCGTCGTGTCCCTGTCATACACCAAACAAGTAAAAATGCCCAGCGGATTGGCTGTGCCGCTCACGTTGCTTTTGATGGGCGATGGCTGCGCGAAGGGGTTGATGTTGCCAAAAACCGCCAATTGCACACTCTCGTAATAATCATAGTAATCCTTCGTGATGTGGAAAACCGTGTTGTAAATCGTGTCGCCCTCGCCCAATTCGTAGCCCGTGCCAAAAGCCAACTTGCTGGAAGTCAGGATGCGGTCGTCGGCCAAAAAATCCTGTTCTGGCACACTGTCGAGCGAATAATAGTTGAGCAGGCGGCGGTAATAGTTCGGCGTACTGGGGTTGTCGGTCAGATAAGTCAACGCCCGAAAAATCGTGTCCGCCTCGGCATAAGGCTCCACCACCACGCTATCTATCGGCACGAGCGGCAACATGATGGTGCGCCCGGTGATGGCGCCGCCATTGCCGGGCAACACGATATTCAGCGTGTATTCGATATTCGGCGTGGCCGGCACGATGTTTAGCCCTGTGTAATTGAACAGTTTGAGCGGGCTGGGGTCGAGCGAAAAATTGTTGTACAGCGTGTCCGTCTGGCCGTTGTAACTGATGGTCACGACCGCGTCTTGGAGCAAGGTGTTTTCAAAAAAAGAGGAATCCAGACCGAACGGGTCGAAAAACCCATAGCTCTGGGTGAGCAGCAAACGGAAAGGTTTGCCCGGCTCCAAATAACATTCCACCACCGGTTGGCGCTCGTATTCTGGCAAATTGATGTCCACTTCTTTGGAGAGGTTGCAGGCAACAAAAGCCAGCACCGCAAAGGGAAATATGTTTTTCAAAATATTGATTTTCATTGTTTTGAAAA
>CAYZVM010000085.1:0-9432 GCA_964481485.1 uncultured Saprospiraceae bacterium | reverse complement strand
GGGCGTTTCCACCGTTTCGGCATCAATAAAAATAAAGTACGGGTTGCGACGGTCGGTCGCGTTATAGATGCTCAAAGTCAGGTCGTTCTCCGTGCGGCGCGTCCGCCATTTCCACACAACGCCGAGGTCGGCACGCATATAGGCCGGGTAGCGATAGGTATTCCGATCCCCATAAATCGGCACGAGGGGTTGCGTCTGGCCACCCGGCACGTCCTGAAAACTAAACCGACCCGACGGCAACCAAGCCACATAACCAGAGGTATAGACCCAAGTAGCGGTGATTTGCCAGCGTTTGCTGAGCTCCCAGAGTGCGACGATGCTGAGGTTGTGGCGCGTATCGAAACGGGGCATAAACTCCTCGCCGCGGTTGATTTCCGGGAAACCCGCCCGGCGCGTCCAAGCCAACGTGTAGCCAATCCAGCCTGTGACTTTGCCCTCCTTTTTTTCGATTTCAAGTTCGAGCGGGCTGAAAGCGTAGCCGCGCCCTTTGCTCAGTTCGCCTTCGAGATTGTCGTTGCCAAAAATCTCCGCGCCGTCTTTGAAGTCCAACTGATTTTGCAGCCATTTGTACCATGCCTCCCACGTTATCAACAGATTATCGCCGACCAAATAGGATGTTCCGACAGCTACTTGGTCGCTGATTTCGGGCTTGATGCCCTCCGTGCTGGGGTACCAAATGTCGGTCGGGAGCGAAAGGCCGCTGCTCGCGAGCAGGTGGACATATTGGTTCATGCGGGTGTAGGAGCCTTTCAGCGACCACTTGTTGTTGATGGAAAAATTGGCGGCGGCGCGAGGCTCGAGTCGGGCGTAAAATGCCGGGTTGTTTTGCCAAGCCGACACCCGAAGGCCATAACTAACTTTCAGGCGCTCGGTCACGGCCCATTCGTCGTTGGCATAAATGCCATATTCCATGCCGTCGAAGTTTTGGCCAGCCTCGAAACTGATTTCGCCGTCGTCGCTGCCCGCTTTTAGGCGACCGACCTCGAAATTGTGGTAAGTAGCGTTCGCGCCAAAACGCACGGTGTGTTGGTTGGTCGGTTGGTAGTAAAAATCAACTTTCGTGTTCGCATCTTTCACGTTGGAGCCAAGATTGAAAGAAAAACCTTGCAGGATGTTGCGGATGCGGTAGCGGTAGTCGGAAAATGTAAACGTCGTGTTGGCAAACAGTTTTGGGCTAAAAACGTGGTTCCAACGCGCCGTGCCGGTCGTGTTACCCCAGTCAAAAAGAAAGTTGAACGAAGCATCTTGAAACTTAAACACGTCGCGCCCGAAATAGCCGCTCAAGAACAGGCGGTCTTTTTCCGAGAGTGTGAAATTGACTTTTGTGTTGAGGTCGTAGAAGTAATAATCTGGAATGGGGTTGTAGTCTGGGTCGTCTTCATTTGCCCGGTTGATGCCCCGCGTGATAAGGTCTGCGTAAGTGCGCCGACCGCTCACGATGAACGAAGATTTGTCTTTTTGAATCGGCCCTTCGAGCGTCAATCGGCTGGCAATCAACCCCAAACCACCCGAGCCGCTGAATTTTTGGTTGTTCCCTTCTTTCATTCGCACATCAATCACGGACGACAAACGCCCGCCGTATTGCGCCGGAAAACCACCTTTATACACCTTCACGTCTTTCACCGCGTCGGAGTTGAAAGTGCTGAAAAAACCGAACAGGTGGTTGGCGTTATAGACCACCGCCTCGTCCAGCACAATCAGGTTTTGGTCGGCACCGCCGCCGCGCACAAAGATGCCCGTGGTGCCTTCCGACCCTGCCGTGATGCCCGGTTTGAGTTGCAGGATTTTGATGATGTCCACCTCGCCGAGCAGGGCGGGCAGCAATTTGGCCTCCTTCGTGCTAATGGTCGTGACCGACATTTCGGTGCTTTTCATCTTCTCTTCCAATGAGTTAGCCTTTATCACCACTTCCTCGATTAGGGAGGATTCGGGACGCAGCGACACGTTCATTTTTATCGTTCCGGCAGGTTTTACTTTCCTGAAAGAAGTTTCGTAGCCGATGTAACTGAATTTCAGCGTGACCGAGTCGCTGCCCTCGGAGAGAGTGAACGAGAAGAAGCCATACTCGTTGCTCACGTTGCCTTTTCCGAGGCCGACGGCTTCCACTGTGGCGCCGATGAGCGTTTCGCCGTTTTGCGCGTCGCGGAGCGTGCCGCTCACGGTAGCGGTGTTTTGGGAAAAAAGGGCAAAAGCGGTTGAACAGAAAAACAGTAAAACGCAAAACCGCAAAATGCAAAAGGGGGAAGAAAGACCCGCCTTCGCCAAGGCTACGGGGCGGAGTAGAAAGCCTGCTTTTGGCAAGGCTGCGCGCAATGAACGACCCGCCTTCGCCAAGGCTACGGCGGGTGAAGAAGATAGTTCCATGTTTATTTGTTTTGTCCGATTATTGGTTTTCCGAAAGACGTTTGAAAAAACGTATGGTTTAACAGGGGCTGTAAAATTTTGTTCCGCAAACGTGGAGCAAAAAGCCCTCATTTGAAACATGATTCGACAAACGGGTTGCTTGTCTCGATTTCTTTTGGGAATTAGTTAGACAACATCGGCTGCCATTGTTTGCATTTATTTGGCAAAAACGTAAACGGCAGTGGGCAAACCAAATTATCGGCAAGTGGGCGATTTCCAACTAACAATCGGGCATCGTCAATGAAACGCCAAATGAGGAGAACACAGAGTATATACCACTCCTAAAAACCCATCACAAACTCCGTCAGGTTCGCCTCCTCTGGCAGCCCCAATTTCTTCCTCAGCCGGTAGCGTTTGTTCTCCACGCCGCGCACGGAGATGTTCAGCAGCGGGGCGATTTCTTTGGAAGCAAGGTTCATTTTCAGGTAAGCCGCCAGCCGCATGTCGCCGGGGGTGAGGTCGGGAAAGTCGTGCATCAGGCGTTTGAAAAAGTCGTCGTGGACGCGGTTGAACGACTCCTCGAAGATTTCCCAGTCGTGGTCGCCCTCAAGGTGTTCGTCTATCAGGCGCATGATTTTTTGCAGGGCGCGGGGGTCGTTTTTGGAGTCCAGCAAGTCGTCTTTGAGGCGTTGCAGCACCTCGTTTTTTCGGATCAGGTTGAGCGCGGCGTTCGACAGTTCGCGGCTTTTGTTTTGCACCTCCAGCACGAGTATTTCGCGCTCGGCCTCGGCACGTTGGCGGGCGAGTTCGCGCTCTTTTTCTTCTTCCAAATGGAGGCGTTGCCGTTCGAGGCGAGCGCGGTTTATTTTTTCGATACCCCAAAACAAACTGATTGCCAGTAAAGTATAAAACCCGAACGCCCACGCAGAGCGATACCACGGTGGCGCGATGCGAAATTGCACCCATGCTTCTGGGCTGCCCGCATCGGTGCGAACCCGGAAGGTATAGGCGCCCGGCGGCAGGTTGGTAAATTCCTTCTCTGGGCTGCTCTGCCACGGCGACCAGTTGGCAGAAAAGCCATCGAGCCGCCACGAAAACTTGGGCGAACGTTCAAAAAACGGAGCGGCAAACCGAAATTTCAGGCTGTTTTGCCGCCATGCAAATTGCAACTCTGCGCCCGGCAAAAACGCCTCGCCCGTGGCCGTTTCCACCGAGCGGATGGCCGCGGCTGGCGGAGTGGCGAGAGGTGTATTTTCCAAAAGACTTTTGTCGAGTATGGCAAAACCGTTTTCGAGACAAAAAAGGTATTGGCGCTCCGAAAGGGCAACGATGTTTTCAAACGATGGCACAAGCGTGAGCGGAAAATGATACGATTGGTCCCCCGACAATAGCCGAACGCCGCTACTGTCCACCACAAAACGCTCCCCGCCAAGCCCCGGCAAAAGTTTTCGACCAACAAATTCGAGTGGGAGCGGGCTAAAATAAAACCGCCCGCCGTTTTGCTCGATGCGCAGGGGCGACGACGAAGCATTGACCATCAGTGCCCCGTCGAGCGGCGCCAAATTGAGGTGAAAATCGGTCGGCAAACCGTCCTCGGCGGTGTAGGATTTGAACTCTTGGATTTGCGCCAAGTCAGCATCGAGCCGAAGCCGGAACAGCCCCTTGTTCGGGTGGACACCCCATAGATTGTTCTCTGCGTCGAAAGCGATTTTTTTCAAAGGCTCGCTGAAACCGCTGACACGTTGCACGAACTGCCAACGACCAGCAGCATTTTTTTTGAACACGACTAAACCGGTGTAGGTGCTTTGCAACAATAGGTCGGGGCGACTCGGCACACGCACGGTACACCAGCCGCCGGTCACGTCCGATATTTTTTGGGCCAAGCCGTTCTCGATGCCGAACGTTCCGCCGTTATGCCCACAAATCAATTGGTTGTCAAATATTTGCAACTCCCACACTTGGCCTTGTGTGCCTTCCACCAAACGGAAATTGTCGCTTGCCAAAAGCCTTTCTCCGCCCAGCGCAGGCCGGGCATAAACACCTTGGTTGGTGCCGATGTAAAGTTTTCCGCCCCATTGGGCAGCGGTGTACACGGTGCCAATTCTGCCCGTTTGGTCAGTAAAAATGGTGAGCGGCGAGCGCAGCGTCACGACGTCAATGCCCCTGTCGAGGCCAAGCCAGAGGTTGCCGTCGCGGTCTTCGCAGAGTGCCAGCACGGTGTTGTTTTGCAGACCGTTTTCGCGGTGGAGGTGGAAGCGCAAATGCCCCAAACTGTCGAGTATGTATGCGCCGTTCAGAATAGTGCCGACTGCCCAGCCGCCGTTTTTGAGTGCGACGGCTTTGTTGAGTTGGTATTTTTGAAACTCGACATTTAGGCGGTTGCCCCACGCGCGGCATTGCCCTTTTTTTATTTCAAAAATACCGTGATTGGTCGTGCCCGCCCAAGTGCCGCCCGCCCCATCGGGTACGAGGAATTGCACGATCTTGTCGCTCAAAATTTCGGTGCCTCCGATGAACCGGAAAGTATTGTCAGGCAACAATTCGTACAGCCCGCGCCCGATAACGGGCAGCAATATTCGCCCATTCACCTCCCGCGCAAACATGATGGAATTCGGCGGGCGCAGCACCGTAATTTTCTGATAATCAAATTTGTAAATCGTGGAAAAAGATTGGAACAGGACATAATCCGGGCGGACGAGGATGTGCCAGATTTCTTCTTTGCCCAATTGCTCGGTACGCACCGAATTGCTGAGTGAGGTGTAAATCGCCCGCCCAAAGGTGTCTGTTTTCCAAAAACCAAATTCCGCGAAGCCGCCGCAAAATATCTCTCCATTGCGCCCGATTCCGACTGCGCGCACGGTCTGTTTTTCAGGCAAAAAAAACTGCTGCCAACGCGCGCCGTCGAATTCGAGCAGGCCGCCGTTGTTCCCGGCGTACATCCAGCCCTCCTGCGATTGCGCGATTGCCCAATTCTGGTTTTGGCCACCATAGTCGGCTGGCGTGAAGTTGCGGATGCGCGGTGCTTCCTGCGCGGCAGTTTGAAACACCCAGGCACAGCAGGCGAAAACGGAAAGCAGATTTTTTCGGAAAAAATGCACCCGGCAAAACTATCGCACCGCGTCCGGCTATTCAAATTTTTTCAAAATGACACTGAAGGAGTTATTTCAGCCGCAGGATATTCCCCATCTGATAGCATGAGCGGCAGCGCGGCTCGTAGTGTTCTTTTTCTCCCAAAAGCAGCACTTCCTCGCCCACTGCGAGCCGGTAGGAATGGGTGGCCAAATTGCCGCAATGCACACAAATCGCATGGACTTTGGTGACGTATTCGGCGATTGCCAACAGGTTGGGCATGGGCCCGAACGGCACGCCCCGGTAGTCCATGTCCAGCCCGGCGGCGATGACCCGGACGCCGCGCAGGGCAAGTTGGGCGCAGACTTCCGGCAGTTCTTCGTCAAAAAATTGGGCTTCGTCAATGCCCACCACCGCCGTGTTGCCATTGACTTTCAACAGTTTGGACGAGTGTTCTACCGGCTGCGCCAGCACCGATGTGGTGTCGTGCGACACGATGGCCAAATCGTCGTAGCGGGTATCGGCGCGGGGTTTGAACACCTCGACTTTCATCTCGGCGATTTTGGCGCGTTTGAGCCGCCGGATGAGTTCTTCCGTTTTCCCGGAAAACATACAGCCGCAAATGACTTCTATCCAGCCGCTGCGCTGACCTTTGAAATGTGGTTCGAGAAACACGTTGTGAATGGGATAATGAAACGAATGGGATAATGAGATGAATGGGATAATGAAATGAATGGGATTGAGGGATTGAGGGATTGAGGCAATGGATATTTCCCTAAAAATGTAATTTTTCGAGAAAGTAGCCTGCGATTCAAGGTATTTTTTGAACTTCGCCGGGCAAAAATACCATTTGGTTTTGCACCATTTTCCATATCCCCATGTCAAACAAAGACTTTATCCGTTCACTTTACCCTATTATCCCATTCTTTCCATTATCCCATTCCTCACATTAGTATCATGGATTTACGGAAAACTAAAATCTACCTCGACAAACTCAACCGCGAATTCGCCCGCCTGAGCAAAGACCCGGAAAACATCCTCCGCATTGACGTGGACATCACAGCCTCTTATGTGCGCGAATTGTACGATGCCGTGCTCTCTACCGAAGAGGTCGCCCCTCCCAAACAGGAACATCACCACCACACGCCGCGCAAACAC
The DNA here is from genome assembly GCA_964481485.1 of uncultured Saprospiraceae bacterium. Classification (GTDB taxonomy): domain Bacteria; phylum Bacteroidota; class Bacteroidia; order Chitinophagales; family Saprospiraceae; genus M3007. Next base: position 2,862 of record CAYZVM010000085.1, on the reverse strand, counting down.
GCTCCGGCACGCCCGGCAGAACCCGAACCCGCGTTTGTCCCCCCGTCGGCACCGCCGCCCCCACCCCCAACACGGCCAACAGTTATGGTAGAAGTACCGCCGGTGTACGAAGAACCGCCGGCGCCGGCTCAGCCTGTTTATGAAGAGCCGCCCGCCCCGCCACCGCCGATGCCCGCACCAGCAAGAGCGCCCAAAACGGCACATTCGGAAGTAGAAGTCCTTTTTGAGGAAAAACAAGCGAAAGAACTGTCGGAAATATTAGCCGAACAGCCCATCGCGGATTTGAAAAAAGGCATCGCGCTCAACGACCGCCTGCTGTACACCCGCGAACTTTTCGCGGGCGACGGGAAGGCGTTCGAGTCTGCCATCGCCTCGCTGAACAGTTTTTCCAACTTCGGGGAGGCTAAAAACTATTTGATAGAACACTGCGTGACCCGCTATCTGTGGCTCGACAAAAAGCGCATGGATGAAGCCAAAAAGTTTATCAAATTGGTGCGGCGGAGGTATAAGTGAAAAATGGGTTTAGGGTGGTTTAGATGGTTTAGGAGCGTCATCTAAACTACTCTTAACCATCTAAACCCCAACTTCAAATCACCTGAAAACCATGTATATATGGGTCGTCGTCATCGAAAATGATGTGATTGAACCCGTGCACGATTGCCCAGCCTTCAATGCTGGGAATGATGGCCGCCCGCCCGCCCAATGAGGTTTCCTCTTCTATCCGACCTACAAATTGGGAGCCGATGATGCTCTCGTGGATAAAATCCTGACCCGATTTTAGTTTCCCTTTTGCATACCACTGTGCCATTCGCGCCGAGGTACCGGTGCCGCAAGGCGAGCGGTCAATTGCTTTGTCGCCGTAAAAAACGGCGTTGCGGGCAGTCGAGGCGGGGTGCAAGGTTTTACCCGTCCACTGCACATGGCTCATGCCGCTGATGGTGGGGTTTTCTGGGTGGACGAACGTGTGTGTTTCGTTGACCATTGCCCGAATCTCCCGCGCCCAAGCGACGAGTTGTTCGGCACGGAAATGCTCCATGCCGGGGAAATTCTGCTGCGAGTCAATGATGCCGTAAAAGTTGCCGCCGTAGGCCACGTCCAATGTCAATTTTCCTAAATTCGAACATTCTACTTCGATGCCTTCCGTGTGCAGATACGATTTTATGTTCCTGATTTTCACAGACTTGACTTTTTTCCCTTCCTGTTTATATTCGGCGAGGACAAGTCCGGCAGGCACTTCGAGCCGCAGCGTTCCCGGTGTTTTTGGTGTCACCAGCCCCTGCTCGATGGCGACCGTCACCGTGCCAATCGTACCGTGGCCGCACATGGGCAGGCAGCCGCTCGTCTCGATAAAAAGGATGCCCACGTCGTTTGCCGGGTCGCTCGGCGGGTAAAGGATGCTGCCCGACATCATGTCGTGGCCGCGCGGCTCGTACATCAGCCCGCGGCGAATCCAGTCGTATTCGCGCAAAAAATGCTGGCGCTTTTCGCTCATGTTCGCGCCTTCGAGCGCGGGGCCGCCGCCCGCCACCACACGCACAGGATTGCCACAGGTGTGAGCGTCAATGCAGAAAAAGGATTTGACAGCCAATGGTTTAGGTTTAAAATTGACAAGGAACGGGTAAATAATAACTTGTAAATTTCAGGTAGATTGGTTTTTGCCCAGACAACCATCTTTTTGTGCGAATAGCAGCGCTCTTTAATCAAAAAGATGGGCGGTATGGGCGGAAAGAAATCGCATCAAATTGATAAGTTATTGTTTACCCGTTCCCAAGTTAGGAAATGTCCATCCGAATTCGGCGCTCCGGTGGCAGGTAGTTGTTCATGCGACTGGGCAGCACCTTCATCCAGCCGAGGTTCAGCCCGGCGTATCGAGCCAAGGTCCAGCCGCGCGGCGTTTCTGGCGGCAAATCAAAGGTTCCTTTTTTCAAAAAAAGCAGTGCCTGTTCGCGGCTCAAATCTACGGCGGGCAGTTCGGGCGAAATCATTTGACTCAATGCCAACGCATGGCCGGGTATAAAATCTTTGCCCTTAAACTCTCCCACCGCCGTGCCGAACCACTTGTTTTTCAAAAACTTATCTAATACAAGATACTCATGTTCGAGTGCTGCGGGCAATGCCAATACTTCGCCGGAGGGTGTTTGAAAAAATCGGACTTCCGCCCCGGCACGGAGCCAACGGGCGGCTTCCGGCACGAGATTTTTTGCCAATGGTTTTATATTTCTGAATCCGGAGGGTGCATTTTGTTTTTTCAAAATACCCTCTTTTTTCCTAAAAATGGAAATGAAAAATCCTTCGCCGCGCAACCGGTGCGGGAAAAAACGGTGGCCGCCGTCCGTCGCCACGATGCTCCATTGGGGAGGAATGGATAACTCAACCCGCTCAAGGTCAAAGTTTTGTATCATCCAAGCGACATTCTCTTCATTTTCCGAACGGTTGAAAGTGCAGGTGCTGTACGCCAACACGCCGCCCGGCGCGAGCGCCTCTACCGCCGCCGCCAAAATCCGCCGCTGCCGCCCGGTGCAGAGTTCGACATTAGCGGGCGACCACTCGCGCACGGCATCGGGGTCTTTGCGGAACAGGCCTTCGCCGCTACACGGCGCATCGGTCACGACGACATCAAACCAGCCTTCCAGCGCGGCGAATTCTTCTGCCTCGGCACTGGTGATGGCTGTGTTGGGTGCGCCCCATTTCTCCAAATTTTCGCGCAAAACACCGGCGCGGTTGCGGATGACTTCGTTGGAGATGAGTAGGCTCGACCCCTCCCTTGTTTCAACCCCACCCCCGGCCCCTCCCCTAAAAAGGAGGGGAGACGTAGGGTGTGCCGCGACAAAGTCGCGGACTCCCCTCCCTTTTAGGGGAGGG
>CAYZVM010000084.1:10517-23594 GCA_964481485.1 uncultured Saprospiraceae bacterium | reverse complement strand
GAAATTTGTGCCAATGGCCGAGCGCGATGTATTGAAAGTCAGCGAGTTTGGCTTCAAATTCCGTAGGGAACACCTGCTCGCCGTATTCTTCCATGAGGAATTTTTTGCCCAAAGAGGTGTGCAACATGAGGATGTTGAACTTGCCCGCGACGGGTTGCAATTTTTCCAATTCTTGGTACAAAATCCGGTTGTCGTTGATGTGCGGCACACCATGCACGACCACGCCATCGAACTCGAATTTTTCCCACGATTCGCCAAAAATGGGATACACGCAGTCGAGGTTGCGCAGTGCCCGCAGGATAGGGCTGTTGTAAATCGTCTTCGGCGTCTCGTGGTTGCCGGCGATGACGACGATGGGGATGCGGGCGTCACAGAGGCGTTTGAGTTGTTCGAGGCCGAAAGTGAGCGCCCGGTTCGACGGACTTGGCCGGTGGAAAAAATCGCCGCTGTGAATGACCACGTCGGGTTTTATTTCCAAAATCCTTTCCACGACGCGCTCGAAAGCGTCGTACACGTCCTGCTCGCGGGCATTGATGCCTTCGGCGTTCACGCGGTCGAAGGTCTGGAAGCCGAGGTGGGTGTCGGAGAAGTGAATGATCGTCATTGCGTCATTAAGGTCATTTATTCCCATGAGGGAGAGACACTTTTTTAGAAACTAAAACTTGAAAGACCGTGTCATTCCGAACAAAGTGAGGAATCCGAGAAAATCTCTAATTCGGGCTTCACCCTCAGATTCTTCGCTGCGCTCTGAATGACACATTTTTTCTATTACACCTTGCCTTCACTTTGCAAGCGAACATACCGCATAAAATCCGTCGAAGGCGGGTCGGTCAGTTCCAAATTGCGAGCGATGGTGACGATTTGGCCGCGATGGTAAGTGCTGTGATTCATGCAATGGTGAATCATCAGGTGGCGCGGGCGGCTGTCTTCCGTGCCGTTGAGGAGTCGGAAATGGCAGATTTCGGAAAAAGCCGCGTCGGGAAGCGATTCCACATAAATCTTAAATTGCTCTGATGTTTTCAAAATACCGTCAAAAACGTCCTCCGTTGTGCCATTGAAAGTTTGGGACAAAAATGGTTCGGGCGGCACTTGGCGCAGTCGTTCGAGCCATACTTTTTCGGCGCCCCAGATGTGAAGCAAAGTCTGATGAAGGCTGGGAAAACTGGACGGCACTTCGCGGAGCATGAGTTCCAAAGGCTTGGTTTTCAGCCATTCTACGGTGATGGTGTTTGCCCAAAGGTTGTAAGCGACATAATCTTTGAGCAGCGTTTCGAGTGTCATTGTTGTTTGAAAAAATTGTTGAAAAACAAAATCGGGGCTGCCAAATGTAAAGGCGTTTGGGCGGTGTCGCAAAAATTAAAATTTCCCGCCCCGCAGCTGCTTGATCGCAAGTGGCACAGCTTTTGAAACTAACTGTTTGTCTCCCATGCACAACATTTTATCATCCTGTATCACTGCCAAAGGTTTGCCGGGTTCGGCTCATACTATGAGAAAACCTGCCGCCGGCTGCCACTAATCACCATGATTGCCACACAATTTCACGTTCAGGCCAGCCTTTCGAAGGCTGAAGGGGGAGTAGAACTGTTCCAAAATTCGCCCAATCCATTTATCGAGATGACACTGCTTTGGTTTCGTTTGCCTGCTGTCTCCAACATCGTGTTGCGTATTTTTGACACAATGGGGAAAGAAGTCAACGCCAAGTATGGCACTTTCGAACCGGGCGAAAATCATGTGGTCTTGCACCGCGCCGACTTGCGCGAGCCAGGTTTGTACACCTGCCGCCTCGAAACGCCGTTCGGCAATGCAAGCCGCAAACTGATGATGTACTGAACTTTTCTAATCCAATTTCCATGAGTGAGCCGCCAATGCTGTTTTGCATTGGCGGCTCTTTTTTTCCTCCCGCGATGAGCGTTTGCTTGCTCACCAACGGCATTTACAATCTGCAAAACGCCTTCTGTATAATTGTCGCTTTGTTCGCGACGGGTCTCCTCCATATTGATGGCCTTGAAACAAAAGGTCACTATGAACAAACTTCTTTCCGCCGCATTTTTTTGCCTCTTTACCTACATCTCCACCGCGCAACCCGCCGACGAGTGGCATATCGAAGGTGTTGTGAAAGACATCGGAGGCGAGCCGTTGGGCGGTGCACGGATTTGGGCCGACGACTCTACCGCCGCCGTCGCGAATGAAGCAGGTTTTTACCAATTGCGCACGGCGCGTCGCCCAACCACCGTCGCCGTACAGCGCGTGGGTTACGCGCAACGTGTCATCACGCTACAGCCTGCTGATTTTCAGGGAACCATATTGCGGCTCGACATCGTACTCACGCCCCAATCTACCGTATTGCAAGAGGTGAACATTGCCGTCAAAAAGGTGGAGGTGTTGGCCAAGGAGGATTTTCAAACCCATATTTTCGATTACGCCGTATTTGGCGACCGGGTGCTGATGTTGCTGCGCGAGCGCAAAAAGCATATTGTCCGCATGACAGGCGCATCCAATGAGATGATAGCCGAACTGGAATTGGCGGGCCAGCCAACTGTGCTGCATCGCAGCTGTACCGGCGTTGTCCATCTGGCTGGCGACGTATTCGCGCAGGAATTGGTGCTTCAGGAGATGCGACTCGACACACTTCCTCGATATGATTTGAACCTGTTTCGTTCGCTCGTACTGCCCTGCGTGCTGGAAAACAGAGAATATTATTTTTTCCGAAAAATGGGCAGGCTCAACCAAAGTGTGCGATATTGGTACCACGACCCTTCCGGGGCATTGCATCCGTTTGCCCAAATCGTTCGGGAAGCAGGTCAGCGAGAAATGCAGTTTGCGCTGGATTCTATGCTGGCAAATGCGCCGCTCGTACACGAACCGAATTTGCCGCCCAACTGGCGCGGGCAGCCTTACGACATGGGTTTTGACACGGAACGGCCTTACATATCGGGGGATTTTGGTCTCGAGCATTTGCTGGCTATGGCATATTACAACCACCAACTCAATCATTTGGGCTGGCTCGAAAGCCTGCGCCTCGATTCGGTGTATGCGCCTTTGCTCAATCTGGGCGACACCTTGCTGTTGTTCGATACGGAACACGACGAGGTACGGCGTTTTGAGGTAGGTTTCAAAAAAATGGAAACGGTTCCGATTCACTTTCATCACGCAGATGGCTGGCGAAAAGAACTGTTAAAAGACACGGCTACAGGAAGATTGTACGCCCATTTTACCGACAAAGGTGTCCATGTACTCAAACGACTGAATCTGCGGACTTTTGAATCCGAAGCCGTCTATCGCCTTCCTCAGGTGGCATATTTGTCGCACCGTTACCAAGTGCACAATGGATTTCTATATTTTTTGGGCAGGGCAAATATGAATGTGCCCAACAATTCGCTTTTCAAGGTCAGGATTGCGTAGCAGCAGCTTGCTAGGGTTTGAAACGGCGTGATTGAAAAGGTTGAAAATCAGCAGATTCTGGTGGCCGCGTGTTAAACATTTGCAAACCAAAATAGCCGCTTTTTGAAAGCCGTAATTTTGCAGAACCAAAAACACGACTCATCATTCCAACCTTTCACCATTTTATTTTTCAAACAATGGAAAGAAACAAACAAATACAGGTGGGCTTGCTATCGCTGCTGGCTATCCTGCTTCTCGCCAACCTCTTCGGCGGCGGCATTTTCAATTGGTTCGGCCATTCGGAGGGCAGCCAAATCCGCCAATCCGCCGCCATCACCAACCCCAGCGAAGGAAGCCTTACTTCTGCTGCACAGCCGGGCGGCAACGGTAATATCCCCGGCACCAACGTCAACTCTACGCTTTCCAGCTTGCCTGTGACGACCATCCAATATGAAAATGAAAAATTCAATTTTGGGGTCATCAATGAAGGCGAAATCGTGAAGCACGTTTACAAATTCAAAAACACGGGTACCGAACCGCTCATCATCAGCAATGCCAAAGGCTCCTGCGGCTGCACCGTGCCGAAATGGTCGTCGGAACCCATTCCTCCCGGCGGCTCTGGCGAAATCAAAGTCGAGTTCAACTCGAAAGGCAAACCCGGCCAACAGAGCAAGCGCGTGACCGTGACCGCCAACACCAACCCGACCGAGACTTACCTCGAAATCTCCGGCGAAGTGAAAGGCAAAGAACAGCCCGCTGCCAAAGGCGGCGCTGCTGTGAACCAGTAATCCTCGCCTTTTTTTCCTAAAAAACAGGAGCCATCCCGTGCTGACGGTGATGGCTCCTGTTTCTTTCCCAGAGAAGCAGACCCAGTTTAATCGCGATTGATTTGCACAAACGTATCGTAGCAGTGGGCTTTGAGTATCGTGTCGGAGTCGCGCTTGTCGAAATACTCGAATTTGATGACCCGATTGCGACCTGTGCGCACATCGTACAGCACCGCGTAGTAGAGCATATCGTACTCTGGTTTGGCAGCACCAGCAATGGCGATTGGCAATGCAGGCCAATAAATCAGCCCCAATAAGGCGATTAAGGCCGCATTCTTTTTCTTTTCCCGCAATGAAATGACCCCCGTCCAGAGGAAATAATCGGTGCCATATTTGTCCGCGATTGCGTTGATGTCGTCTTGCTGGAGGCCGGGCGTGGGCGAAAGGTTGTCGCGCCGCACCTGCTCACCAAACCAATCGTTGAGCGACCTGATTTCGTTAAAACGGTCACTTTGATTTTCTTTCAAAACTTGGGCATCCAAAAAATCGACTTTCAGACCCGACTTTTGGGCCACGCCTGTCATCAAGGAACGCAGGTGTTCGTGGCCATATTCGGAGTCCACATACTGCACCGCGTTGTCTTTCCGGGCATCGAGTTTGAGGTAGAAGGGATTGACGACCACTATTTTTTTGATGCCGAGATTCAGCCCTGTTCTTTGTTCCCGCTTTATCGTTTTTGAAAGTTCAGCTTCTCCTTTTTTGGACTGGTAGTAATCTCGCCGTTCTTTGCGCTTGGTGTATTCTTTATATCCTTTGTCAAATGCCTTTCTGAAATGCTCATCGTTGGCGAATCCAACAAAAGCCGTGCGCCAATAAGAGGATTGTCGTTGCTCGTTGATTTTGTCATACTTGGACAATACACGGTCTGTTTTTGTCCTGACTGCGGTATCCGGTGCCGGAGATTCCAAAAATTCGTCCAATGATTTGAAGTGTGCGCCCAGCTCAATAAAAAGGTCGTCGGTGATGGCAGTCAATTCGCGGTCGTCGGGATATTGGCGGTGCAACAGCCACGCATAGCGAAGTGCGAAGACCGTGATTTCCTTGTCGTTTAGTTTTTCCAGCAATTGATATACGCGCTGCAGCTCTCCCTCGATGCTGTCAATTTTTACTTCAAACTTATAGTCGCCGTCGTTTTGGTACTTGGCTCGGTGGTACAGCGCCTGCGCCACGCATTTTTGCAAATAACGCGAAGGCTCTTTTTGCAACAAAAGGTGAGCGGTATAAATCGCTTCTGCGTGGTTTTCATGTCGGAGATGCAACAAAGGCAACTCGTAACGCGCCATTTTGCGGGTCAACATGAACTGCGATTCGGACACCAAAAAATCTTGGCCACCAGCCCCCGGCGTGTTCTTCAAGGCCGCCGCCAAAGCCTGCCGCCGGGCAGCGATATTGGGATGCGAACTTTTGGCATCGTCCGAGTTTTCGTCTTCTCCGCTGATAGGGCGCACTACGTCCATCCAGTACCCATCGGGAAAACGAAAAGAGTCGGATTCAAAAAATGAACGCTCCAAACGCACCTCATCAAAGGGCAAGTAGGAATATTTGAGCACGTCAAAAACCGTGTTGAGCGTGGCCGTGCTGTACTTGGTTTTGCTGAAAAGCACCAGCCCTTTTTTGTCCGCCTCCATTTCAAGTTCTTTTGAATAGCGGTTTTTGGCGAGCAGGTTGTCGTCGAATGTAGCCTCGTTCAGCACCGAACGGCGCGATGAGCGGCGTTCGATGTCCTTTGCTTCCAGAAACAAATCAACTGTGTGCCCCTCGCTGACGTGCGTCAATTCGTGGGACAAGATGTAGGCCAATTGTGCTTCATTTTCCAACTGAGCCAACAGCCCCAAAGTAACAAACACGGTACCCCTATCTGTGGCAAAGGCATTGACCCTCGATGAGCGCAGGGCGTACACATGGACGGGTTTTTTGAATTGCCCATCTGCCTTCACCAGCACCGCGGCCACTTCGTTGAGGTAATTGCTCACCGGGTCGTTGAACAGCACGAGACCACTTTGAAGCAGGTCATCCAACACAAAATTGGATTCGAGCGCAAACTGTTTGCGGTCTTTTCTTTCCTTCTTCTTGTAATTTTTGTTTTCAATTTTTTTCAACTCGGCCTTGTACTTCTGGGTAGAAGGCAAAGTGAACTCTTTGGGTATCGAGCCGGAACAAGTCAGAGGCCGATAGTTGTCAAAATCTTGGGCTATGAGGGCAGCGGCGGCGGCAAAGTAGCAACCGAGCGCAATGAGTATTTTTTTCATAAAAATGTTTTTTAAATGGTGTTAATGAGGGTTTTACCAGTCAATGTCGTTGACAGCGCCGGTTATGTCGAGCGAAAGGCCATTGCCGTAATATTGCAGAATATCCGGGTAATCGGCATCCCAAAAGACAATATTGTAGGCGGGCGAAGAGATAGCAGCCAAGCCAAAATCGTTCAATTCATCAAAGGATGTGCTGCCGCTGGGGGCTGTATAGACGATACCCGTTTGTTTTGAAAACCCGCCGACATCGTTGGTCACAATGGCACGGGCACCGTCGGCAGTCATCCGCAGCCGGGAGGGCGGGTAGTAGGAAGTGCTGATCGAACGTTTAGAGCCAGAAGGATAAACGACGTATATCCCATTCAGCGTGCCAGAAAACGAATAGATGGAATAGCCAAAGGCCACCATGCCATCGGGGCCTATCCCCACCGTCCGGATGCCATAATCACTCGCGATATATGGCAAGGCATTGGCCAAATTGGTGGCAGCCACCGTCACATTGGGGCCGTAGAAACTGAGCTGGTCATTTTGGAGCATATAGAGCGTCTGATTGTTGGGATGCCAGTCAAACCAAATGACTCCGCTCGAATTGGGCACGCTCGCTATGGCTGCACCTGTCGAATCAATGATGGAAATATTGCCTGTCGCGGTTTTGTACGCAATGCGGTCGTGCGCGTGGTTGATGCTGGCTTGCGTGACAAAACCACTCACGTTCAGTTGTTTGGAGTAGCGCAAATTGGCGCTGGCCAAGTGTATCTGGCCGTCTTGCACAAACAAGATTTCATAAATGATAGGATTGCCTTTTATGCCGCTGCCGTCGGTGGGGTCTTGGTATGGGCCTTCGTATTGAGTTTTGTAATCGCCGCAGGCAAAAAAGCCCGCTATCAATACAATCGCCAGTGTTATTTGAAATGTATTTTTCATCGTAGAAAACAGGTTTTGAATGTGGAATCAAAAAAGGAGCAGGCCAACACCCACACGGAACGTGACGAGGGAATGCAGCCAAATGCGGGAAGCGGCATTTTCGCGGAATATATCCTGATTATACGCTTTGTAGTCGTCGGGGCCTTCAGGGCGGCTATAATTATCCTCGCGCTCGAGTTTTGAGAAAAGTAAACCCGCCGACAAAGGGAGGTTGAATCGAGCGCCCACGTCAATCAATACCCGATCGGCCACAATGTAATTGGTACCAAATTCGAGGCCGAGCGCCATGAAATTCATTTGAGGCTTGATCCCCAACGGCGCGTGGCCTTCGTTGCTTGAGCCTGAGTAGTAGTAGGTTCTTTTGTCCAAAATCTCGCCCTTGACGCGCGTAAATTGCAACTGCCAGCCCCCATAAACGCCCATAGGCGCCAAAGCACCTTTCATCAGGCGGAATTTGCGCATCCCGGCATGGACCGTCAGCCCCGTCAAGTTGTAAAATAGGTAATGCTCGTCGAGGTTGTACGTTTCGCTGAAAGGATCGAAATAGGGCGTGTAGGCATCCTGAATCATGCCGGTTTTGAGGTAGTCTACACCCAACACCAGCTGGCGACTCCTGGAAATGGCATACCCAGCTTGGCCGCCAGCGCGCCAGTTGAAGGCAAAACCACCTCCGTCGTCGCCGTAATGGGTGCTGCCCCGGTTGTCGGCAGTAGGGCCGCCCAGCCCGGGCACTCCGTGCACATCGGCTTGCAAGGTGAATCGTTTGCCCAGATAACCAGGCGCTTGTGCGTATGCCGTCAGACCGCCGCACAGCAGCAGGGCATACAGGGAAGTTTTCATCATACTCATATAAAGGGAAAAGTTGAGTGAAAAAGGACGTTGTTGACCTATTATCGCGCCAATGTCGCAAAGCTTACCCACCACAGGCAAAATTCTCTTGATTTTAACTTTCAGATTCCTTCACCTAAAAATTGTCGTGCCGAACCCTGAATGGTAGGAATTCGGCACGACAATTTTTAGGTGAAGTAGGTTTGGTGAGCGAGGGCTACTGGGTCATTGCACCGGCGCGCACATCGGTATCGTCCCGTCGGCTTTTTTGAAAACCAATTTCTGCAAATCAATTTTTTCAAACCCCTCCCGACCTTCCGTCATTTTGAGGAATTGATTGGGCTGCACGTTTTTCAACGTCTGCGCGATGCCACTTGCTGGCCAGACCACCGTGATTTCGTCAATGACGGTCGCTTGACCGATGCCGATTTCACGGCGCAGGGGCGAGCAGCCAAAGCTCCCGCCCGAATTGACCTCGCGATAGAGCATACGCTGCTTGCCGTTGGCTCAACAATTCCTCATGGATGGCGACCGCCTGTACTTGGTTGAGCCGGAAAAAGATGCTGAAAAACAGGCTTTTATGAAAAGAAATTAAGCCGCTGCAAACGTCACTGATTTTTTTCGGGCAGCAATGAAAATTGCATTAGAATATGCTTAGAGAAACCCAGCGTGCTGCTAGGCGACATTTAAAAATTCGACCTGCCGGGAGTTTTCACTGCGCCAATTTTTCCTTCTACCTTCGCCCGCGTTTTTACCATAGCCGTCAGGCTAAGTTTTTTTTGATTACTCTACGTTTGTCATCCTGTAAGGAACTATCCGCTCTACAATAGGAAAATCTGTGTTTCACCCACCGTGGAGCGGACAGTTCCTTACAGGATGACAAAAATTGGGTTTAGCCTGACGGCTATAGCGTTTTCTACCCGCCGGAGCCTTCATGCCGTCATTAAAAAATGATAGCGGATGAACGGCGTAGGCGGGTTTATCAAGCAACAACAAATCATTCCGCCGAAGTCTTTTTGCCGCCGAAAATTGGCGGGGAGCAGGTGAATTTTGCCCAACCAAGTTTTTTCAAACCAAAAATTTATGGACGCGAACAGCCGCATCTACGTTGATTCCGAAATCGGAAAACTCAAAAAAGTTATCGTGCACCGCCCCGACGAGGGCATCGCCCGCATCACCCCGAAACGCGCCGGGGAACTCCTCTTCGACGATATCGTGCACCTGCCCAATATGCAAGAGGAGCACGACATTTTTATCGGTGTGCTCAAAGCATTTCTCGGAAAAGAAAACGTGCTGGAAGTGCGCGACCTGCTCGCCGAAAGCACCCGCGACGAGGAGAGCAAGTACGAGGTCATCAACAAAATCACCGACTTCGAAGAATTGCCCTATTCGTTCATCCCGCGCCTCGCCGGGCTGTCGCCGGAGCAATTGGCCGACACCCTCATCACCGGCTATTTGGAGCCGGAAGACCGGATTTTGTTCGACCCGATTCCGAACCTGATTTTCACCCGCGACATCGCCGTGACGGTGAAAGGCCACGTCATCATCACGAAAGCCAATAAGACGGCGCGTTTCCGGGAAAACTTCCTCACGCGGCTCATTTTCAGCAGCCACCCCGTGTTCCGCCGCCTCAAAGCCGACGGCAAAACCATCAATCTCAACCGCGTGGACAAATTCCCGCCCAACAAAAAAGGCGAGACCATCAGCGTGGAAGGTGGCGACGTGATGGTGCTCTACAAGGATTACTTGCTCATAGGTTGCTCTGAGCGCACCAACGAATACGCTTTCCAGATGATAAAAAACTACCTCTTCGACCGGGGCATCATCAAAAATGTGGTGCAAGTGAACATCCCTGCCGAGCGCACTTATATGCACATTGACACGGTGTTCACCCAAATCAACCACAACCATTTTGTGGGTTATTTCCCCATTGTAAAAGAAGGACTTGGCTCTTATGTGGACGTGCACCGCTCCAACGGTGAGACCGTCGAATACCCCAGTTTGCGCGATTTTCTGCTCGCTGAAGTAAATCCAAAAATGGAATTTATCTGGGCCGGGCGCGGTGAAAGCCCCTACCAAGAGCGCGAACAATGGACGGACGGCTGCAACCTCGTGGCACTCAAACCCGGCGTCGCCATCACCTACGACCGCAACCCCATCACCGAGCGGGCGTTCAAAGAATTTGGCTATAAAGTCATCGGCGCCGAAAAACTCCTGCGCGATATTGACAACGGCAAAACCACGCCCGACAAAGTGGAGAACACGATTATCACCATCCCGTCCAACGAACTTTCCCGCGCGCGGGGCGGCAGCCACTGCATGACTTGCCCGATTGAACGGGATGAGATTTAAGCCGGAAAATAAGTATTGCGCCAAATAATGTGTCACGCAAAGACGCAAAGTTCGCCAAGCGTAGAGTATTCTTTGCGGGCTTTGCGTCTTTGCGTGACACATTATTTGGTGGAAGTTTACGCAACTGTACTTACGAGACAGCCTCTGACACTCGAAGAAAAATGGTACAACCTCTATTCCCCGCGCAAATACGCAATCAACGCCAGCCGGATGTCATTCCTTAAATCGCGCTTGTTTTTCGGGTCGGGTTTGTTGATTTTTAAAATATCGGGGTTCGACGATTTGCCGTCCGCATCCAGCGAGGCTTTCAGAAAAGCCATGTTGTATTCGTTGCCCGATAGCAGAAATTCGGGCAAAATGACACGGTAAATTTTGGTGTCGTCGAGCAGTTTTTCAGCCACAAACCACCGCCCCGAAGCATCTTGGCGGGCCTGCCGAAGTTGGAGATAGCCGCCGTTGCTTTTGTTCATCGCCCCCGCTTCGAGCGTTTTGCGGAGCAGCGAACCGCGCATTTCCACCTCCACCACCGCACCGCCAAAAGGCAACATCCGCACCACATCGAGTTCCGTCAGATTGCCGCTCAGCACGTCGTCCACGCGGATAGAGCCGCTGTTCAGGATGGCGCAGTCGGGTTTCGTTTTGGCCACAGCGAGCATGGCGGTGGTGATGAGTTCGCCTGCTTTGCATTGGGTGTGGCGCACCACACTCTCGCGGCAGTCGAGCGGCTCTGGCAGCGCGGTCACCACTTTATCGGCGTCGAAGCCGGAGGAGGCCAATGATTCGTTTTTGATTTTTTCCCATTTTGCCACCACCGCGGCGGTCGCCGGCTCGTCGGCGATGGAGGCGTTCACTTGGCGCAATTCGGATTTCACGGTCGCCGATTTTTTCTTTTTGTCGTACCGCAGCGTGTGGACGTACACCGTTTTGGCGTTGGCATCCGCTTTCGCCACGGTGGAATTGCCGACTTTGTGAATCTGATTGTCGTGGTCGTGGCCGCCCATCAGGAGCGGGACGACAGGCAACATAGCTGCCAACTTTTTGTCGTCGGCAGCATCCAAATGCGTGAGTGCCACCACCACATCCGTTTTGGGTTTCAGGTCGGCGAAGTTCTTTTTGGCGGCCTCAAACCAGTCCGAATATTCCACCCAGGGTTTGCGCCCGGTATTTATCAAAACGCCGAACACGCCCAAATTCAGCGTCGTGCCGTCTTTATCTTTTATGCTAAAAATCTGATTGTCAGGGCAAATCTCCGTGCCGCCGTCAGGTTTGTTTTTGAAAAACTGTTGCGTCCACGTCGTGCCTTTCAAACGGGCGTTGGCCGCAAACCATGTAAATTTCGACTCATCCAGCCGCGCCTGCAAATCTGGCAAATCGTCGTAGTCGAACTCGTGATTTCCGAAAACCACCCAATCGAGGCCGAGCGTGTTCAGCACGTCCACCATCTGTTTGCCGCGAATGCGTTTGCCCTCATGTTTCAGCGTGCCGATGACCGATGGGCTGATAAAATCGCCTGCCAGCACGGTAAAAGTGTTGGGATTTTTCGCCAGCAATTCCTTCCGAATCGTCGCCACACGCGCCAGTCCGCCCCTGTTGTCCGATGGCGCGGGCGAGATTTCGTACACATCGTTCATTTGCAAAAACTGCACTTCAATGATGCCGTCGTCGCCGGTGGATGCGGGTTTTTGGGCCGTTTTGCAGGTAAAAAACGAGAGTGTCGTAAGGAGCAGCGCGAGGGTCTTGAATATTCTCATTGTTGAAATTTTTTTGAAACAAAATGGCAGAATAGCGGGATTTTCGCGGCGAAGGTAAAGTCATTAAAAGCCATTAGGGGTCATTAAAAGTCATTGAAGTTATTACAGTAATTTTTTCAAATCTTTTGTCACATTCCCCTCAATGACCCCTAATGACTTTTAATGATTCTTCATGCCCCCTAATGACACTAAATTTCCTTTTCAAATGACACCAAATTTACTCTGGCAACCCGCCCCTGAACTCCTGACCGACAGCCACCTCGCCCGCTACATGGATTGGCTGGCGCGGGAAAAAGGACTGCTTTTCGACAACTACCGCGCCCTCTGGAAATGGTCCACCGACCACTTGGAAGATTTTTGGCAAAGCCAGTGGGAATACTTCCGAATCATAGGTCATTCGCCGCACACCTCCGTCCTGTCTGGCTCAGAAATGCCTGATTTCAAATGGTTTGAAGGCGCGACGTTGAACTACGCGGAGCATATTTTTCGACAAAAAACTGATACGCACCCGGCCATTTTATTTCAAAATGAAAGACAAGGACTGACCGAAATGAGTTGGGCGGAACTCGAACGCCAAACCGCCGCGCTCGCCCATTTTTTCCAACAATGCGGCGTTCAAAAAGGCGACCGCGTGGCCGCTTATCTGCCCAATTCGCCCCACGCCATCGTGGCCGTGCTGGCTGCAATGAGCATCGGCGCAGTGTGGTCGAGTTGTTCGCCCGACTTCGGCGCGGCGAGCGTGGCCGACCGTTTTGTGCAAATCCA
>CAYZVM010000084.1:0-10417 GCA_964481485.1 uncultured Saprospiraceae bacterium | reverse complement strand
TTCTCCCACCCCATTTGGATTCTCTATTCCTCCGGCACCACCGGCATCCCGAAAGCCATCACCCATTCGCACGGCGGCAATTTGCTGGAACACCTCAAATACCTCCATTTTCACAACGATGTGCGACCCGGTGAACGGTTTTTCTGGTACTCCACCACCGGCTGGATGATGTGGAATTTCACCCTCGCCGCCCTGCTCGCGGGTGCGACGATTGTACTTTACGATGGCAGCCCAGGCTACCCCGATTTGAACGTGTTGTGGGAAATGGCCGAGCGCGCGCCGATTCACCATTTCGGCACGAGTGCGCCGTTTTTGGTCAGTTGCATGAAAGCGGGGCTTTCTCCGAAAACAACATTTGACCTCAAAAACCTGCGCAGCATCGGCTCCACCGGCTCGCCCCTGCCGCCCGAAGCCTTTGGCTGGGTGTACGAAAATATTAAACCCGATGTGTGGCTCTCGAGCATGGCTGGCGGCACCGATGTTTGCACGGCATGGGTGGGCGGCAACCCCTTGTTGCCTGTGTATCAAGGTGAAATACAATGCCGTTGCCTCGGTTGCGCGATGGAAAGTTGGGATGAGAACGGCCAGCCCGTCCCCGTCGGAGAGGTCGGCGAGATGGTGGTGACGAAGCCCATGCCCTCCATGCCCGTCTTTTTTTGGAACGATGCCGACGGCTCAAAATACCGCGCTTCTTACTTCGAGGACTACCCCGGCGTGTGGCGGCACGGCGATTGGTTGCAAATCACGGAACGCGACACGCTCGTGATATTGGGCCGCTCGGACGCGACGCTCAACCGTCAGGGGGTGCGTATCGGCACGGCGGAGATTTATCGGTGTTTGGACAAAATACCTGACCTCAAAGACAGCCTGATTGTCAACCTCGAACGCGCCGACGGCTCCGATTGGATGCCACTGTTCGTGACCCTCGCGCCCGGCGCGGTGCTGGACGACAATTTGAAAAAACGCATCAAATCGGCGCTGCGGGCGGCATACAGCCCGCGCCATGTGCCGGACGATATTTTGGAAATACCCGACGTGCCGTATACGATTTCAGGGAAAAAGATGGAAACGCCAGTGAAAAAGATTTTGCAAAAAAAGCCTTTGGACAAAGCCTACAACCGCGATTCGATGCGCAACCCGGAGGCGATGGACTATTTTATCGTGTTGGCGGAAAATAGAAGCGACACTTTTTGAAAAAGTGTCGCTTCTGCGTTCGCCTCTATTCAATCTGCAACCTTGCGCCGCCGCCCCTGTCTTTCCCCAAAAACATTCAAACCAAGGCGTTCGCACCAAATCTTTTTTCTATGAAAATCCGTCTCTTCTCTACCGCAGCCCTGAGCCTTTTTCTGTTGACAGTCAGCAGTTTCGCGCAAAAAACCACCGTCACCCGCAGCCTTTCGTCTTTCGACAAAATCGGCATCTCCGGCGGCTACGACCAAGTCATCCTGAAAGAGGGCAGCGGCGAAAGCGTCACCCTCGAAGTCAGCGGCATTGACCCCGACAACATCGAAACCAAAGTGGAAAACAGCACCCTCAAAATCGGCATGAAAAAAGGCCGTTGGAATAATTTCAAAGCCACCATCACCGTCACTTACAAGAGTATCCGTGAGATCGCTAACAGCGGCTCCACCGATATCGTGGCCGAATCCGTTATCAAGGGCGATGAATTTGAATTCGCCAGCAGCGGCTCGGGCGATTTCACCGGCTCTTTCGACGTGAAAGAACTGGAAATCGCCATCTCTGGGAGCAGCGATATGACCTTGAAAGGCCGCGCCGACGAGCAGGAAATCGCCATCTCCGGCTCCGGCGACGTGAATGCCGCCGAATTGAAAGGCAAATCCGCCGAAGTCGCTATCTCTGGCTCCGGCGATGTGAAACTCGGCGTAAGCGGCTCCGTGAAAAGCGCCGTGTCGGGTTCGGGCCGGGTGACGAACAATTGAGTTGGAGGGTTTAGACACGTTTAGAGAGGTTGAGAATGGTTTAGAAAAGGTGTTTTTACAAACCACTCTAACCCGTCTAAACTTACTCATAAAGAAGCGTTTGTAGTCCAATTTCGTGGGGCGCGGCCAGTTGGCTGCGCCTCATTTTTTTGCTTTTTCTTCCTTTTACATTTTGCGGTTTTACGGTTCTGCGGTTTTGCGGTTTTGAAACTCGATAAAAATACCTTTGCCCCCGATGGAAAATCATCTGCCACCTGCCGAATTTCTCACTGCCCGCGCTGCCCGCGTCCTGCTCGACGTGCGTTCGCCGGGCGAATACGCACAGGGACACATGCCTGGCGCGGTGAGTTTTCCGCTGTTCAGCGACGAGGAGCGGGCGCAGGTCGGGACTTTTTACAAACAAAAAAGCAAAGAGGCTGCGCTGGAACTGGGGCTGGAAATCGTGGGGCCAAAAATGGCGGGCTTTGTGCGCCGGGCTGGCGAACTCGCGCCCAAACGGCGTTTGGCCGTCCACTGCTGGCGCGGGGGCCAGCGCAGCGGCAGCATGGCATGGCTGCTGCGGCAGGCCGGATTTGATGTGGTGACACTCGAAGGCGGCTATAAAAACTACCGCCGCCACGTGCTCGAGGGTTTTGGAAATTGGAATTTGAAAATAATGGTGGTGGGCGGGCGCACCGGCACCGGCAAGACTAAAATACTGCACGCACTCCGTGATTTGGGCGAGCAAATCATTGATTTGGAAAAACTTGCGCACCACAAAGGCTCAGCGTTTGGCTTCATCGGCGAAACGCAGCAGCCCACAGCAGAGCAGTTTGAAAATGACCTTTTTGATGCCCTGCTCGGTCTTGACCCTGCACGGCGCGTGTGGATAGAAAACGAAAGCCGCAGCATCGGGCGGGTGTATATCCCCGTAAATTTTTGGGCAAAAATGAAAAACGCGCCCCTCCTGAACATCGAAATACCTGAAGAGGCACGCATCCAAAATTTGCTCACCGACTATGTTTTTGCCGACAAAACCGACCTCGAAACGGCATTTCGGAAAATTGACAAAAAACTCGGTGGTCAGCACCTCAAAGCCGCACTCGAAGCACTCGAACACGGCGATTTCGCCACCGCTGCGCAAATCGCGCTGCACTACTACGACAAAACATACCAGCATTGTTTGGACACCAACCCCTCGCCCGACATCCGGCAGTTGAAGTTTGAGCATGGCGACCCGGAAAAAATTGCCCGGATTTTGGTAGAGATGAATTAGGTTTGCCCCATCTTGTTTTAATCCGACGAATTCACATTTTAATCCGCTGATACACCTGCCGCTGATTCTGAACTCGGCGGCGATTGTTTCACCCAAACATCGGTTACGTATGCGCACCCTGCTCATCGTTTTGCTGCTGCTGTCTCCCGCCGCCATTTTTTGCCAGACAGTTCGCTACGAGATTTCCCCTGTTTTTCAGGAAAACAATTTGACGCGCCTCTCGGTGCGTGTGCTGCTGCGCGGCGAGGCGGACGGCACCACGGAGTTTGCACTGCCCAACCAGTTCGGCGCGGCAAGCCAACTGTCCGACTGCATCCAAAACTTGACTTGCCCCACGCAGGGTTGCGCTCTGCTCGTCAACCGGGTACTACACAGTGCCGTCGTGCAACATCCGCCGTCGGCAGATATTGAGTTGCGATACGAAGTGGTGCAGGATTTCGAGGGCAGCGACGTTACGAAGGACAACGCCTTCCGCCCGATGGTGCAGCCGACGTTTTTCCACATCCTCGGAAGCGGGCTTTTTGTCGCGCCGTTGTTTGGCGACAACAGCTGCGAGCTCACGCTCGAATGGAAAGGTTTCCCGCAAAACTGGTTGATTCACAATAGCTTTGGCTCGCAGGAATTGACGCAGCGTTTTCAATATGCCAAAACACGATTGCTCGAGGCGGTGTACGTGGGCGGCGACTTCAGGGTGCTGCGGGCGGAGGTGCAAAACCATCCTGTGTTCCTCGCCATTCGGGGCAGCGACTGGGCTTTTTCCGATCGGGAATTGCTCGATTTGCTGCAAAAAACGGTGGAGGCGCAGCGCAATTTTTGGGAAGATTGGGACATACCTTACTACACGGTCACGCTCATGCCGCTGGCGCAGTTGCGGCCAGTAATGTTGTCGGGCGGGCAAATGCAAACGACCGTCGAGTACCTCGGCACGGGGCTGCGCAATTCGTTCGCGGCGTTCGCCACGTCCGTGCCAAATATCAAAGTGGGAGATTTGCTGCACTTGTTTCACCACGAACTGATGCACGATTGGATTGGCGGCAAGATTCGCAGCGGCGGCGGGCTCAACAATATGCAATTTGGGTGGTTCAGCGAGGGTTTCACGGAATATTTTGCCATGAAAAATATGCTCGCGGGCGGTTTTATTTCTACCGAAAAATATGTGAAAACGCTGAACGAAAGTTTTTTCAAACACCTCTATACCTCGCAGGTAGGCGAACTGCCCAACAGCGAAATAGCGCTCCATTTTTTCAAGGACACGGCGATGGAGGCACTGCCCTACAAACGGGGGTTTGTATTTGCGTTTTATCTGGACAATGCCATCGAGCAGGCTTCCGGCGGGCAGCACGGGCTGCGCGATTTTATGCTCGATTTGCTGACTTATTATTCCGCGCCACACCGCGATTTGTTGTCAAATTTTGATTTTTTTGAACAAAAACTGGCGGAATACCTGAATTCGGAAGCCGAAGGTTTGATACAAAAACACATCATCCACGGCAAACGAATTGCGCCCGAGGCATTTGTGCTCTCGAAATATTGGCACATGGAAACTGACACCGATGGAACGCCCGTGCTGCGCCTGAATACGGCTGCCAATGGTTGGGAAAAGGGGGTTATGGGGCTGGGTTCCAGAGATTGAGGAACGGGTGTATTTTTTTCTTTTGTTCGTTTTCAAACAAAATCGCTCTACTTTTGCGCGCCTTTTTGAGCACCTCCGCTCATTGGGCTATCAGCGAATCAACATTTCAACAAATCAACAGAAAAAAATGGCAACGACGGCAGATATCCGCAACGGCCTTTGCATCGAACACAACAATGACATTGTCAAAGTCATTGATTTTTCGAAGTTCCAAGTAGGCCGTGGTAGCGGCAAAGTGTGGACCAAACTTAAAAGCACGACTACGGGCAGGGTCGTGGAATTTACTTTCAACAGCGGCGCTACTATCAACGAAGTGCGCGTGGAGCGCCGCAAATTCCAGTATCTATACCCTGAGGGCGAGGACTATGTATTGATGAATCAGGATACCTACGACCAGATTACGGTAGGCAGCGACATGATTGACAACGGCAAATTCCTCAAGGAAGGCGACGTGGTGGACGTCTTGTTCCACGGGCAAAAAGAAACGCTGCTTGCGGTCGAATTGCCTCAAACGGTCGTGCTCAAAATCACCTACACCGAACCTGGTTTGCGCGGCGACACCGCCACCAACACCCTGAAACCCGCCACCGTGGAGACCGGTGCCGAAGTGCGTGTGCCGCTTTTTTGCGAAGAAGGCGACCTCATCAAAATTGACACGACCACTGGCGCATACATGGAGCGCGTGAAAAAATAGTCGGCAATTGGCAGTTTGCAATAGGCAGTGTCAGAAGTAAATTGACAGGAATATAAAATTACTGCAAACTGCTCACTGCAAACTATTTCTACCTTTCGGGGGAGAAAGAAAAAATTTTTTCGCGAGAAAGATTTTTTCTTTACTCCCCCTGTCTTTTTTTGCACCTGCTAAACAATCTCCGGTATGGATTTCAACCAAATACAAGAATTGATTCGGATGATGAGCAAATACAAGCTCTCCGAATTTACCCTCAAAGAAGGGGACTTCAAACTCGTCATCCGCAACCAGCCCGCCGAAGGCAGTGCACAGCCTGTGCCGGTGATGGTGCCGATGCAGCAGCCAGCTGCGCCAGTGGCTCCTCCTGCCCCAGCACCGCCTGCCCCAGCACCTGCTGCACCAGCCAAAACAGAAGCGCCGGCGCCGGCAGCAGATGGCGACAACAATCCCCATTTTGTCCACATCAAATCGCCGATGGTCGGCACGTTTTACCGCAGCGCCGGCCCCGACAAGCCGCCATTTGTGAAAATCGGCGATACCGTGGATGTGGGCGCGAAGGTTTGCATCATAGAGGCCATGAAACTTTTCAACGAAATAGATTCAGAGATAAAAGGCAAAATCGTGAAGATATTGGTAGAAGACGCTTCGCCAGTAGAGTACGACCAGCCCCTGTTTCTTGTTGACCCCTCTTAAGAAGTGAGGAGCAAGAAGCGAGCAGTGAGGTTTTTTCCTCACCCCTCACACCTCTCCTCACCCCTCACCTCTAATCTCATCGAGACGATGTTCAAAAAAATACTCATTGCGAATCGTGGGGAAATCGCCCTGCGCATCATCCGCACCTGTAAAGAGATGGGCATCAAAACGGTGGCGCTCTACTCTACCGCCGACCGCGACAGCCTGCACGTCCGTTTTGCCGACGAGGCTGTTTGTATCGGCCCGCCCTCATCGGCAGAGAGCTACCTCAACGTGCCGCGCATCATGGCCGCCGTCGAAATCACCGATGCCGATGCCATCCACCCCGGCTACGGCTTTTTGTCCGAAAACGCGGCATTCGCGGAAGTTTGCAAACAATACGGCATCAAATTCATAGGCCCCACGCCCGACCAAATCCGGGCCATGGGCGACAAAATAACGGCCAAAGAAACTATGCTGAAAGCCGGTGTGCCGTGTGTGCCGGGCACCGAGGGTCTTCTGACCGACGTGAAAGCCGGGATGAAACTGGCCAAAAGCATCGGCTACCCGGTCATCCTGAAAGCGACGGCGGGCGGCGGCGGTAAAGGAATGCGCATCGTGTGGAAACCCGAAGAGTTTGAAAGTCAATGGGATACAGCACGCCGCGAAGCCAAAGCCTCGTTCTCCAACGACGGCATCTACATGGAGAAATTCATCGAAGAGCCGCGCCACATCGAGATTCAGGTGGCGGGCGACCAACTCGGCAAGGCGTGTCACCTTTCCGAGCGCGATTGCTCCATCCAGCGCCGCCACCAAAAGTTGGTGGAGGAAAGCCCCTCGCCGTTCATGACTCCCGAACTGCGCGAAAAAATGGGCGAGGCCGCCATCAAAGCCTGCACCGCCATCAGCTACGAGGGCGTAGGCACCATAGAATTTCTGGTGGACAAAAACCGGGATTTCTATTTCATGGAAATGAACACCCGCATTCAGGTGGAGCATACGGTGACGGAAGAGGTGATTGATTTTGATTTGATAAAAGAGCAAATCAAAATCGCGGCGGGGCTGCCAATTTCGGGGAAAAACTATTTCCCGGAAATGCACGCCATCGAGTGCCGCATCAATGCCGAAGACCCGTTCAGCGACTTCCGCCCCAGCCCTGGCAAAATCACCTCGTTCCATTCGCCAAAAGGACACGGAGTGCGCGTGGATACGCACGTTTACGCGGGCTACACCATCCCGCCGTACTACGATTCGATGATTGCCAAACTTATTTGCCGCGCCCGCACCCGCGACGAGGCTATCCTGAAAATGGAGCGCGCGCTCGACGAATTCGTGGTAGAAGGCGTAAAAACCACTGTGCCTTTCCACCAGCGACTCATGCGCAACAAGGATTTTCAGGACGGCAATTTCACGACGAACTTTTTGAACACCTGGGATTTTAAGAGTGTGCAACTTTGATGCTGAAGGCCAAGTAGCGAATTTGCATTTTTTTCCTATAAATTTGCACAAAACAAAGTTCACGTCATGACAGCAACTGCGGCCCAACAACCGGTATCTTCCAAACCACCCAAAACAATCACTTGGGAAGAATTCAAGAAACGCTATCTGAGCCGGGAAGATGCTTGGAAGTATGAATGGGTGAACGGTATGATTGAAAAAACGCCCCGAAGCATGGATACAACGCAGTTTTACATTTTTGTCAATCTACTTGAGTTCTTGAACAAGTTGAAATCCAATAGTGTGGTTGAGGGTACATTCATCGCGGAAGGAGATGCCTTTTTTTCAGGAAATCATCGTCGCCCCGATATTGCTTTTTACAGCATGAAGCAAATCCGAGATGGTCGAGAAAACAAAGATGTTCACCCAGATTTTGTCATTGAAGTTATTTCCAAAAATGACCAAATGTTGAAGGTGCAGGACAAAATGAGCGATTATAGGAAAGCAGGCGTGAAAGTGATTTGGCACATTTTCCCCAAACAGCAGGAGGTTCATGTTTATCACGGCAAAAAAATGACTGTTTGTATTGGAGATGACCTATGTTCTGCCGAACCAGTTATTGATGGTTTTGTGCTGCCCGTAAAAGATGTTTTTAAATAGCGCCAGTTTCCTATGCACGACTCCATCGTCAAAAATTGGCAGCAAAAAGCGGAGACAGCGGAGGAGCGCAGTTTCCGCTTTTTTCGTTGGCTAAAACTGCTCGACAGCAAGCGGGTGGATCGCATCGCAAAAGAAACGCACACCGCCGTTTTTGCGCAAATCAACTGTACGAAATGCGCCAATTGCTGCCGCACCCTCAAAGCAGAATTTCGGGCAAAAGATGTCGCCGCAGCCAGCGCACACTTGGGCATGATGCCCGATGACTTCACCCACAAATATTTATTGAAAAACAAGCAGGGCAATTTGGAAGTGAACGCCCTTCCCTGCCCCTTCCTTTCGGCGGAAAATCTTTGCAACATATACGAAGTGCGCCCGGAGGGCTGCCGCGATTTCCCGCACACCCACAAATCGAGTTTTGCCAGCCGCTCCATGACGCATTCGGCCAACGTGCCCACTTGCCCGGCGGTGCTCGAAATATTGGAGCGGATGCAAGAGCGGATGAATTACCGGGATGGGGGTTGAACATCTACTCGCCCACCGACCAGTCAATCGGCGTTTTCCCTTGTTTTTCCAACATATCATTTGTGTGAGAAAAATGGCGGCAGCCCGAAAAGGCATCGCCCGCGAGCGGCGACGGGTGTGCGGCTTCGAGGACGTAATGCTTCGTTTGGTCTATCAGCCCCTTTTTGCCTTTGGCAAAATTGCCCCAAAGCAAAAAAACTACGCCCTCTTTTTTCTCCGAAATGGTACGGATGACGGCATCAGTAAAAGTTTGCCAACCGATTTTCTGGTGCGAGGCGGGCTTCCGGGCTTCCACCGTGAGCATGGCGTTGAGCAGCAGCACGCCTTGTTCTGCCCAATGCGTCAGGTCGCCGTGGTTCGGAATCGGCAGGCCAAGGTCGGCGTTGATTTCTTTATAAATATTGACGAGCGAGGGCGGCACCTTCACACCTTTTGGAACGGAGAAACACAGCCCCATCGCCTCTCCGGGATTGTGGTAAGGGTCTTGGCCGAGTATGACGACCTTCACCGCGTCGAACGGCGTTTTGTTGAACGCATTGAAAATCAGCGGCCCCGGCGGATATATCGTCTTGCCAGCCTTTTTTTCGGCGACCAAAAAAGTCTTGATGGCGGTGAAGTATGATTGGGAAAACTCGTCGGCCAGCGCCTGTTTCCAACTTTCTTCGATTTGAACGTTTGGAGCGGGGGGAGTGGGTTCCATCGTGCTGCGTTTTGCCGGAAAGATAGGAAGGTGGTGGAACTTCGCCCGCAGATTTGGCGGTTTACATCGCCGAAAGTTTTTACTTTTGTCGCGTCCAAAAAAGTTTGGTCCCGTAGCACAATGGATAGTGCAACAGCCTTCTAAGCTGTAGGTTGCTGGTTCGAGCCCAGCCGGGATCACGCGAAAAGCCCGATTGCCACACAGGCAATCGGGTTTTGTTTTGTTAGCCCAATAATCTCTCCATCAGATACTCCCACGAAAACCGCTGCTTCTCCGCCTGCACCCCTGCCTCCATTTTCGCTGCCCTTTTGTTTTCAAAAAAATCGCGCATGGCCGCCGCTATTGCCCCCGGTTCTGGTGCTACCACATAACCCGAAACGCCATCCGTCACGATTTCTGGCAAACCGCCCACATTGGTGACGACCATCGGTTTTTCAAAATGATATGCAATCTGCGAAATGCCGCTCTGCGTAGCCGTCCGGTAAGGCTGCACCACCAAATCCGCCGCCGAAAAAAAATCCCGCACTTGTTCAGCCGGGATGAAATCGTTGAACAAATGTACCCGCTCACCGAGGTTTTGCTCCGTTATTATTTTTTGGTAAAAACCCCAATCATCGTAGCATTCGCCCGCCACTACTGCATGAATATCAGGCGTTTGTGCCAATGCTCCCAACAACAGGTCAAGCCCTTTGTATTTTCGGATAAAACCAAAAAACAGCACGAGCGGAACATCTGTCGGCAGACCGAGTTGCTGCCGGGCGGCAGATTTTTCGATGGGAGCGCCGTAGTTGTCGTAGATGGGGTGCGGGGCATAGCGGATTCCCCCACCCTCGTCAACCCCACCCCCGACCCCTCCCCTAAAAGGGAGGGAAGACGTAGAGCGTTCCGCGACGAAGTCGCGCCTCCC
>CAYZVM010000083.1:0-23655 GCA_964481485.1 uncultured Saprospiraceae bacterium | reverse complement strand
GATACGTTGTTTCATGGTTCTCGAATTGTTTTGGTTGAACAATGTTGCAAATATGCCGGATTCGAGGCACCCCAAATAATGATATAAGTTACGGCAAGGCATGACATTTCCCCCCACACTACTGGACATTTCTAAACACATAGGCACACAGGGTACATAGTTTTTTGATTTTCAAAGGTTTAAAATCTATATGCCCGATGCGCCTATGTGTTTAACTTGAAAATGTCAGTAGTGTGCATTTCCCCTCTTTTGAAACAAAATGCAGTTTAGAAAAAAACGAGCGGCCAAAGAGTTGTACAACTCTTTGGCCGCTGCGTCTATGTTTTTAAATTTCTATACGAATAGGCTTTTTTTCTATCCGCACTGCGTGTTTCCTATTTTTGGAATACCCGAATATAATCCACAATCATATTCTGCGGGAAGGCAGTCGTGGCATCCGGGTTGCCGGGGAAGTTGCCACCGACGGCTACGTTCATGATAAAGAAAAAGTTTTTGTTGAACGGATACGGTGCGCCGCCGAGGCTCGCGGGGGTGATGGTGTGGTACACTTCGTCGTCTACTAGGAATTCAATCAAATCTTCTTCCCAATTGATAGAAAAGACATGGAATTCGTCTTGGAAATTATCGTCTCCGCTGAGGTATTTCGACATGCTTTTGTATTGGTGCTGGCTCAAATTTGCACCGTAATGCACCGTCCCGACCACCCGGTTGGGCAAATGGCCGGTCAATTCCATGATGTCAATTTCGCCGCAGGCAGGCCAACTCACGGCGTCAATGTTTGAGCCCAGCATCCAGAGTGCTGGCCAAAGACCCTGGCCTTCCGGCAGCGCTGCCCGGATGTCAATGCGCCCGAATTTGAATTGTTGTTTGCCTTTGGTCACCAATCGCGACGAGGTGTATTCACGGGTGCCGAAATTCTGCTTTTTAGCCGTGATGACCAGATGGCCGTTCACGATAGAAGTGTTGTCTTCCCGGTAGTGTTGCAGTTCGTTGTTGCCCCAGCCGCAAAGATTCGGGCAGCCATCGCCCAGTTCGTAAGTCCAGTTGGAGGCATTCAGTGTGGTGCCATCAAATTCATCGGACCACACAAGGGCGTAGCCGGGATACGAGTCCGCCGAGGTATAACCCGATGTCGGAATCACCAAACCCGCCGTGTTGTTGTCGTCGTCTTCGATGGTGATGGTCACCACGTCACGTTCCAAGTTGGCATTGAGCGGGTTGTACAGTTTTATCTGAAAAGTCTCTTTGGCCTCCTTTACTTCATCGCCTTTGATATTGATTTCGATAAATTTTTGGGTTTCGCCGGGTGCGAAAATGAGCCGCTCAGTCGTCAGTATCTCAAAATCAAGGCTAGACTCCGCCGATTCCGCAATTGCCGAAAAAGTGACGATGGCGTTGGTTTTGTTTTCGCCGCTTAGGGCTACTTCCAATTGGACCACCGCGTCCACGTCACCTTCCGCGACGGTCAAATCATTGACGGTAATAGTGGGCAGGTTCAAAGCGGGCGGCGTGCCGTCATCTTCTTTGATGCAGGCAGAAAAAATCGCTGCCAGCAAAAGGGTGAAGACGAGGCTTTTTTTGACAAAAGAGGACATCTGAATATTTTTCATTTTGATAGTGTTTACTGATAAACGCGCACATAGTCCACGAGCATTTGCTGCGGCCATATAGAAGTGTCCACCCCCATTTTGCCGCCCCAATTCCCGCCGACAGCGATGTTCAAAATCAAATGGAAATCGCGGTCAAAAGGCCATGCGCCCATTCCTTCGTGTTTGTTGTGAAAAGTTTGGTATTTCTGGTTGTCAAAAAAGAAGTCAATCTTGTCGGCATCCCATTCGATGCTGTATTCATGGAATTCACTGCTCAGGGTAGTCGAACGAACGCCCGATACCACCTGTGTGCCTTGGAGGTGATTGAACCGCTCGGTATGTATGGCGCCGAAAATGCTGTCGGGCGAGTAGCCCACATTTTCCATGATGTCAATCTCGCCACTTTGCGGCCAGCCGCCATACGCCCAATCGGTCGAAAGCATCCAAATGGCCGGCCACACGCCCGTTCCTTTTGGCAACTTTGCCCGCACGACCACGCGCCCGTAAGTCCAGTCGCCTTTGTGCTTGCTCAGCACCCGGGCAGAGGAATATTCGCGGGTACCCGTCTTCTCCCGGTGCGCTTCTATCACCAAATGCCCGTTTTCGACCCGCGCATTTTCCCGGCGATGGGTGTTGTAATGTTGCAGCTCGTTGTTGCCCCAGCCGCAAAGATTCGGGCAGCCGTCGCCGGCATCGTAGCTCCATTTGGTGGTGTCTGGCAAACCCGAGTAGTTGAATTCCTCCGACCAAACCAAACGCAAATTCTTTCTTTCGGCGGAAGGCCGTTGGGTCGCAATGCAGCCGCTCATCAACAATATTGATAAAAAAATACTGAAAAAATGTATGATCGTCTTGGTCATGTGTCGTGTGATTATTGAGCCACAAAATGCAATTCGAACCAGCCCTCAGCCAGGGGTGTGCCGCTTTGGTCGCGCTGGCGCGCCCGGACAACCAACTCTGTTTCGGTCAATTTTACCACATCCAAAAGATTGTCCGAATCCCAGACGCCCATGAACTGGTCGTTGGGCAACAAGATTTGGTCGCGGTTGTTGATACCCGTCCCTTCAAGAAAAACGAATGTGCTGATGCCCGGGTCGTACGCCTCAGCCTGATAGCCGTTCCAGGGATTGACGGTGGCGACGTTGTTTTTGTATTGAAAAACTTGACCGTCGAAGGTGAAACAAAAACCGTCGTCGTACTGCTCCGTCTGCAAACCGCCAACGGGCGAGGTGTACCACGAAAAGTCGTCGTAAGTCGGGCCTACTTTCACGGCGCCTGCCTCATTGGTGAGTGTCCAGCATTTTCCCGACGGGCCACAATCGCCCGTGAGCAAGGCCATTTTGGGGCTACAAGTCAACGCCGCATCATTCAGAATAGTCACTGTTTGAGATGCCGAGGAGGTGCCGCTGCCGTCGGATTTCGAGGTGAAAAGTGTGATGACGTACGCTCCCGCTTTGCTGTAAGCAACGGTGTCCACCACTTTGGTAGAAGATGTTGGAGTGCCGCCGGGCATAGCCCACACTCGCTGAAAACTGCCTTCCGACAGGTCGCGCAGAATCAGGCGGTTCGAATCGCCCTGCACGAATTCCACGCTCATTTCAGGTGCGCCGGGTGTTGGCGGCAGTTGGATGTCGTCGTCGCGGTCGGGTTTGCAGCCTGACACCAAAATGCCGGACAGTGTTATGAAAATGAATAGTTTATTCAGCATTTTTGAAAAATTTGTGTGTTTTAGCGAGGTCGTCTCACAAGTGAAATTTTGACAGGATTTACAAGATGAACAGGTTTTTTTCACCCTTTTGAGGCATTTATCGTGTAAATCATGTTTGTCCTGTCGAAAAAAAAATACTTGTGAGGCAGCCTCGCTTGGGTTGGTCAAAGTAACTCAATACCCCGGATTTTGTGTCAATGCTCCATTGGTCGCCTGGATTTGCGACTGCGGGATGGGGAAAAGTTCGTGGGTGCCTGGGCTGAACCCCAACGGCCCCAATACTTGCGGTGCCCGCCCGGTGCGCACGAGGTCGAAAAAGCGGTGCGCCTCCAAGCCAAGTTCGAGCCGCCGTTCGCGATAGATGGCATCCAGCAGGGCTTGCCCGCTCGCCGTGATGGCTGGGATATTCACCCGCGCCCGCACTTTGTTTAGGGAAGTTTTGGCGGTTTCTTCTTCGTTGGCATGAAAAGCCGCCTCGGCGTGCATAAGCAGCACGTCGGCGTAGCGAATCACGCGGTCGTTGGAGCCACCGTTCGGGTTCGGGTCGCCAAAAGGCGCGTCCTCGCTTTTGTTGTTGAAATATTTTTTGGGATAATATTGGTAAGGAATGCCGCCCGTCGCGTCAATCGTGAAAATGCCGCGGTCGCCCATTGGCTCTCCCAATCGGAAAACGGTGGATTGCAGGCGCGGGTCTTCAAAACCTTCTTTGAAAAACTCGTCCACAAAATCCTGCGTGGGGATATTGAACCCGAATCCGGCAAATTGGCCGCGTGCGCGTTGGAACACATTGGTGAAGCTGCCTTCGTTCGAGTTGTTTTTGCCCCAGTTGCCGCCCGATGCGTTCATGAATTGGATTTCAAACACAGATTCCACGTTGTTTTCACCATAAATGGGGAAAATATCGGCATAGTTGTCCACCAATTGGTACTCATTGGAATTGACGATGGCCTCGGCGGTCGTCTTCGCATCCGCCCATTTTTGCCGCCAGAGATAGGTTTTCACCAACAAAGCCTGCGCGGCTCCCTGCGTGATGCGCCCCAAATCGCTCGCCGGGTATTCGCTGCGTTTCCACAAATCGCGGGAGGCCTCGGTGAGGTCTTTTTCTATCAAGTCCCATACTTCGTCCGCCGAAGCGCGGGGCAGATTGTACTCCGAAGGAGCCAGCACATGGTCGGCCAATGGCACGCCGCCAAACATGGTGACGAGGTTGTAAAAATTCCACGCGCGGATGAATTTGGCTTCCCCCAAAATGCGGGCTTTCAGGTTTTCGTCCATAACGATGGGCGGCACTTTTTCCAACACGACATTGGCGCGGTAGATGCCTTCGTAATTGGCGCTCCACTCCGATTCGAGCAGGTCGGTATTCGCAACGCCTTTGAATGTTTCCAACTGGAGCAAAGCATTCACGTCGTTGTCGCCGGAGCCGCCTTTCACGGCATCGTCGGACATGATGTCGCCCCAAAACCAGCGGAAATGGCCGGCTGGCGAAATCTGAAATTGTAGGGTGGCATACGCCGCGTTGACTGCCGCGATGGCATCGGCTTCGGTGCGGTAAAAATTTTCCTCCGTGATGCCGACGATGGGGCTTTTTTCCAAAAACTCCTTTTTGCAGGCGCTGAGCGCGATGCAAAAAAGCGCGAGCAGGAGCAGTTTATTTTTCATAATCTATTGATTTTGTGTTTTTAAAATGTCTTGCGTCCTACGTTTACGAAACTTTTAAGTTTCGTAAACGTACACCCCGGATAATTTAAAATGTCAGGCTCACCCCGCCCATGACAGTCCGTGCCTGTGGGTAAAAACCTCTGTCAATGCCGATTTCCAAACTGCCGCCCACGTTCCCGATTTCGGGGTCGAGGCCAGAATAGTTGGTGAAGGTGAGCAGGTTTTGAGCCGTCAGGTAAACTTTCATTTTTTCAAAATGCGCTTTTTTCAACCACATTTTGGGCAAGTTGTAACCCAGTTGCACGGTCTTCAGGCGCAAGTAGGAGCCGTCTTCCACGAAGCGGTCGGAGATGCGGGCATTCTGATTGGGGTCGCTCAAGTTGACGCGTGGTTCGGTGTTTGAGGTGCCGGGGCCTGTCCAGCGATTGAGCGCCGTGGCTGGGCGGTTGACGTAAGTGAAGTCGTAGCGCACGGTGTTGTTAAAAATATCGTTGCCCTGCGAACCTTGGAAAAAGATATTCAACTCGATGCCTTTCCACTCAAAGTCGGTATTGAAGCCATAAGTGAAGGCAGGTGTCGGGTTGCCGATGTAGGTGCGGTCGTTCAGGTCTATCACGCCATTTCCGTCCAAATCTTTGAATCGGATATCGCCGGGCGCAGTTTCATTGCTCTGGAAAGCAGCGGTCTCTATCTCTTCCGGTGTTTGGAAAATCCCGTCGGTCACATAACCAAAAAACGACGCAATGGGCTGGCCAACATCCGTTAGTGCGGCGTTGGCGTTGGCGGATTGGACATAGCCGGAGAGTACGGGCTCGCCACCTCTGCCTAAACCCGTGACTTCACTTTTTACAAAAGCAATATTGCCTCCCACAGAATATCGAAAAGCGCGGTCGTAGTTGCGGTATTGGAGCGCAAGTTCCCAGCCCCGGTTTTCGGCGGTTGCCACATTCTGGATGGGCGGCGCGGTGCCGGCCACCAATGGAATGGGCGCGGCGTAGAGCATATCGGAGGTTTTTTTGATGTAGTAATCTGTGGTAAAGTTGATGCGCCCCTCAAACAATTCCATGTCTACGCCAATGTCCGATTGGGTGCTGGTTTCCCATTTGAGGTCGGGATTGGCGGCACTGAGCGCCACGCTGCCGTTGGTAATCACCTCGTCGGGGCCAAATGTGTAGTTCTGGCCGTTGAAAACGACCGTCGTGAAACTGTAATCGCCGATGCGGTCGTTGCCGTTTTGTCCCCAACTGGCGCGGAGTTTGAAAAAATTGACGGCTTTTATGGGCCAGAAGGATTCGCGGCTGGCGATCCAGCCTGCTGAAAATGACGGGAAATAACCGAAACGGTTGTTTTTCCCAAAAC
This sequence comes from uncultured Saprospiraceae bacterium, assembly GCA_964481485.1. Lineage (GTDB taxonomy): Bacteria > Bacteroidota > Bacteroidia > Chitinophagales > Saprospiraceae > M3007. The sequence continues at coordinate 17,337 of CAYZVM010000083.1, read as the reverse complement.
GCGAAGAACCGTCAGCCCGGAAGGTGGCAGAAAGCAGGTACGTGTTGTTGAATTCGTAATTGGCTTTGCCGAACCACGAAAACAGCGACGACTCGCCGGCGTACTGATAGGCACTTTGCGAAGTAATCGGGTCAATCGTGTTTGAGATGTAGGCATCATCCGGGTCGTTGGATGGCAGGTTGGTATTGGCGCCGCCATTAGCATCGAAGCGGTTGCTGAGGGCAGTGGTGCCAGCTATCAGGGTGATGCCGTGTTTTTCCCCGATATTTTTTTGATAGGTCAGCACATTTTCCAACTGCCAGTTGCGCCAAGTATTGTTGGCCACGCCCACGCTGTTGACGAGGTTTTTCTCGGCGGTGGGTGCTTCGCTGAGCGAGGGAATATTGCTCAGGTCGTAACGCGGGTTGAAATTGCGTTGCACGGCGAAGGTGACATCCATGCTGTAAGTAGAGCGGAAACTGAGTCCTTTCCCCAATTTCAAATCCCCGAAAACGCTGCCTACCAAGCGGTTGCTCCGCCAAGTGTTGTGCGTCTGTTCGATGCCGTTGACGGGGTTGGCAATGTCGGTGTCGGCATAATTTGAATAAGCAAACGTGCCGTCGGCTTTGCGCACCGGCGTGGTCGGATCCATGTTGAGTGCCCGGATGAGCGGCGAATTGTATTGGTTGTTTTCCGAAAGAGCGTTGCGTTCCAGCCAAGTGAAGCCGAGGTTGTTGCCAATCGTCAGCCAAGATTTCAGGTCGTGGGCGCTGTTGATTCGCACAGTGGCACGTTGGAAATTGGCTTTGTCGCCACCAACGATGCCGTCTTGGGAGAAATAATTGCCCGACACGGTATAAGCCGAACGTTCGCCGCCGCCAGTAAAAGTCAGTTGGTGGCTGGAAATCGGCGCAGCTTCGAAAATAGCCTCTTGCCAATCGGTGCCTTCGCCGAGCACGTCGGGATTGGCAAATTCGGGCAGGGGTGTTTGGCCAGCAGCCAAATACGCCTCGTTTTGCAAAATGGCGTACTCGCGGGCGTTGAGCAAATTGAGCAGTCGGCCAGCGCGTTGGGTGCCGTAATAGGCATCGTAACTGATTTTGCCAGCTTGGTTGCGTTTGCCGCCTTTGGTGGTGATGAGGACCACGCCGTTGGCACCGCGCGAGCCATAAATTGCCGACGACGCGGCATCTTTTAGCACGTTGATGGTTTCGATATCGTTGGGATTGAGAAAATCGAGGCCATCCACCGGCACACCGTCCACGATATAAAGTGGGTCGCTGTTGTTGATTGTCCCCACGCCGCGCACCCGGACCGTCAAAGGGCTGCCGGGCGAACCCGACACCTGCGCCACTTGTACCCCGGCTGTGCGACCTTGCAGAGCTTGCTCGACCCGAAGGATGGGTCGCTCGGCGATTTCCGCAGCATTGAGCGTCGCCACGCTGCCGCTGATGTTGGCGCGTTTTTGAGTGCCGTAACCCGTGACTACGACCTCTTCGAGTTGGGAAGCATTTTCTGACAGCACGACCGTGATATTGTCTTGATTGCCAACTTCGATTTCCTGTGTCTCGAATCCGGTGTATAAATAAATCAAAACAGCGCTCCGGTCGGGTACAGTGAGTGCATAATTGCCGTCAAAATCGGTCATGGTGCCGATGTCGCTGCCTTTTACCCGGATGGTGACGCCAATGGCTGCTTCGCCGTCGCTTTGCAGTGTGACCCGACCGCTTATTTTGACTTGCGCCAGCGCCGAAAAGGCGAGGAGAGAAAAGAGAATGGAGAAGAATGTCCGCATTTTTTTGCTTTGTGTGCGCAGATAGATTAATCACATAGGCATATAGAAAAGATAGTTTTTTTTCAATGAAACTCTATGTTTTCTATATGCCTATGTGTTTAATATCAAATAAATGTGTTTAAGAAACCAATCCTTTCTCAAGGCAGCCGAATGAGAGGCCGCGCAATGTCGGCCACGCATTCGGCTACTGCTTTGAAAATGCTTACTTCACTAATTTTCTGGTAAAAAAGCGGTCGCCCGCACGAACGGTGACGAAGTAGATGCCTGATTGCAAACCAGCGGTTTGCAGTTTGAAAATCTCATCGGCATTGTTCAAATTCCATTGCTGCACCACTTGGCCGAGGTTGTTGGCCAAGGTAACGAATTTGTCCGGCGACACTTCATTTCCAAATTTCAAGAGAGAAAAACCTTCGTCGGAAGGATTGCCCCAGAGGCTGAAAACTTGCGCATCTTCAATGGGCGAATTGGTACTGGAGGTACATTCGGCGTTGGTGAAACAAGTGCCGAAGCAGGTTGCCACCACGATGTCGGACTGAACTGCGGGCAAAAAGCGGTCATTGAAATTGGCCGGGTCGCCACATGGCAAATCAACCAGGTTTTCTTTGCAGCTGTAATCTGGGCATGGGCCGTTGGCGAAAGTGTAGAAAGAGTTGAATCCTATTCTGCGCGGCACTACGAGTTCGTAAATGCCGTCCGCGTTGTTGTCTTCCATTTTGTATTTGCCGCCCGGCACATCAAAATTGCCGCCACCAGCCAGCCAAACTCCATCGGGATTCGGCGTGACGCCGCCCATGCCGAGTTTGAAATTGATTTTCACTTCCTCGCCGCAAGCATAGCAACTGTTGAAGCAGAATTGTGGCAAATCTGTGTTGGCGCTCACGAGCAACAGGCGGTTGACGAACTGGTCAACGCGTTTGGTACATTCTTCGGTGCCGGTAAATTGTTCCTGCACATCCCAGTTGTCGAGCGTCACTTTATACTCGTAAGCACCGTTTGGCACCGTGATGCTGCCTTCCCAGATGCCGTCGAAATCAGGGTCGGCGAGCGGGTTGCTGTTGCCCGACCAGTTGTTGAATGTGCCGCTGAGAAAAACGCTGTCGAAGTTGGCAGTGTAACTGTTCATGTCCACTTTGAAATTGACCGTGCGGATTTGCGGTGCGGTGCTGCCTTTCACGACTACATCGTCGAAATAGGAAGTGACATCAGTGCCAGTACCCGCTGTGCCAAAGTCGAAAAACACCACCACTCTGCCATAAACACCCGATGCGGCCTCAAAAGGTGGTTCGAGTGAGGGCAAACTTGCGTCGAAGCACAGTTCTTCCCACTCCCCTATTTTGGTGTTGGAGACTTGCTGAATCCAGTTGGGCTGGCCGGAAAGGCCTGCTTCAAGTTTCAGGGCAAGATTGCCGATGTGATCCATGTGAACTTTCACGCACACCTGTCCGCCGCTGCTCAAATCAACGGGTGTCGTTGGGTTGGGATTGGAAAATGCGCCCGCCCATACTTCGGCCACCGCCGGTTTGACATACTGTGTCACCATGCTGCTGGTGTTGATGCCGGAAGCGTTCGGATTGGAGATGATTTCGGTAAAAGTGCCATCGAGCGGGCTGCCAAAGTATTGGAAAACAGTGCCGGTTTCAGGTGTTTCAAAATCCAGAATCGTCGTCGTGGTCTGTGCATTGGGAATAGCCACGATGTCGTCAAAATATGATGTGACATCAGTGCCGGTGCCTCCTGTGCCGAAGTCAAAAAACAAAACGACCCGTGCGTAAGTATGGCCAGCGGCTGTCGTGAAAGGCGTTTCGATGGAAGGTAGGCTGGCATCAAAAACCAATTCTTCCCATTCATTTATTTTTGTGTTCGGCACCGTCACAGCCCAATTGTCGCCGCCATCGGTGGAGCTTTCCAATTTGAGGGTGACCGAGCCGATGTGGTCCATGTGGACTTTGATGGCCACCTTCCCGTTGGCAATCAAATCCACTGCGGTCGTTGGGTTGGGATTGGAAAATGCGCCCGCCCATACTTCGGCAACTGCGGGTTTGACGAACTGCGCCACCATGCCGCTGGTATTGATGCCCGAAGCGTTGGGGTTGGCGATTATCTGGTTCGTGGTGCCGTCCAGACCGCTGCCAAAATATTGGAAAACGGTGCTGGTGGCGGGTGCCTCAAAATCCAGAATGGTCGTTTGGGCGCCTGCAAACGCTACGGCAAAAACCAAGGCAGTAAGAGAGGATATAATTTTTTTCATGCGTAGATGATTTTGAATTTTTAAAATAAAATTTCAAGTCAAGTGGGTTTCGGCAGTAAAGGTGGAGGCGATTGACCCAGACAATATAATTTTGTACCACAGCTCCACTACAACACGGCGTTTTTTTCACTACGTCAACACTACGTCAAAAGTGCAAATGAGACTTCGCGAACGCTTACATTTACGCCCTCCCCCGGGCAACCGCCTGACGCAAGTATGATGAATCGAAGACGTTTTTATTCCGGCGTTTTTACCCTAGTCTTGGCCCTGTTTTCATGGACAGGGGCGTTCGCGCAGGGCGTGAATTTTGGCATTCCGCCGACATGGAATTTTCCGAAAAAGACATATCGGGCGGGGACGCAAAACTGGGATGCTGCGCAGGACAGCCGGGGAGTAATGTATTGGGCCAACAACGAGGGGCTGCTGCAATACGACGGCACCAATTGGGCTTGTCTGCCGGTGGCCAACAACACGGTCGTCCGTTCGGTCGCCATTCACGCGGATGGGCGGATTTTTGTCGGGGCGCAAAGCGAGATGGGCTATTTTTATCCAGCGCGGAATGGCCGCCTGACCTATCATTCTTTGGTCGGGCTGTTGCCCGCGGCGCAGCGTTCTTTTGAAGATGTTTGGGATATCGCCTTTTTGGGGAACGATGTTTTTTTTCGCACCAACCGGGTCGTTTTTCAATATGCCGATGGCAAAATAAAAACCCACGAGCAGGGCGGGGAACTGACCGCGATGTTTTCCACGAGCCGGGGATTGGTGATTCAGCAGGATTTTTCCAATCTCCTGATATTTGAAAACGGGGCATTCAAGCCTGTTTTTCAGATGCCTGAAATAAAAAGTGCGCTCACGGGGGCGATACCGTGGGCGGGCGACACGCTGTTGTTTACTTCTCTGAAAAACGGTCTTTTTTACCTCAGCGACAATCGAATTGGCCGGTGGGCGACTCCGCACGACGCGCTGTTGCAGGAAAAACGGATTTACTGCTCGACGGCGCTGCCCAATGGCCAATTGGCCGTCGGCACCTCGCTGGACGGTCTGGTCGTGCTCGATGCGCAGCGGCGCATATTCCGGCATTTGACCAAAAAAAGTGGACTCCAAAACAACAATATCCTCAGCGTATTCAGCGACCGGGCGGGCAATCTGTGGCTGGGTCTGGACAACGGGATTGACTGTGTGGTGCTGGATTCTCCGTTCAGCAGCCTCATCCCCGATGGCGACCTGCAAGGCACGGGCTATACGGCGGCTGTTTTTCAAAAACAATTGTATCTCGGCGTGTCCAATGGGGTTTACCATGCTCCGTGGCAGCCATTTTACAGCCCCGAAAAAGAGGCTCTTTTTCAAAAAGTAAAATCTACGGATGGGCAAGTGTGGAGTTTGAATGTGTTGGACAATGAATTGTTGATGGGGCATCACGAGGGGGCTTTTCGGCTTTCTGGGCAAAATTCCACCCGGCTGTCTGCTGAGCCAGGGGCCTGGACTTTCGTGCCGCTTTCGGACGAATATCTCTTAGGCGGTACTTACGACGGGTTGGTGCTGTACCGAAAATCGGGGCAGGGTGGCTGGGTGTTCGACCAAAAAATGGCGGGGCTGAAAGAATCTTGCCGCATCATGGTCAAAGACGCGGATGGCTCGGTGTGGGTGTCGCACCCGTATCGGGGGCTGTACCGTATCGGGTGGTCGCCGGAGGAAAAAAGCGAATTGAAAGTCCAGTTTTTTAACGCGGCGAATGGCCTGCCGACCGACCTCAACAATTACGTTTTTCAAGTAGCCGGCAAAGCAGTTTTTGCCACAGAAAAAGGCGTTTACAGGTATGAGCGCACGTCCAACTTATTTGTCCCGGACGAAGATTTTAACCGCTTGCTGGGCACTGAACACCGCATAAAACACTTGCGCGAGGATGCCAAGGGCAATGTTTGGTATGTGACGGCGCGGGAAGTTGGGGTGCTGCGCGTGGACGATTTTGGATTGACAAAAGAAGTGCGGAAGCAGGTGTTCCCGGAACTCGCAGGGAAGTTGGTCGGTGGGTTTGAATTCATCTATCCCATTGACGATGAGAATGTTGTTTTCGGAGCCGAACGGGGTTTTATCCACTATAACGCTGCTCCGATGTCCGGTGCCGACACAATTTTGCAAATTATCCTGAGCAATGTCAGCGTCAGTGGCGACCGCGATTCGGTGTTGTTCGGCGGCGGTTTTTTGGAAAAAGGACTGCCCGGCAATGACGCGATGCCAGTGCTGGAATCCGGCCAGAACAACCTGCTTTTTGCGTTTTCGGCGACTGATTTTAAATTTCCCGCTTTTATTCAATATCGGGTGCAATTGGTCGGGCTGGAGCGCAATTGGTCGGATTGGTCGCCCGAACCCAAACGCAATTACACCAACCTCGGTCCGGGCAAATATACTTTTCGGGTGCAGGCGCGCCGCAAAGACGGGCGGGAAAGCAGCGTCGTGTCATATACTTTTCGCATTCGCCCGCCGTGGTATGCGAGCACGGTAGCATGGGTGTTGTATGCGCTGGGGTTTGCAGGATTTATTGCCTGGTTTTTCCTGCGGCAGCGGCGGAAATTTGAAGATGAAAAAGCGCAACTCCAAGTGACACATCGGCAAAAAGAGGCGCAGCATCTGCGCGAAGTGGAAAAGTCGAAAGCCGCGCTGACGGAAATACAAAACGAAAAATTGGAAGCCGAAATCCGGTTCAAAAATCAGGAGTTGGCTTCGGCCACCATGCACCTCGTGCAAAAGGGCGAGATTCTGCTCACCATCCAAGAGGCGCTGAACCAGATTTTGGAAAAATCAACCAATCCGGCGGTGAAGAAGGAAATCCAGCAACTCCTGAACCTGCTGAATTTTGACGCAAAATTGGATGAAGACTGGGAGCAATTTGCTTTTCATTTCGACCAGGTGCACGTAGATTTCCTGAAACGCCTGCGTGAACAATTTCCGCAACTCAGTTCCAACGACTACAAATTGTCGGCCTACCTGCGCATGAACCTGAGTACCAAAGAAATCGCGCCGCTGATGAATATTTCGGTGCGCGGCGTGGAGGCAAGCCGATACCGACTACGCAGAAAACTCAACCTGCCCAACGATGCCAACCTTACCGATTTTATGATGGGCATTTCTACAGTGCCGTGAATGTGCGCGGTCAAGTTTGCGGATTCTGGTGCTGATAATCAAGGAATTGGTTGCTGTGGAAACTTGCTGAAAATCAGCCGCACGGCTTCTTCGATGCGGGCATCCGCTTGTTCGGGCGTGAGGTTTTCGAGCACACCGACCGCCGCGCCGCGCCATACTTGGTTGCCGGATTTTGCGTCAATCAAATCAAGGATGAGTGTGCCTTCTTGGTAATTGACCGGGCGGATACGGTTGCAACGGCCATATCGGCTCCACGTTTCTTCATCGCACCACCAATCGCGGATGTAAAGCACCTCGTTTTTTACCACGACGTGATAATGCAACATCAAATCTGGCACCTCCTCGCACACGCTGAAGCCGTATCGTTTCATCTGGCCTTCTACCGAGCTGCGGATTTTGTTTTCGGCTCGCTCGCTCAGCCACGCGGGCCCGCTGTTCCCTTGCCCCGTCGTCAAATTGTCCAACCAAGTGTAAGTGGTGTACTTATAAAGGTTGATACCCGGTTCTTCTTCGGAATATACTTTCGTGATGGGCGAGCAGGCATTTTGAGACAAGGCGATGGCAAAAAGCGCGAGTGCAAAAAAAGCAGGTTTCATAACTGTCATTTGATAAACAATGCCGCAAAAATGGTGGCACGCATTTTTTCGCTCAATGATTTTGCTTACCTGTGCGGATGAGGTTTGTCTAGCCAATTGAAAGACACGGTTACGAAACCTCGGAAGTTTCGCAACCGTATGAACGAGCAGTTGACAACACTCAACACCTGCCTTGACCTGCGTCACAGCGCCGTTTTTTTATTAAACAGAACTTTGCAGAGAAAACCCCGAACCCCGTTTTTATTTGTTCAACATTCCAATCAAAGTCATGCGAATCTCCTCCCTTTTCCGGTGCGGCATTTTCCTGCTGCTCTTTTCGACAGCCCTGCAAGGTCAAAACGACAAAGCCCTTCTGCGCGAACTGGCCGAAGAAAACAGAAAGTCCGTCGAAGCATTGGCGCTGTATCCTTCCGAAACGCGGCTGGCCATCATGGAAGCGGCCAAATACCCCGAAGTGCTGATAAAAATGAACAATGCCCGCCAGAAAACTGCCTCAGCGTTCCGCACGCTCATTGAGGATTTTCCGCGCTCCACGCAAGAGGTTTTTTATGAAATCGCCCGCTATCCGGGCATGATGCAGCAATTGGTGGACAAACAAGAATCGCCATCTGCCATTCGCGAGGTGTTGAAACAGTTGCCTGAAAATCAACGGGCGGGCGCATACGAAGTGGTGCAAAACCAAATGCGCACATTGCTAAAAATCAACGAACTCGACGATACTGCCGAGGGAACGTTCAAAGATTTGATTGGAGGTTACCCGGCACCCGCGCAGGCTGCTTTCCGCCAATTGGTCGCGTTGCCGGAAGTGCTGGAAATCCTCAACGAAGACCTGCGTTTCACGGTGTTGGTGGGCGATGTCTATCGCGCCGACCCGGCTTGGGTGATTAAAAAAACAGATTCGCTCAACCTCGCCGTCGCTCGCGCTCACGCCGAGGAATTGGAAGAATGGAAAAAAAACATAGAAAACGACCCGCAGGCGCAACAGGAATTGGAGGCTGCTTCCCGTGAATATGCCGCCGAATATGGCTACGATTCGGAAGATTATCCCGGCGACGATGTGTATTATTATGAAGACGATTATGTCCAGCACACCACTATTATCCAATACAACTACCCGTGGTGGTTTGGCTACCCGTGGTGGTATCCGGCTCCGTGCTGGCGGCCTTATCCTTGGTGGTACGATTGGGGCTTTTACCACTACAATCGCAGGTTTGTGGTCATTTATATGCCATCGTGGCATTTTATGGACTGGTATTTTTATCACCCGCACCACCACCACCATTACAGCCACCTTTCCGCGCATTTTGTCAATCATTACTACGGGCATCGCCGCTCTGGCACATCCATTTCGGTGGGTGTGGGCGCATGGCGCGAGAACAACCGGGGAGTCATTTCCGACGAATGGTTGAAAGACAAAGCGCGCTTGCCTGAGCGTATGAAAGAATACGGGCGATTCGAGGAAAGTAGGCAACAGTACAATGCTAAAAACCCGAAAAACCCCGTTACGCAAGAAGTTTTTTTAGAAAAAAATGCGCGTAAATACCCCGAGTTAGAGCGCTCAAAAGTGCAGGCAAAAGAAGAAATCAAACGCGAGCGCGAGGCGCCGCAAACACGGCCTTCCGATTGGGCGCCTCGCAAAGAACCAGCCCCCAAAACCGAACCGGGACGCGAGCCCAAAACCGAGCCTGTACAAAAGCCTAAAACCGAAAGGCCGCCCAGAATCCAGCCGCCCGTTCGTGAAGAGCCGAAAGAAAAACCCAAGCGCCCCGACACCGAAAAGCCGCGCACAGCGCCCCAAAAAGAGCGCACGATAGAAAAGCCCGAAGACTACCACCGCCAAAAATGGGAGGAAACCAAGCGCACCGAGACACAGCGCGAACGGAAGCCTGCGCCCAAGACTCAACCACAGAAAAGCCAGCCTGCGCCCAAAAAAGATACAGGACGAAAAAACTAACGGAACGAACAAGAAGAGTACACAATGCCATTCACGATCGAAGAGTTTCTGGAGATATTCAGGCAGTATAATCTGACGGTGTGGCCGATGCCGATTACTTTGTGGGTGATGGGGGCATCCGCCGTGTTTCTCGGGACACGGAAAGTCCCCGCCTCCGACAAGGTCGCCTCGTATATCCTCGCCTTTTTCTGGGGCTGGATGGGTATCGCCTATCACTTCGCCTTTTTTGCTTCTATCAACAAGGCTGCCTATTTATTCGGTGTCCTGTTTGTGCTTCAGGGGGTGTTGTTCCTCATTGCAGAGCACAAACTTGTTTTCCGATTTCGACGCGATGTTTATGGCATCACGGGCGCAGTTTTGATGTTTTTTGCGATGGTAGTTTATCCCATCTTGGGCTATTTCAGCGGCCATGTTTTCCCTGCGGCGCCCACTTTTGGCCTGCCTTGCCCAACCACCATTTTCACGTTTGGTATGCTGCTTTGGGCAGACAAAAAAATTCCGAAATACCTTTTAGCCATCCCTTTTGCTTGGTCAATAGTAGGCTTTTCTGCCGCGATTTTACTCGGAATCACAGAAGATGTCGGGCTGCTGATTGCAGGTCTGGCAGCTGCATTTTTATTGAACAAGCGAAACCAAGAAGCCGGGGCATCAGAGGTTTGAAACACGTTGCAAATCAACCAGTCGAGTCTGCATTTGGATAAAGAAACAAAGCGGGAAAAAGAATTTTATTAACAAGCTCCACGACAAGAAAGTGGGGACATGAATCTATTTCCGAACTTTGCAGCATGGAACAGCTGCTTCAAAACACGACGCTCGGCCTCAAACTGCCCACCGACCCGCGCTGGGTGAACCTCGCCGAAATTGACTTGGGCGAGATATTGACCGACCATGCCTACTGCGAGCAAAAGGCGGCCACATCGTGCATCACGCTCATCCAAGCATACCCCGAGCGGGAAAAACTGGTGGAAGAGCTTGCCCCCATAGTCACCGAAGAATGGGGGCATTTCCGCATGGTGCTGGCCGAGCTGAAAAAACGCGACTTGTCGCTGGGCCGCCAGCGCAAAGACGAATATGTCAACCGGCTGCTCGAATTTCAGCGAAAAGGGATTTCTCGCGACGAGGCACTCATGGAGCGTTTGTTGATATGCGCCCTCATCGAAGCCCGCAGTTGCGAGCGATTCCGGCTGCTTTCTCTGCACATCGCCGACGAGGCGCTGCGGGGCTGGTACCACAAATTTATGGTCGCCGAAGCCGGGCATTACCGCCTGTTTTTGGATTTGGCCGAATTGTATTTTGGAAAAGAAAAAGTGCGCGCCCGCTGGCTGGAATACTTGCAACATGAGGCCTCCATCATGCAAACACTCGCGCCGCGCGGCGATCGGATGCATTGACATTGAAATGTCCCTGCCGCCTACTGCTGCCAACCCTTGATTTTGTTGATTTTGCCTTCGTCGCCATACATTTCCCTGGATTCTTTGTTGTAGGCCGCAGCGGCTTCTTCCGGGGTGTCGAACATCCCTAAATGTACCGATTTGCCATCCACCGAGATGACGGCGCGATAGCGATTGTGCTCTTTGTAAACCCCCGTGAAACCGGTCTTGCTGCTGGTCTTGCGCTGGCGGCTGGCGATAGAACGGGAGCGCCATGTTAAATTTTCCAACCGGCAATCCAATTTATCTCCGTTTTTTGCCCCCACCAAACGCCGGGTGCCATTGCGCTGGTCGGTCAAAAACTTCTCGGCTATCAATTTGTGTAGGTAAATGGTTTCGATTTTATAATTTCCATCAGCCTTTTTCCAAGTTTTTTGAAACACCGCACAACCACTGGAGTGTTTGCGCAAGTTGTTGACAAAATTCACCTTTGCCAAATAAGGGTCTGTGGTAAGCGCCTCGTACACATGGTCGTCCAATAGTACCATGTCGTCCGAGTTTTTCAGTTTTACTTTGTAAATCACGGCAGTAGGATTTTTAAATCAGTTTTTGAAACGCCAACCAAACACAGTTTGATTGACACAGAAAAGGGCAATTTCCGCAGTGCGCAGCAATTGAAAAGGCACAAGCGAGAAAATGCAAACAGGGTGTCAGGTGAGCGAGAACTGTGAAAATCCCGGCAAACCCGGGTTGGAAGCAAAAATGGTGCTGCTTCAAAATAGATGCACACTGCGATTAAGGTGAGGCTGGGGGAATAAGCAGGGCGAAATGATTGTTTCAGATATCTTCGCGACAGCGAAAATAATTTGTTTGTGTTGACATTTCCAAACTCTTGTATAGTTTTTTCCCAAATTGTTAAAATTATACTGTTTTAACAAACACTCAACAACTCTTTTCTTTGGAACAATATACACGATCTGCATCAGCCACGCCTTTTCTCCATCTTTTGCCAGAGGCGGCACTGCAGACCTCATTCGGCGAGTTGATTCGGACGCTGGAGCGCCATCTTGGCGCAGATCTTTACCCTGCCTTCGACCCGGCAGTGAGCATCCCCAGCCCGGTTGCGGGACACAGCGATACTGCTTGGCTCAAAACTGCCAACACGGTGGGCATCAACGTCCGCACCATCCAGCATTTTTGGAATATTATCCCATACACACTCACTTTGCCGAGTGCGCAAAATGCCATCCATATCCTCCCGATTTGGGAGCCTGGTGTGGTCGCAAGTCTCTATGGGCCTTCGAGTTGGAATGTGAATCCCGAATTTTTCAGCCCAGAACTGGCGGCAAATTTTCCACACCTCAATACCGTCGAAAAGCAACTAAAGGTGGTGGTGAACATTCTCCACTTACTGAAAAAAACGGTTGGCATGGACGTGGTGCCGCACACCGACCGTTTCTCCGAAATGGTCATTGCCAATCCTTCGTACTTCGAATGGCTCCAACGCCGCGATTTGGAAATCGTGCACCACGAAGCAGGGTTGCATACTGAGGTTGAGGCACTCATTTTCAGATATTTGCAAAAAATGGGCAGCGCAGTTTCGGGTATTTTGATTCCGGATTCGCCCGAGGATTTCTTTGAAAAAACCCCCGAAACCGATCGCCTCCGCATCCTTTTTGGAGAAAAATACGATTATTGGGGGCGGCTTTTCAAACGAAAAGCAATCGTCCACCTCCTCTACGAACAAGGCTATGAAACCGTGCCCGCCACCATGGGGCCGCCCTATCGAGGCATCGAAGTGGATACCGACCCAGAGGCCAAAGTCGTGGACGAAGAAGGGCTGGTATGGCGCGATTACCGCATTGTGAAGCCGGAAAAATTCTCTCGCGTGTTTGGCCCGCTCGCTCGCTACAAACTCTACGAAAACAAAGATGACAACCGCCAGTGGGAACTGGATTTTGAACGGCCCAATCGCACCGCGTGGGCTTATGTCTGCGAAAAATATCGCCAAATTCAGGCAGAATTTGGGTTCGACTTCATGCGAGGCGATATGTCGCACGTTCAGATGCGACCCGGTGGCGTACCTGCCGAACGCGACGAGTTTTACGACCTTCTTGGTGCCGTGAAACAGACTGTTTTGCGCGAAAAACCATACTTCGGCTACTTCGCCGAGAGTTTCCTCGCGCCGCCCGGCGAAATGGCCTATGGCGATGAATGCGACCATCTCGAAGCCTCGTTCGCCGACTCCACTTTGGGCGATTTGCAATCCGAACCTGTTGGGACAGAAGATTTTGTGCGCCAGTTTCGGCAGTACCGCGTTTGGCTCGAAACTCGCCAGTTTGCACCGAACTTTACCATCATGACGGCGGACAAGGACGACCCGCGCTTCGACAGTTTTTACTTGCGGGGCAACGAAATTCGTTACTTCATCGCGCTGTTTTTGACGGATATGCCCTCCTACATGGGGCTTGGTTTTGAGTGCCGCGATGCTCATCCTACTCCCGCGCCCAACGAACATTATACAAAATTGTACGTTTTTCAAACTCAAAATGGGCCGAAGCACACGAGTGGCCCGTACCAATGGGGACAAAATCGGCAACTTTATGCGAAACTCGTCCGACAAAAAATGCTCGCCGAGTCAATTTTTTCTGATATTCAAGATGCAAAAACTGCTTGGCTTTTACCCCCCGACTTGGATGGACTGGAAAAGGTGATAGTTTGGACACAGCATGAAAATCCAAGGTATTTGTTCATTGCAAATCTCGACACGGTATCTGCTCGGCATCATTTGACATTGTCGCTGCCGGATGCTGCCAGTTGGCAGACTTGTTTTTCTACTGAAAGAGGAGACCTTGCAGGCTGGCCAATAGTTTCGGGTACAATTGTGTTGGAAGAATTGCTGCCCGGCGAAGGGCTGGTGTTGCGGCGATTAGAGGCATCGAGAAACCTATCAAGTTCGGTTTAACAAAAATTTAATTCTGCCGAGCAGGTAAAATTTGCCCCCCAATCCGACATAAATTCTGGGAGGCTACCGCAAAAAATGTACCTTTGCCCCGAAAAAATTGCTCGTGGCATATCCTTTGCAACAATAAGCCAAACAGCACTCCGTTTTTTACGCTCATTTTTAGCACCATCGTCACACTTTCAAAATCAACTCTGCACAATGAAAAATTGGAAAAAGTATCTCGCTTTCGCATTCATGGCTTCCTTGTTCCTGCTTGAAGCTTGCCACCGCGGTTATGGTTGCCCCGGCACTGATATGTAACTTGCTTTTTCTCCGAAAATGACAATCAACTGGCATCCCCTCCACAGCGAGGCGGATATAGAATTGATAAAAACACAGTCGAAAGAAATACCCTGTCTGATTTTTAAGCACAGCACCCGATGCAACCTCAGTGGTATCGCCAAGTATCGTTTGGAAAGCGACTGGGATTTTGCTGAAGATAGAATGAAGGCTTATTTTTTGGATTTGATTCAATACAAATCACTTTCCAATCAGATAGCCGACACTTTTCAGGTTTTTCACGAATCGCCGCAAGTACTTCTGATAATCAACGAAGAATGCGTTTACGATGCTTCCCACCTTAATATTTCGATAGCCGAATTGAAAGAAGCATTGGACTTGACACAAATAAACAATCGTTAAATATTCATCCCATCCCGATTTGAAAAGGTGCGGCTCACAGCGGCACCTTTTTTTATTTTCGCACCGTGAAAAACCTGCGGCTTGCCTGGCGACTTTTCTTCTTCATTTTTTATACTGCGGCCATTGTCGTCGAAATATGGCTGCGCAAAAACATCTTCAGCGCAAATATGCGTGTGGCCATGCGGGTGCGGCGGCGTTGGGCCCGCAATCTGCTCAAGGGGGTAGGTGTACGCCTTGAAAATGAAGGTGTTGCGCCGGATTTCCCCTGCCTTGTCGTCAGTAATCATCGCTCCTACCTCGACCCAATCCTGATGCTGACCGAAGTGGACGGCTATCCGGTGGCGAAGGCAGAGTTGGCCAATTGGCCGCTCATCGGGAAAGGCGCAAAATTGGCGGGCATCCTCTACTTGCGCCGCGAGCACTCGGGCAGCCGCGTCAATACTTTGCGACTTATGGAGGAAAAAGTGCGCGAGGGTTTTTCGGTCATCATTTTCCCCGAAGGCACTACCTCCGGTTTGCCGGGGGCATTGCCGTTCAAAAAAGGGGTGTTCCAAATCGCTGCCAAAACAAATATTCCCATCGTCCCGGTGGCGCTGATTTTTGCCGATAAAAAGGATTTTTGGTTGGGGAAACAAACATTCCTGAGCCATGCGGGGCGACGTTTTCGCGAAAAGGAGATAGTTGTGAAAGTTTGCTACGGCCCAGTTTTGCAGGACAACGGCCCAGAAGATTTGCTTGCACAAGCGCGAAATTGGATTGAAACACGACTTTTGCGGCCATGAATACGCTCCGTGCAATTTACCGGCTTTTGTTTTTTGTTTTTTACACCATTTTGAAAAGCAACCAAATGGTGTTCGCTAATCTGTTTTTGGGGGCGGATATGCGCCGCACACTTCAAATCCGTCGGACTTGGGCGAGACAATTGCTCCCACATCTCGGCATAAAGATGCACGTGGAAGGCTCGCCTCCCGACTTCCCCTGCATCCTTGCTGCCAATCACCGCTCTTACCTCGACCCGGCAGTGTTGGCACACGACATTCTTGGCTACGGCGTCGCAAAGGCAGAAGTTGCCAATTGGCCGGTTATCGGTTGGGGCGCACGGGTGGCGGGTGTGATATTTTTAAAACGGGAAAATCAACATAGCCGCAAACGGGCGCTGAGCGGCATCGCAGAAAAAATCAGGGAGGGTTTCCCGGTCATCTTATTCGTGGAAGGCACCACCCACACACACGCGGCGACCATTGAATTCAAGCCCGGAGGTTTCAAACTCGCTGCCAATGAAGGCTTTGTGATTGTGCCGGCTGCTATCGAGTGCAGCTCCCCAGAAGATTATTGGGTCGGAAAAGACTCGTTTTTGCCGCACCTGATGCGTCGTTTGGCAGTAAAAGAAAAACACGTTTTTGTGCGGTATGGCCCTGCGATTAGGGGCGACAACTGGGAGGACTTGATGCAGCGGACAAAATCATGGATTGACGCGGAACTGCTCGACATCCAAAAAGGGTTTTGAGTTTATGTTTTGAAAAACAAGCGCAAATACTACCTTTGCGCCGCAATAGGGCAGGTGATAAATCTTTACATTTTTTCACTCGCTTTTTTTCTCACATTGCCCGGCCTCATAGTTCAACGGATAGAATGGAAGTTTCCGGAACTTCAGATAGTGGTTCGATTCCACTTGAGGCTACTGAAAAGCGCTGACAATCCTTGGATTGCCAGCGCTTTCTTTTTTCGTCCGTACTTTCATCTCATCTTCCGCCCTGTGTATTCGCTGTAATCGGGCAGGCTGGCCGAATATTCATCCTGCATCAAGGGTGAGGTCAACAAAAAATCCGCCGTGGCGCGGTCACAGGCGAAAGGGATATTCCACACCACACCGATGCGCAGCAGGGCTTTTATGTCGGGGTCGTGGGGCTGAGCCTCCATGGGATCCCAGAAAAAAATCAGCACGTCAATTTTCCCTTCTGAAATGAGTGCGCCGATTTGCAAATCGCCGCCGAGCGGGCCGCTTTGCAGGACTTGCACCGGGCGGTCGAGCGCCTCGGTGAGCAGGCGGCCAGTAGTGCCGGTAGCGAGCAGTTCGTGCCGGGCCAGCACGGCCCGATTGTAAAAAGCCCAATCAATCAGGTCTTTCTTTTTGTGGTCGTGTGCCACGAGGGCGATGCATTTTCGGGCGGGGAGGAGGCGGACTTTTGGTTGTGCCATGGTGGTTGTGTTTGTTTGGAAAGGAAGAACGGAAACAAAAATAGGGAAAATTAAGCGCGAAATGCCGGTTCCAATATTTTTTGTTCATTCCACAAACGTCACCCGCCCCCCTATTTTCCCTTCCAAACATTGTTTTCCCATACCAAATCCGCCATCCGGTGCGTCGGGTCTATCTCGATTTTTTTGATGTTCCGCATCCGTTCCTGGATTTCAAATTCGTAGGTCGGGTCCACCCAGCGGTGGTCGGGCAACACAGTGCGTTTCATGGTGTTTTCCGTAGGTTTTTCGCCACGCATACTTTCGAGCGGGACGTAGAAAAGTTCTTGCTCGCCATTGTCGTAAGTCACTAAGATATCGAGCGGCATTGCCATGCGGCCTTTGCGACCGACGACGACTTTGGTGTTTTTCC